>NZ_JBLNKT010000002.1:0-225796 GCF_048158525.1 Flavobacterium algoris
ACCGAATGAGGTTTAAAAACTGGCTGCATAATCGCTGATTTTGGTACTTAAAAATACGAAGAATCAAAGTAATAAACAAAAAAAACTGCCCGAAAATTACTTTTCGGACAGCCTCTTTTTGTTTATGCGTGTTAATGATTATTTGATATGAACCCTTTTTTTCAAAAGCTTGAATAATACTGGAACTGTAGTAATAAGAACAATGATTATTATAATATATTCAATATGTTCTTTCAAATTAATTCCAAATTTCTCTAAAAAGATCCCGTACAAATAATGCCCGGAGAAAATCAAAATAAAGGACCATAAAAAAGAACTCAAAACATTGAAGAACATAAATTTACTTTTATCCATAGAGACAATTCCAGCTACAATTGGTGCAAAAGTTCTAAAAATTGGTAAAAAACGAGCAAATATTATGGCTTTCCCACCATATTTTTCGAAAAAATCTTTTGATTGCAAAAGGTATTTTTTCTTGAACCAAAAAGTATCTTCTTTTTTAAATAAATAATACCCACTTTTTGCTCCAAACCAATAGCCAACCATATTACCCACAATTCCTGCGGCGGCAACCAATAACGACAATATAGTAACATTAATAAAATTACTTTCTATAGTAACCATATTTTGAACCAACTCTTTACCGTAAATTCCCGCAAGAAAAAGCAAACTGTCTCCAGGAAGAAAAAAACCGGCAAAAAGACCAGTTTCGGCAAAAATTATAAATAAAACGATATACAAACCTATTTGAACTCCTCCTATTTGAAGGGTAATATAAAATTCAGGATTAAGTAATTGTGTCCAATCAAAATTATTCATAAAACGATTTGTAATTAAATTTATTGGTCGTGAAAGTAAGAATAATTTAGCTTAACCGCAATTTATTGCCGCATTTTAAAGTTTAATTAACGCTTTAAAATGCGGTAATGAAGATTATAAATCCTTTAAATCTTAAATTAAAAAAAGTCCAAAATTTTCATTTTGGACTTTAAAATTACAATCGTTCATATTTACAACAGCTATGAAGATTATCATAATCCTCTTTTATTGCCTTTACCTCATCAGTATCATGTCCCTCTTTTGCAATAGCTTTTTTCACATCTAAGGGAGAACACTTTTCTTCATTCAAAATCAAACTCAATTGATGTGTTTCTATACTCCAAATTGCTGATTTAACTCCAGAAACGGAAAAGGCTGCTTTTTGAATTCGTTTTTGACATTGTTCACAAATCCCATTTACTTCAGTTGTGTAATGGGCATTTTTATTCTTTTTCTCTTGAGCCTGAACAGCAAATCCAAGAAAACTAACCATTAGTATTAAAATTATATTTTTCATTTTTACTTCTTTATAGTGATTAATAAATTTTCATCCCGAGCCTATTTTATTTTGAATCGCAATCCCGCATAATACATTTGTCCAAAAACAGGTGCATACACAATTGAAGTATCAAAATTTGGTCCAAAAGGATTATCAGAACCAAGTATCACTTTTTCCTGAGTATAGTTACCAATATTTTCTCCACCTACGTACACTTCAAATGTAGCAGAAAAAACTCTTGTAATTTGAGTGTTCATCAACGAATAAGAAGGCGAAAATTCTGGCAATCTATCATTTATGGGATTATTTGCTGTATTTGGCAATTGCTGTTTTCCAATCCAATTGAAAGTACAATCAAATTTCCATTGTTTTCCCTTTTCTCCAATATGAGTTTCGTATTCTAAATTTCCAAAAACTCTGTGTTTAGCCTGCAATGGTTTTTGATAATTTCCAGAAATATAATCCGTCCTTACATCATAAAATTTATAGGCCGAACGAAAATTCAAATGATCCAAAATTTCATAATTGAATTCCAGTTGCAAACTATTAGCAACCGACTTCCCATTTAAATTATAAAACAAAACTTGTTGCGGACTTTGCATCACATCCACAACAACCTGATTTTGGAAATCCGTACTATAAAAATCAAACCCCGCATCCGCACTTTTGCCGAAGAGCATGAATTTCTGAGAAAAACTCACCCCATAATTCCATGCGATTTCTGGGTTCAATCCATATATTTTACCGTTGGAATCTAAAATATCAAATGTTCTTGAACTGGCAAAAAGTTGTTGATTTTCAGCAAAAATATTAGCACTTCGCTTTCCTCTACCTGCTGAAAATCGTAAAACTCCTTTCTCCCAAGGATTGTATCGCACATGCAATCGTGGGGTTAAAAATGTTCCTAAACGATTGTGATTATCAATTCTTCCTCCCAGAATAATGCTAAAATTATCGGCATTATCATATGTATATTCAAAAAAAGCACCCACTGAATTATCAATTCTACTATAATCATTTATATTGACAAATTCTTGATATTTATCATACGTGAAATTCAAACCTGCAGCAAACTTATTCATCGTGTTACTGATAATTGAATTGAAAATCAAGTTCGAATAATAACTGCTTTGCTTAATATTGTATTGATTCAAACCAAAATATGATTGTTGATTATGGCTGTTAAAAGCATTCTGAAAACCAATACTCTGATAAGGCAAATCTTTAAAAACATACCCCACTTTTGTAGCAACATCCAATCGCTCCGTGTTGATTTCTGAACCCCAATAATTGGTTGTCCCTTTGTCTTTATCTGGATTAAAGTCCAACTCTCCGGTTTGTTTTTTATCATTCATATACCTGAAATTGATAAAACTCACCAAGCCTTTTTCGGCATTGTAATATTGGTATCTATTGAGAATATTGATTTGTTTGGTCAATGGATTATCCAAGAATCCATCATTATTCATGTCTGTTTTAGCAACTCTTGTATTCCCGTGAAGAAACAGGCTGCTGCTCCATTTATCGGATATTTTTCTATTGAAATGCGTGTTTAGTTCAAACCGCGAATCTGACGAACCATAGGCATTCAGGAAAAATGGAATATCATTAATCGGTTTAATTAATTCCGTATTAATTTGCCCCGAAATACTTTCATATCCATTCACTACGCTTCCGGTTCCTTTAGTAATTTGAATACTTTCTACCCAAGTTCCAGGAGTAAATGACAATCCGTATGCTTGTGAAGCACCACGTACTGATGGGATATTTTCTTCGGTAATCATTAAGTACGGACTGGTCAATCCCAGCATTTTGATTTGTTTAGTCCCCGTTAAAGCATCAGAGAAACTGACATCAATAGACGGATTTGTTTCAAAACTTTCAGCAAGATTACAGCAGGCCGCTTTAAGCAATTCCTTACTTGTAATTAGCGTGGTATTTCCTGTTACGGTAAATGATTTTTGAATCCCTTTTTGCTTTTTTATCACCTTGACTTCATTCAGTTTTTCTTGAGAAAACAACGGAATTGAGAACAAAATAATAACAAACAGCGTTAATTTTTTTTGCATGGCAAAATATTTTAATGTTTATAAAAAGTAATTTCAAATCACATAAAATGATTTGACTTTTAAAAAACATTAAAATCAGGCGTAGAAAATATATTGGTTGTAAAGCTTGAAAAGTGGAGGCGAATGGGCATCGCAATAATAAGAGTTATTTTCGAAATTTTTAAAAACAGCAACTTTAGAAAAAACAATCGGATTCCATTCCTTTATTAAAAATGGCACATCGGCATTTAAAGAAAATGCTTTTATAAGAATATTATCTGATTTCTTTTGAAAATGAACCACTTTATCTTTACAACAAGGTGATTTTTTTTCGACTTTATCACAACATTTTTTTTCAAAATTTTGAGATGAGAAGTCCGTTTTCAAAGAAACTGAAGCGATTTCATTGCCACAATAATGCACATCAAAAGCCAATCCCACATTGGAAACCAACAGGAAAAAAGCGAGAAGAATACTAATGTGCTTTTTGAATTTCATTTTGCAAAATTAGTGATTTAATCAATCTATAAATCAAATTTCTGTTAAAAATTAAAGCTCAAGCTCTTGCCCCATTAAAGGAACTTTACAATCAAACCCATATTTTTCTTGAATTTTTATTCGAAGTTCATCAGCTGGTGCATTCTCTCCATGAACTAAAAACACTTTTTTTGGTTTATTTTCTAGAACAGACAGCCAATTCAGAAGGTCTTTTTGATCACCATGCGCAGACAATCCTTCTATTTCTAATATAGTAGCCAACACCGGATAATATTTACCGTGAATTTTAATTTCTTTGGCACCCTCTAATAATTTTCTTCCGCGGGTTCCTTCAGCTTGATAACCAATAATAATCACAGTAGTTTCGGGTAAACCAATATATCGTTCCAAATAACTGAGAACTCTACCGCCAGTAACCATTCCGCTAGCAGCAATAACTACTTTTGATTGTTTATTAAAAATAGTTTCAATGGTTTCTTGATATTCTGCAATCATCGTGAACATATTACACATTTCAACATAGTCATGCTCTGGTAATTTATGCCATTTTCTATTATTGGAAAAAATATCCAAAACACTTATTCCCATTGGAGTATCAATGATATAAGGAATATTAGGTATTCTTCCTTCCGTTTTAAGTTTCCATAATAGATACATTACACTTTGCGCACGTTCTACGGCAAAACTAGGAATGATGATTGTTCCGCCTTTTTGAACAGCATTATTAATATACATTTCCAACTCGTCTTTGGGATCTGTATTCGGATGCAACCGATTCCCATAGGTACTTTCAAGAAATATATAATCGCCTCTTTTTGGCTTTGTTGGCGGATACATAAGCGCATCATTATCTCGTCCAATATCTCCTGAGAAAACTAATATTTTATTCTCAAGCTGCAGTTCAATTGTACAGGCGCCAATAATGTGTCCTGCATTAGTGTAAACGGCGCTAATTTCAGCGTCCAAAGGAATGGCTTCATTGGTTTTAATAACTCTAAAAAGCGGAAAAACTTTTTCAGCTTGGACTACGGTATAAAGAGGTTGAGCAATTTCATGTTTGGAAAATTTTCCTTCATTCGCTTTTTTGGCTTCTTCTTCTTGAATTTTAGCACTATCCAATAAAATTAGCTTAGCGACATCCTTAGTAGGACTTGTACAATAAATTTTCCCCTTAAAGCCTTGATCCACCAATCTGGGCAACCAGCCGCAATGATCTAAATGACCATGAGTTAACAAAACAAAATCTATAGTTGAAGGCAAAACAGGCAATGGTTCCCAGTTGAGTTCGCGCAAAGGCTTAATCCCCTGAAATTGGCCGCAATCTATCAAAATTCTAATTCCGTTGCTTTCAATTAATGTTTTAGAACCTGTTACAGTTCCTGCGCCTCCAATAAATTTAATTTTCATTTGATTTGAATTTAAAATTAAACAATCCAAAACCTATTATTTTTAAATATACCCACACAAATCCGAAGCTTCCTTCAATACATTTTTAATTCGGTTAGTGCTCAATTCAATTTTTTTCAAACAATCTGAATTATTTATAATCTCTTTCACCAAAATGACATCTAAGATTAACAATTTATCCTTTTCGGCGAGTGACAAAGTGGTTAAACAAGTTACGGGATAAAGATTACTGCTGTCATTTTTTGTTTTTAAATTATTGTCCTCGGGATAATTCCAGCTCAATAAATTCAATCCTGAACAACTGGCAAAATCGATAGCATCTGTCGTAAACCTGTTATTCGTGACAATCCAGCATTTTGAAATAATTTCTTCCTTGCCAAAAACAGCATGCTTATTTCCTTTTAAATCATTAAAACGAGACAAGATATACATAGGAACTTTCACATCAGAAGCAGCATCTCTACCGGCATGATATTTACATTCAACCATCGCAATAGTGCCATTTTTTTTGATTATAACATCAATTTCATGCGAAACGCATTCCCCTTGTAAAGTCAAATTAGTTATGGTTTCGTATTGTTCCTCCAAAAAAAGTCGGGCTATGTATTTTTCAAAGAAAAAACCTGCTGGTCCTAATAATCGTATTGCTTCTCTTAGATTGTACCGTGCTGCGTGCGAATTAGCTGTTTTTTTCAACATCGCAAAAGCCATTTTATAAATATGCTTCGTAGAAATTCCTTCGTAGATTTCACCTTGAATTGATTTCAAAATTCGTTCAACCACTTCACTATTGGCTCCTGATTTTAATAAGGATTTTTTTAATTTTTCGGCATTAAATTCAACAATATCCCCGGAATTTTTTACTATTTTCATACCCTTATTTCGTTGAAAATTAAATCATTAAATTCAACCTTAAAGATAAATAAAAAAGACTACTTATTTTGTTTTTGATAATAAAATCCCGGAACAAATAACAAAACAAAAATGGGTTGAATCAAAAATCGGCGAACATAAAACAATGCTAAATTATTATGTCCTTTGATGAATAAAATTATATAGAAAAAAGCAGCAATTAATACCATAAAGAAAAAACAATACAGAACAAGAGCAAATTTCACCATTTGTACATCTTTGAAAAGAACATAAATTATCCCTAATGATACCACTGTATTCAATGTATAACGAAAAAGCAATCCCAAAAACAATTGAAATGAATTGAAATTGGGTAAGGGTAAATGAGTAAAATCGTTTTTGAAATAATCCAAAAAGGGATCGTAAAACAATTGATCTTCAAATGCACGAATTAGCACTAACAATGTAACTAAAACAATAAATTGTAGTAGTCTAACTTTATTCTTTAGTAGTTTTTGAAGCATATCTTGAAAATTTATTAACCCAAATTAGCCATAAAATAAAAACAACACCATATATAAATAAAGGAAAAAGTACTCCGTGAAAAAACTGTTTTTGATTTGGATAATTAAACATCAAAAAACATAAAATTGCTATTCTAAATACATTTAATACATAAATAAGTACGCTTCCGGCAAAGATAAAAAGCAACGTTGTTTTTAATTTTCCTGAAAAAGCAACTATAAAAGCAACAAACAAAATGATAACACTAATGGCATTACAACCCTCAATAATTCTAGCTACATATTTTTGACTGTAAAACAACTTAATATAAGGTTCTAAAGTATTTTCCTCAACAGTAGCGCTTTTATCAAACAATTGCATAACCTGTTTTGTATTCTGGCCCACTAATTGGGTAATTCTATCCAGTTTATTTTCTCCAAAACTATTAAGATATTCCTGATACAAAAAGGTAAGAGCAATGTAAGTCAAAAAAAAGGTAGCCAGAAAAAACAAAAAAGGTTTGTAGAGAATAAAATATTTTTTCAAAATCTATTTTTTAACAAATTTATATAATTTTTAAAACTGGCTTTAAATACTTTTGCATAAATAAAAAATAAAAACATGACATTTCAAGAATTACAACCAAAAGTAACCGAAATCACTTTAAATACAACGCAGTCAAGAGACGAAAAACTCTTGTCTATTTGTGAGCTTCTTAGTAACTCCGTTGACTATTATAATTGGGTTGGATTTTATTTTGCTAACCACGAATCCAAAACATTACACTTAGGACCTTATGTAGGAGCAGAAACAGATCATACGGTAATCCCTTTTGGAAAAGGAATTTGCGGACAAGTGGCCGTTTCTAATGAAAACTTTGTAGTTCCTGACGTTGCAGCGCAAGATAATTATATTGCTTGTAGTTTTACTGTAAAATCAGAGATCGTAGTGCCGCTTTTTGTAAACGGAGAAAACATAGGACAAATTGATATTGACAGCCATGTCATAGATCCATTCACTAAAGAGGATGAAAAGTTCCTCGAGTTTGTGAATGAAGAAATTGCGAAGTTGTACTAAGATTTAAAATAATTTACAATTCATAATTAATAATTGATAATTATTTTCTACTTTTGCACCCGTCTTACAATAGCTGTATGACATACATAAAAATCATTAAACAAATATTGGAATGTATTTAACTAAAGAGATTAAAGAAGAAATCTTCGCTAAACACGGAGAAAAAACAAACACTGGAAAATCAGAAGCTCAAATTGCTTTGTTCACTTTCAGAATTAGCCATTTAACAGAGCACTTGAAAAAAAATCGTCATGATTATAACACAGAGCGCTCATTAGTATTGCTAGTAGGTAAAAGAAGATCTTTGTTGGACTACTTGAAGAAAACAGAAATCAACAGATATCGTGAGATTATCAAAGTATTGAATATCAGAAAATAATCAATATAAAAGAGGTGCGAAAGTGCCTCTTTTTGTTTTTATATACAATAATAAAAAAGTTTGGTTTTTCATTGGGTTTTAGGCATTAACTACGCAAAACAACAACTACAACACAACTAAAACCCATTGTTTAATCTAAAGAGAATTAAAATTATGATTCCACAATTATTTGTAGAAAACATCGATTTAGGAGATGGCAGAAGCATCTCAATCGAGACAGGACGTTTAGCCAAACAAGCTGACGGTGCTGTAGTAGTAAGAATAGGCAAAACTGTTATTTTAGGAACAGTAGTATCTTCAAGAAAAGCAACTCCAGGTATCGACTTTTTACCACTTACGGTAGATTATCGTGAAAAATTTGCTGCAGCAGGGCGTTTTCCTGGTGGTTTTTTCAAAAGAGAAGCTCGTCCAAGCGATAACGAAGTTTTAACAATGAGATTAGTTGACCGCGTATTGCGTCCCCTTTTCCCAGATGATTATCATGCTGAAGTTCAAGTTATGATTCAGTTAATGTCTCATGACGAAGATGTAATGCCTGATGCATTAGCAGGATTGGCAGCTTCAGCAGCATTAGCTTTATCTGACATTCCTTTCGAAACTTTAATTTCTGAAGCTCGTGTGGGTCGTATTGATGGTAAATTTATTATCAATCCAAGTCGTGCACAATTAGAACTATCTGACATCGACATGATGATTGGCGCTTCAACAGATTCTATCGCAATGGTAGAAGGTGAAATGAAAGAAATTTCAGAAGCAGAAATGGTTGAAGCTATTAAATTTGCTCACGAACACATTAAAGTTCAAATTGCCGCACAAGAAAGATTGGCAGCAGCATTTGGAAAAAAAGAAGTTCGTACGTACGAAACTGAAAAATCTGACGATGCAATTTACGCTAAAGTAAAAGCAGCTGCATATGATAAAATTTATGATATCGCAAAAGTTGGATCTTCTAAACAAGAGAGAACTGCTGCATTTGCAGAAGTAAAAGACGAAGTTAAAGCCTTGTTTACAGAAGAAGAATTAGCAGAAAACGGGGATTTAGTAGGGAAATATTTCTACAAAGTTAACAAAGAAGCAGTTCGTAATGTAACGCTAGATTTAGGAACACGTCTTGACGGAAGAAAAACTACAGAAATCAGACCTATCTGGTGTGAAATAGATTACTTACCATCAGTTCACGGTTCGGCATTGTTTACACGTGGAGAAACTCAAGCTTTGGCAACAGCAACTTTAGGAACTTCTAGAGAAGCAAACCAAATTGATTCACCATCTGAACAAGGAGAAGAAAAATTCTACTTGCATTATAATTTTCCCCCATTTTCTACAGGAGAAGCTCGTCCATTAAGAGGAACTTCAAGAAGAGAAGTTGGTCACGGAAACTTAGCACAACGTGCTTTGAAAAACATGATTCCTGCTGAAAATCCTTATACTATCAGAATTGTTTCTGAAGTATTAGAATCAAATGGTTCATCTTCTATGGCAACAGTTTGTGCTGGAACATTAGCGTTAATGGATGCTGGAATTCAAATGATACGTCCTGTTTCTGGAATTGCAATGGGATTGATTACTGATGGAGATCGTTTTGCCGTTTTATCTGATATTCTTGGTGATGAAGATCACTTGGGAGATATGGACTTTAAGGTAACTGGAACTTCTGAAGGTATTACGGCTTGTCAAATGGATATCAAAATTGACGGATTGAAATACGAGATTATGGAAGCTGCTTTGGCTCAAGCCAGAGATGGTCGTTTGCATATCCTTGGAATTCTAACCAGTACTTTAGCAGCTCCAAAAGCAGATGTTAAAGCCTATGCTCCAAAAATTATCACAAGAACAATTCCTGGTAACTTTATTGGTGCTTTGATTGGACCTGGTGGTAAAGTAATTCAAGAATTACAAAAAGCTACAGGAACAACTATCGTAATCAACGAAGTAAACGAACAAGGAGTTATCGAAATTCTTGGAACTGATCCTGCTGGAATTGAAGCGGTATTGGCCAAAATCCAATCGATTACCTTCAAACCACAAATGGGTGAAGCTTACGAAGTAAAAGTAATCAAAATGCTAGATTTTGGTGCAGTTGTAGAATACCTTGATGCTCCCGGAAACGAAGTATTACTTCACGTTTCGGAATTAGCTTGGGAAAGAACAGAAAATGTTGCCGATGTAGTAAACATAGGTGATGTGTTCATGATTAAGTACCTTGGTTTAGACCCTAAAACTCGTAAAGAGAAAGTATCTAGAAAAGCCTTAATGCCAAGACCTCCACGCGAGGAGAAAAAAGAGTAATCAGATCTTAGTTTACTAAAGGTTTATTTATAGAAAAACCCGTTTCATTTATTTGAAATGGGTTTTTTGTTTTTATTTAAATTATTTTCAAAACTATTGTAACTTTTTATTGACCCCATACGTATAACTACTTGTACACTTAAAAATTGAGGAGACAAAAAAAACATGAGACAACTAAAAATCACCAAGCAGGTAACCAATCGTGAAACTGCTTCATTAGACAAGTATTTACAAGAAATTGGAAAAGTTGACCTTATTACCGCTGACGAAGAGGTAGAATTAGCACAAAAGATTAAAGCCGGTGACCAGAAAGCATTAGAGAAATTGACAAAAGCCAATTTACGTTTCGTGGTTTCGGTAGCAAAACAATATCAAAATCAAGGGTTAACCCTTCCCGATTTGATTAACGAAGGAAATTTAGGATTGATAAAAGCAGCACAACGTTTTGATGAAACACGTGGTTTCAAATTCATCTCGTATGCCGTTTGGTGGATTCGTCAATCTATCTTACAAGCATTGGCAGAACAATCCCGTATCGTTCGTTTGCCTTTGAATAAAATTGGTTCTATCAATAAAATCAACAAAATGTACGCTTTATTAGAGCAATCTAACGAGCGTCCACCATCTGCTGAGGAAATTGCAAAAGAACTTGACATGACCGTAAATGACGTAAAAGAGAGTATGAAAAACTCTGGTCGTCACTTATCAATGGATGCACCTCTTGTAGAAGGAGAAGATTCAAACCTTTACGATGTATTGCGTTCTGGTGAATCTCCAAATCCGGACAGAGAATTAATCCACGAATCATTGCGTACTGAAATCGAGCGTTCCTTAGAAACATTGACCCCAAGAGAAGCTGATGTTGTTCGTTTGTACTTTGGTCTTGGTGATCAACACCCAATGACATTAGAGGAAATTGGAGAAACTTTCGACTTAACTCGTGAGCGTGTACGTCAAATCAAGGAAAAAGCAATCCGAAGATTGAAACACACTTCCAGAAGTAAAATATTAAAAACCTACTTAGGTTAATTCACAATATTCCCCAATTAAAATCTTTAAAACTTAAATTTTTTAATTCAAAATGAACAACAGTTTGATTGACTGTTCGTTTTTTGATTGATGATTGAAACTCCGGCTGATTACCGGAGTTTTATTTTTTTAATCTGAATTCATTTCAGATTTACCTCACCTATTCCTTTTATCATTTGGGCGTAACCCTTCGTAAAAACTTCGGGTCTGGCTTTTCGTTGCAATCTTTTTATTAAAAAAATAAAAAGGATTTCCACTTCAATCCCTTACGCAAATCGGCGGATGAGTCGCGAATTGAATCTATAAAAAACTTTCGCCAATTGCTCTAAAAAAACTACTTTTACACAAACAATACAACTGTAAAGATTCACTACGGTGCATCTCAACAAAACAATTATACAATGAAAAACACATTAATTGCACCATCAGTTCTTGCTGCTGATTTTGCTAATTTGCAACGCGACATCGAAATGATCAATAACAGTGAAGCCGATTGGTTTCATATTGACATCATGGATGGCATTTTTGTACCAAACATTTCTTTTGGAATGCCCGTTCTTGAAGCTATTTCAAGACATGCAAAAAAAACAATCGATGTTCATTTAATGATTGTAGACCCAGACCGATACATCAAGACTTTTGCTGATTTAGGAGCAAATATCCTATGTGTCCACTATGAAGCCTGTACTCACTTACACAGAACCTTGCAAGCCATTAAAGCTGAAGGTATGAAAGCTGGAGTAGCTTTAAATCCACACACAAACATTGACCTTTTGGAAGACGTTATCAACGATATCGATTTGGTTTGTATCATGAGTGTGAATCCAGGTTTTGGCGGACAATCTTTTATAGAAAATACGTACGCTAAGGTTCAAAAATTAAAAGATTTAATTACCAGAAAAGGAGCCAAAACCATTATAGAAATTGACGGTGGCGTTACCGATAAAAATGCTAAACAACTTGTCGAAGCCGGAGCTGATATTCTTGTGGCGGGAAGTTTTGTTTTTAAAGCGGAGAATCCTACAGCAACGATTGCCGACTTGAAGAAATTGACTTCTTTTTAGTTCTCACTATTTTGCATAAAAAAGCCAAAGACATTACTTTCTTTGGCTTTTTTATAGGCTTAATTTCTTGCTTAAATAGTTATCAAAGCATCATGAATTTAGTTATTTCTTTTTCGGAAATTTTAGGATTTGCTCCTTCATGACCAGCCACTAAAGCACCCACAGCACATGCATAATTCAACGATTTTTGTGGTGACTTCCCTCTAAGTAATTTGACTATCAGTGACGCTAAGAAAGAATCCCCTGCACCTACAGTATCAACTACTTTTATAAAATAACCACTATTGTAATAAAATTTATCATTGTAATATAAGACCGCTCCAAATGCGCCTTTTGTTACGCAAACATGTTTTGTATTAGTCTTTTCAGCGATAAATTTAATATTTTGCTCAAAGGAATTATAAGGAGATTCCAATTGCTGGCTTATCTCATATAATTCTTCATCATTGAGCTTAATGAAATCCGCTTTTAGCATTAATTCATAAAGAACATCTGCCGTATAATACGGAGCCCTTAAATTTGCATCCAAAACCTTATATTTAGCTTTGTCCAAAAGGTCATACAGCGTTGATCTGGAAACCTCATCCCGGCATATTAAACTCCCAAAAACGAAAGCATCTGATTCCGAAACTTTCTCATCCATTTCTTTACTGGGTGTAATTTTGTCCCAGGAAGACGGATAATGAATATCATAAGAAGCATTTCCCTTTTCGTTAATCATTACGTTAACCACACCTGTTTTATAATCTTCCCCTATTTGGATAGCATCTGAACTCACATCCTGATTATTTATAAAAGATATAATCTCGTTCCCATCTTCGTCTGCACCGACACGACTTATAATCGTTGTTTCTGCCCCCAAAGAATTCATTCGAAGCGCAACATTCAATGGTGCTCCTCCAATTTTTTTATGGGTTGGGAAAAGATCCCATAAAACCTCCCCAAAACTAACTACACTTAGCATGTATTTTGTATTCATAACTAAAAAATTTAAAAATTAAAGGCAAGTTTAAAACTTGCCTTTAACCTAATTTAAAACACTAACCAAACAAACATTATAATTAACCTTATTTTTAATATCCTGGATTTTGTTTGTATAAACCTCCAGTAAAATCAATTTCTCTTTGAGGTATTGGATAATACTCATCTCTACCTGCAGTAAAATGCGCATTGGAAAGGAAATCTTTCTTTGTTTTTTCTACACCAAGATAAGCGTTCAAAACTTGTTCTGCTTTACCCCATCTAACAAGATCAAAAAATCGAGGACCTTCCATTCCAAACTCCAATCGTCTTTCAAACATAAGTGCTTTCATAGCATAATCTTTTGAAGGAAAAGAAGCGTATGGAGCAATTTTATAAACATTTGAAGCTCCTGCTGCCAAAGGCATTGTTGTACTCGCTGCAGCTCTTGCCCTAACTTGATTAATTATAGGTAATGCTTCAGTATATCTGTTTAATTGTATTAATGCTTCTGCTTTGAATAATAGCACATCAGCATATCTTATAAAATCAACATTTTTTGAAGTACCAATGAATGGTCCATTTTTCACATAACAGGAACAATCCGGGGATTGCTGCTCTTTCATATTTCCAAAGTATCCATAAACTCCAGGATCTCTAGCCCAACTGAATTTGTAAACCATATCACCAGTAGCTTTCAGAGTATTTTTGTATTTAAATGGTCTTCCGGGAACGCCTACCGTATGGTCAATTCTTGGATCAACAGTAACACCTGCAGCAAGCGGAGCATTTCCACTGCCATCAACTGCGTTAAAAATATCTGAATTATTAAAAGTATCCAATAATGGTAAACCATTAGCGTCTGTTCTAAAAGCATTTACCATATTCTGGCTTGCCATATGAAAACCACAACATCCATAAAGTGGCGTACCATGAGGAGAATTTAACCCAGTCACAAAACTTACTCTTCCTGTATTGGTTCCATCATTGATAGAAAACTGAACTGCCCAAATAGATTCTGATCCATTATCATGACCATCTAAAAAGTTATTCCCAAAATCCGGTTCTAAACTTCCGGTTACTTTATCAGCATAATCAATAACTTCTTGTAATCGAGCTGCATTAATACTTGTAACTTGATGTGTATCATTTTGTTCGTAAGCCTGATACAATCTTAATTTTGCTAAATAAGCAGCTGCTGCATTTTTATCAGCCCTTCCCACTTGATCCTGTGATTGCGGTAAATTATCGAAAGCAAAACGAAAATCATCTGCAATTTTATTCCACAAATCCTCATTTGACAAATCATTAGACGTTTTTAAAATCTGTTCCTGAGTTAAATCTTCTGTTATAAAAGGAACTTTCTTAAACAGCAATTTCAACATAAAATGAGAATGTGCTCTTAAAAAGCGTAATTCCGCTTGTCTCACTTTTTTTAACGGATAATCCGCATCAGGAATTGCATTGATTACAGATAAAGCAAAATTAGCTCTTGAAATCGCTTTATAGTGATTCGTCCAAGTTCTAGGTAACATCCAATCTCCATAATCCGGAGTTGTTAGATTATATTGTTCGTAACGGTCTATAACGTCAACATCGCCGCGACCACCTCCACCTTTGTAAGCATCATCTGATCGTACACTTCCATAAACCCATTGGTGTGTTATTGGCCCCACCATTTCATCATTGCCAATTGCAGCATAAGCAGCGTTAACAAGGGCATCTGCATTTCCTGCTGTTGCCACATTCCCGGAAGATAATACTCCGGTAGGTTCATAATCTAAAAAATCTGCGCTACATGATGTCAAAAATAAGACGGACAAAAAGCTGATAACTATTTTATTATATTTTTTCATGAGAATTAATTAAAAATTAAAGTTTACACCTAATGATAAAGTAGTAGGTACCGGTATTCTATTAACATCTGTTCGCTCTGGATCTGACCCTATGTAACCCTTTGGAGTAAACCAGAATAAATTCTCCCCTTGCGCATACACTCTACATCTAGTTATGAATCCCGTTTTACTGACTAAACCGTCAGGAAGAGAATATCCAATTTGTAGATTTCTAAGTTTAAAATAGGAATTATTTCTAAAAAGATAATCTGAAGTTTGGCTGTCATTATGTGCCAAAGAAAGAGACGGCACATCCGTATTGGTATTGGTTGGTGTCCAAGCATTAAACGTTCCCGGACCAGCATTATCTCTACCTTGAACAAAATTATTCCAGTAAATATAAGGATCAACCCCAATTCTTCCGGCTACACCAGAACCAAAAATGGAGAAGTCAAAGTTCTTATACGCTAAACTAATATTGATACCATATTCTAATTTTGGAAGTGTTGTTCCAATAAAAGTTCTATCATCCGAATTTATAGCACCATCACCATTGATGTCAACAAATTTTATACCTCCCAATCTAGAACCTACTTGAGTCGCATGAGAATCGATGTCAGCTTGGCTTTGGAATAATCCATCGGTTTTAAAACCAAAAACTTCAAATTGGGAATGACCGATTATGGAATTTAAAGCAGTCCCAGGATATGCTGCCCTAACTTCTGCCGGTAAATCTGTTATTTTATTTTTTGTTGCACCAAAATTTGTAGTAACATTAAAATACAATCCATTTTCTAATTTATCAGCATATCCTACGGTAAGTTCCCAACCCTTATTTGCAGTGGAAGCGCCATTTACGAAACGCTGTTGCCCTTCTCCTACAGCAGATGCAACTGGTGGTTTAATTAGAATCCCAACGGTGTGTCTTGAAAAATAGTCAAAGGAACCTGATAATTTATTTTCGAAAAAACCAAAATCAAGACCTACGTTAACCTCTTTCGTAGTCTCCCATTTTAAACCTGAATTAGCGGCTTGTATAGATACAAAACCAGAAGGTAAATTCCCAGTATTAGTTCCATTCAAATCATAGGCAGTTCCAACATTATAATAGATATTGAAAAAATCAGGAAAATATACATTTTGATTCGATCCGTATCGCGCTTCATACAAACCAAAACGAGCATTATCCCCAATAGATTGATTCCCCACTTCTCCATAACCAGCACGTAGCTTAAGGGTTGAAACGGCTTTTATATTTTTGAAAAAATCTTCATTATTAATCTTCCAACCTACAGTAGCAGCCGGAAAAATCCCATATCTGTTGTCCTGTCCAAATCTAGACGAACCATCTCTTCGTATAGTAAACGTAGCCAAATACCGGTCTGAAAATGCATAATTCACTTTACCAAACTGAGAAAGCAACCTGCTTCCTGTTGAAATACCATTATTAGTTCTGGCTCCTGTAGCTGCAGAAAGCGTAAAATAGGATTCTGATTCTACTGCAAATCCTTCAGCACGAGCATATAAAGTATTCAAATCAGTTTTAGTCGATTCAGTCCCTACAACTACTCCAATTTTATGATTTGAAACTTTCAAGTTGTAACTTAACGTGTTTGAAATTGTTAAACTTGAATATTTATTGGTATCAAAAGTCAAACTATTGGTACTTCTATTAACAAACCCATTGCTTACAGTTGGCTCAATGTCTTTTCTATTGAAATCATTAAAATCCATTCCGATACTATTTCTGAAGGTAAGATTTTTTAACAGATCTATTTCTGTAAAGACATTTCCATACAAAGAGACTTTTTTGCTGTTATCCCATCTGTTCAAATATTGCATCAATAAAGGATTATTTCTATCTGAATAACCCGATCCTAATGGTCCGGCATACTCACCAGAGGCTGTAAATACAGGAATAGTTGGTGCCAAAGTTATGGCTAAACCTGGTGTTGGTGCATTTCCTACATCATTGGCAGCACTTCTTTCGTTAGACTGTGTAAATTGAGAATTCACACCAAATCTAACTTTATCATTGAACAACTTAAAATTGGCATTAAGTCTTGCTGAATACCTTTCATAATTGGTATATTTCAACATTCCTGAATTATCTAAATAACCCATATTCAACACTGCATTTGCTTTATCAGACCCACCGGATACCGATAAATCATTGTTAATTAGCAATCCCGTTTTATACATCGTATTCTGCCAATCAGTATCTCCGACAGGCACATTGGTATCCCCGCCAACATAAGGTTTAACAGTTACGCTGTTTAACACTGGGTTATTAAAATCATGATTCCAATCAAAATTATAGATCTCGCCATACCCGCCAGCTGGATCTGCATGATCGTTAACTGATGCCTGCCACAAAACCTTTCCTCTGTCCAGTGCATTAAGCATTTTATAACGTTGCTTTTTCTCAGAAAGCACTGAAACATTAGTACTGTAAGAAACACTCATCACTCCTTTTGCAGCATTCTTTGTTGTTACAATGATAACACCATTTGCAGCTCTAGATCCATAAATAGAGGAAGCAGAAGCATCTTTCAATACTTGAACTGATTCTATAGCACTTGGACTCAAGCTGGCAAATACTTCCGGTCTTACCGTAGGAACTCCATCAATTACATACAAAGGATCTGTATTTCCAAGCGTACTCACACCCCTGATTAATATTCTGCTATTTGCTCCACTTGGGTCACCCGATTTTTCAATGGTCAATCCAGCAACTCTCCCTTGTAAAGCCTGCATAGCATTTCCAGAGCTCATACTTTGACCTGCAATCGGTTTTAAATCTACCACCGTAACGGCTCCTGTTACATCTACTTTTCTCTCCTTTGAATATCCTACTACTACAACTTCGTTTAAATTGGTGGACTCCGGTTTTAAAACAACATTTATCGATTCTTGACCGTTAACTTTGATTGTTTGACTTGCAAAACCTGTAAAACTAAATACCAAAGTAGTATTTTTATCTACATTGTTAAGCGCATAATGACCATCCAGATCTGTCGTGGTAGCATTTTTTGTTCCGGAGGCCGTAATTGTAGCTCCGGGAAGTGACATTCCGTCTTCGGAAGAGGTTACCACTCCTTTTATTCCTATGTTCTGGGCCGCAAGGGAAAAAAAGGAACCCATTAAAATTAAATAGAGGATGATTTTTTGTTTCATAATTTAGATAGTTTAGTTAAATTTTAGTTGGTTAATTATTAAATTTTCAATCTTGAAATTGAAATTTTCTTTAATGACTGAAAATGTTTCCATTGGTTTTTCTGGAAAAAATATTTCGGTCATAACTGTTTGTCCATTATTGTAAAATACTTCTATTGAGGTTTTATCAATTAGTATTCGTACATCCATTTTATCAAAATCTTCGGTAAACGGAGCTTTAGAAATTTGCTTTGCAAAAACATCTGAAAAAGACAAATCCCCTGATTTTCTTCTATCGATAAAAAAGTACTTGTCTTTTGTATTGATACCAAAATGTATCGTGTTATTAGCATTATTGGAAAGTGAAAAAGTATAGACGTCTTTTTTCAAGTTCTTCATTGTAAATCGAATATCCACTCTTGATAAATCAATCAGCGATTTATCAATCAACACCGTTTTTTTTTCAATTTTAAGCACCTCTTTTTTTATGGTCTTTGACACATAATTTTGTAATTCCTTGACTGGCTGAGAAGAGACTCTGAAATGATTTCCTGCTTTTATAAGTTTTAATTCCCTTGGTAGCGTCATACTCCCTCTCCATTTCTCAGTAGGAACTTTATTCGCATATTGCCAATTGGACATCCAACCTGTAAACAACTTTCTGCCATCTGTTTCTGAAATATTTGACCAAGTAACACCCGCATAATTATCTCTTCCGTAGTCAATCCAAAGTGATTTATGCTGTTTCAAATCCTGAGAAAAGGATTCATCCAATGTAAATGTGGTACCATCAAAATCTCCAACAAAATATTGAGTAGCAGAACCTCCATTAGGACCTCCAGGGTTTATGCTTAGCAAAAGCACCCATTTATATTCATCGGAACCATCTATAAGCATGGGAAAAAAATCTGGACATTCCCAAACACCGCCATGAGCCCCAATGTTTTTACCAAAATCAGAAAGTAACTGCCAATCTTTTAAGTTTTTAGAGCTATAAAACATCGTTTTATCCCCTGCTGCTAAAACCATTAACCACTGTTTATGGACATTATCCCAAGTCATTTTTGGATCTCTAAAATCTTTTACACTAGGAAATTTAACAACTGGATTTTTCTCATACTTGGTCCAAGTCAAGCCTTCGTCTAATGAATAAGCAATTCCTTGTGATTGAACACCTGCTTCCCCTGCTTTCTCTTTTACAGGATTGTGATAAGTGAACATGGCCACAATAGGTGGATTTTGTAAACTACCAAAACCAGAGGTGTTTTTTAAATCAACTACAGCACTTCCCGAAAAAATATATCCTTTTTCATCTGGATAAATAGCTATTGGCTTTTCAGTCCAAGTAATAAGATCATTACTTATTGCATGGCCCCAGTGCATCGGGCCCCATACATTTGAATCTGGATAATGCTGGTAAAAAAGATGATAATAGCCATTATAAAAAAACATACCATTGGGATCATTCATCCATCCTTTTTTGGGGGTATAATGAAAATTTGGTCTGTAAAGTTCTTCCTCAGAATACACTCTTTTATCCAAAAGGGAAGATTCTTTACAACTAAATAAAGTCAGTAATCCCATTACACAACATATCGACAAGAAGTATCTTTTTTTAGTTACTGTAATCATAATTTTCTTTTTTTATTAATTTTTTACTTAATTCTTCCAAGGAAATCCCTTTGGTTTCCGGCATCAAAACCGCAACAAACACAAGTTGGAAAACCATCATTACTGCGAAAAATAAAAACACAACTCCAGGGCCTATCGTCGAAAACAAAAAAGGAATTAGAGATGGAATTATTGCTGCTAAAACCCAGTGCGTTGTGCTTCCAAAAGCTTGCCCTGATGCTCGAAGATGATTCGGAAAAATTTCTGAAATAAAAACCCAGATTACGGCTCCCTGACCTATTGCATGGGAAGCAATAAATAAAAACAAGAAGATGGGAACCGCCATTCCTTGCCAATGGAAAAAGAAGGCCATGGCAACAAGAGAAAGTGAAATAATGTAGCCTACCGAACCGATATACATTAAGACTTTTCGCCCTAATCTATCAATTAAAAAAACACCAATTAGCGTAAAAACTAAGTTTATGGCTCCAATTCCTATACTACTCAATAAAGCGGTACTTTCTCCCAAACCAGCTTCTTGAAAAATTCTGGGTGAATAATACAAGAAGGCATTAATACCAGACAATTGGTTAAACAGCGCTATAAAAAAGGCTAAAATCAAAGGAGTGCGATATTTTTTCATGAAAATATTTTCATTGGAAATAGTCGTATCGTTAGTATGCTGGTTAATCTCTGTCATCATTTTTTCAAAGTCGGCTTCTTGTCCCATTAACTGTAAGACTTTTTTAGCTTCCTCATTTCTGGATTTAGACAAGAGCCATCTTGGGCTTTTGGGAATCGTATAAATAAATACGGTATAAATAAAAGATGGAATTGCTTGTACCCCCATCATCCACCTCCAGGAGTTTTCACCCATGTTCCTTAATAAGTAATTGGAAAGGAAAGCAACCAGAATTCCCAAAACAATATTAAACTGATAGAAAGCAACCAGTTTACCTCTATCTTTTGCAGGAGCAATTTCAGAGATATAAGCGGGTGCAGCTATTGTTGATGCTCCAACCCCAAGGCCCCCAATAAATCTAAATGCGGCAAAAACAAATGGATTATTTGCCATGGCTGAACCAATAGCCGAAATGAAGAATAAAATTCCTATCCATAACAGTGTATTCTTCCTTCCTATTTTATTGGTTGGAATACCACCAAATATTGCTCCGAAAACGGTACCCCACAAAGCCATTCCCATAACTACTGTTCCGTGGAAAGCATCGGAGGAATTCCATAAAACTTGTAGCTTTTTATCAGCTCCTGAAATAACAACGGTATCAAATCCAAAAAGAAACCCTGCTAGTGAAGCAATTAAAGACCAAACAATAATTTTTTTCATTATCAAAAAATATTAAATTAGATTGCTAAGATATCTGCATAAATTTTGCTTTTATTTTGAGGATGTTACAATTTTATTTAATACTGTTTCGCAATAGCGAATAAACAACAAAACACTTATTATCAAATAGTTACAATTTAAAATAAACAAATGACTACTTCGTTGTAGTTCGATTATGTTACACATGTTACAATTATGTTACACGTATTTTAAAAAAAAAATAGATATTCAGGAATAAAAAAAAGTCACTTGATGAATTTTATTCAATTAATAAAATTTTAAATTTATTTTTACATAAAGTTTAAAAATAATCGATAAAAAAATGAATCTATCAGGTAATTTTACACTATTACAGTATACTAAAGATTTACGCAGATGAAATACAGGATACCCTAAGGATTCAAAGCGTTTTTAGAATCGATGCATAGGAATTGCAGCGAGAACAAAGCCCTTTGGAATTCAAACAGTCCGACATATAATTCTGCTGCGCATCACTCCGCAAAAAGCACTTGAACTGGAGTTCAGTGCAATCACATCAGTACGTAAGCTTTCTAATTAGTACATTGAAATGCAGCCATAAAAAAACCATCAAAATTAGATTTTGATGGCCCTGATTTTAGTCTGTAACTAATAAAAGTGAAAGAGCATGTAATAACTTATTCAAAAAACGAACAGAATTTGTTCTTTAGTGAGCCCAAAGCTTTTGGAAAGCCTAAGACACCCTTTCTATAGCACGCTTTTATTTAAAAATTTTTAAGTCTGAAAAAGTGACTTCACCATTATCAGCAAAAATAGCCCACGGATTTTGATTCATTTTATAAATACGGTTCGTAAAAGCTATTTCGTCATTAATATACACCACACATACCGAATTTTCAGAAATGATTGTAATATCAAACTCTTTATTAGCTGGGGCATTTAGCGGAAGCTGCGTTAGATTTAAGGACGACGCATTTTTTATAACCTTATCTAATCTTAATTGATTTTTGGCTAAATCGAATACAATGGCAAATACTTCATTTCGCGTTTCACACGTTCCAAATTCAAAACCGAATTGAGTGGATGATGTCGCTTTTATATGTGTTTTAATTTTAAATGCTCCAGTTTCTCTGTCAAATACTGAAAATGCTTTTTCAGATGCATTATCCTTCAATGTATAGGTATCTCCTTGCTTTGTAGTTCCAAAGCCTATTTTCGCATTTAAAACTTCATTAACACTAAATTTGTTGTTGACACCATCCGGTATAGTCATCCCAAAGCTTCCGTTCGGATGCTGGACAAGTCGATGCGTCACAAGCGATCCAGCCCAATCAAAAATAGCGGCATCACTGTTTTTGTTTTTAGTAGGACACCATCCTGCTATATACCGGTTGATGCCATCGGCAACTGTTTTTCCAGCATAGAAAGCAATTCCATCTAACGCACTATTTACGGGAGTAATCCAAGTATTGGCAGTCAGTAAACGGTATTTATAGTGTACCATTCGATCATCAATATTTGAGTAAATCAAATACTGATAATCACCCATCGTGAACACATCAGGACATTCTGTTATAAAGGTAGTTGTATCCTCATAAAATGGCTTTTCCAAAGTCCAATCTCTCAAATTCGTAGAACTGTATTGCGCGATTACTGCTCGCCATGGCACAGTGCTGTTAGAAACTAAACCAACCTCAGAACGTGTCGCAATCAACATTTTATACGTTCCTGTACTTTTATCTTCTATGACGATTGGATCTCTAAATTCATTGCGATCATATCCCCAAGAAGCCTGCAATAAAAAGGAAGGATCTTTGGTCCAGTTTTTTAAATCCGTAGACGTTGCAAGCATAATTTTTTCTTTAGGATCAAGATTTCCGTTATGACCTGTATAGAATGCGTAATAAATTCCATTTAATTTAAAAACGGATCCGGTTCCCAATGCACCATCCTGCTGATTTGCAGTTCCTGTAGCTATCATTTCACTAGTGTCGGTGAACGTTGCAAAATCAGACGTAGTTACCTTATACCATGGGTGAAACGTGGACATTGTATTTCTTGCATCGTACAAATAGAAAAGATGGAAGATACCATTTTCATAAAATGGTATGGGATCACCAACCCAACCCACAGAAGGCTTAAAGAATGTCCGATACGTATTATCCGATTCATTAGCAGTTTGACACGCCGGAGCGTTTGTTTCTGCAATAGGGGTTTCAGTTGGTTTACCCTCTTTAGTGCAATTATTAAATAATGCTAAACAAAGTGGAAGGCATAAAAACGTGCGATTTATTTTCATATTTGAATGGTTTACGAGAATTATGAGTGCGCAAAAAGATTTGATACTCTCAGAGTAAATATTTTTTATCAGCAAAACGAAATCAATTAAAGGAAATAAAAAACTCCCAAAAGCTTTCGCTGATCCAATTTAAAATCAAACAAAAAATTAATTATGTTTAGATCTTAAATTCAATTACTAAGATATTTTTAAAAAATCGGCTTTTATATCAAGAATGGTGTGGTTTCATACAATGCTTTATGAAATAATTCAAAATATTAATTATCAATACATTAGATATAAACAAAAAAAGCAACTACTTCGTTGTAGCTGCTCTTATGTTACATAAAGTACGATTATGTTACGCTATTTTTGTTAGGAAGAAAATAGTTCCATAGAAAATAATCTACTTTTTACTTTTATATTCTTTAGGCGTAACTCCAAATTTATTTTTAAAGGAAGTTGAAAAATAATTTGGTGAGGAGAAACCAACCGCGTATGCAATTTCTGAAATGTTTAATTCTGACTTTTTCAGTAGCTCCTTTGACTTATCTAATCGCATATTATTAATATGGTCACTTACACTAATTCCTAATATAGCTTTCACTTTTCGATACAATTGCACCCGAGAAATAGTTAAACTTCGTGCAAGATCTTCAACAGTGTAAGCAGAATTATCCAAGTTTTTTTCAATAAGATCATTCAACTTTCTTAGAAAATCTTGTTCAGAAACACCAAAATCACCATCCTCAATATTTAAAATATTATTGGTATAATAAAATCGAAGTTTTTCTCTGTTAAAGAGCAATCCTTTAATAGATTGCGCCAATACTTTCAAATTGAATGGTTTTGTCAAAAAGATATCGGCACCACTTTCTAGAGCCTTCAAATAAGAATCTTGATTATCCGAAGCAGTAAGCATTATAATAGGAATATGTGACGTTCTTAAATCTTTCTTGAGTATTTCACAAATCTGAAAACCATTCTTTTCAGGCAAATTCAAATCACAGATAATAATATCGGGAATTAATTCCAATGCTCTTTCAATTGCATTGGTACCATCAGAAGCAAAAAAAGTATACTCAGCAGAAAACTTATGAGATACAAAATCTAAAAGCTCGGTATTGTCCTCTATATAAAGAATCGAATATTTATCTTCGGTGTTTTTGGGTTCAACAGTCTGAATAAACTCGGAATCCAAATAATCCGGTTCATGGACAAAATCTAGCATTGGCTCTTTTATTATGTATTTTTCGTCCAAATGTTCTTTTCCTAATGGTAATGTAATTATAAATTCCGCTCCATTTTTTGAATTAATCTCTATTTTTCCATTGTGCAGCTCGACAAAACTTTTTGACAAATGAAGCCCTATTCCAGAACTGTTCCTGTAATTATTTGAACCCTGATAAAAAGCATTAAAAACCTCCTTCAACTCATTTTCTGGAATCCCTATACCTGAATCTTTAAAGTGAATTTTAACAGTGCTATTGGGTTTATCTTCTTTTATTACAATCGAAATTTTACCCTTTTCAGGAGTAAATTTAAAGGCATTTGACAACAAATTAAAATAGACTTTATCCATAAGATTTCGATCCATATAGACTTCTAATTCCGGATTGTTAGTTGTCAATGAAAAATCAATATTTCTTTTCTTCGCTTCCCGATCAAAATCACTAATAATACTTTTTGAAAAATCTAAAATATTAGTTTTTGATGCTCTCAAAGTAAATTTTTGATCCTCTGTTTTTCTATAGTCTAATAATTGATTAATTAACCGGAGTAACCTTCTGGAGTTGTTATACATCAAATTTATTTCCTTATTCACGGAAACCCCTTTATTTCTAAATTCATTTCCCAAAGATTCTATAGAACTCAATATCAACGTTAAAGGCGTTTTGAATTCATGAGACAAACCTGTAAAAAAATTAAGTCTTGCTTCGTTACTTAGTTTTAATTCTTCAGAAAATTTTTCAATTTCATTTCTTTGGCTAACAATTTTTTTGTTTGTCTCTTCCAATTCTTTCTTCTTACGACGAATTGTAATTCCAGAATAAATACTATAAATAGCTAAACTTAGCACAATTATAAATAAAGAAATTAAAAGTCTCAGAAGATTACTCTGAGTTGAATATTTTTTTTCCTGATTTTTAATAATCTTTTGTTGTTGTTCAATATCAGATTGTTGGATTGTTATTTTATCAAATTGATTGCTCATTATATCTGCATTAAGAGAGTCAATCAATATCGTATTCAATTTATTATTTTTAGGAACTATTTCTTGATTGACTATTTTCAACGCTAATCGTATCGCTTCGCTTCCGCCTGTTGGATATAAAACAGTTGCTTCTAAAATTTTATCTTTAACATATTGAATCCCTCCGAATGGTCCATTAAGTCCATCAACCCCTATAAATTTTATTTTTTTATCTACTCCTTTATCCTTGGCAATTTTCCATGCGTTATACGCAATTAAATCATTAAAGGCATATACGTAATCAATATTAGACAGACTATCTAATAACTTTATATAATTTGTTTTGGGATGCCCAAAGTCATCTGAATCGATGTCAAAAACTTTAATACCAGGATATTGTTTAACAATTTGCTTAAACCCCAAACTTCTTTCTAAACCAGGCGATGTATTTAAATCCCCATAAATTTGAATCACATTAGCATGTCCTTTAGAAATTGAAACGAGATGTTTACCCGCTAATCGTCCCACTTCGATATTGTCTGCACCTAAATATGCGGTGTAATTACTCGTATTTACTTTTCTGTCCACTACGATTACCGGAATCCCTTTAATCTTTGCTTTTTCTATCACTGGGACAATCGAATCTGATTCAAAAGGAGAAACTATGATGACATCTACTTTATCTTCAATAAACTTTTCAATATCATGAATCTGTTTTTTGGGTTGACGATTCGCATTATAAATTTTCAAGCTAACCTCTGGATGAAGTGAAGCTTCAACTTCCATGGCATGATTCATCGATGTTCTCCAAATATCGTCACCAACACTTTGTGAAAATCCAATAGAAATTTTCTTTCTATCCCCTTCTGATGAATTACAGGAATTCAGTATACCTATAAAACTTGCCAGTAGTATAAAACAGCCTCTTCTTGACATACGGTTTATGATTATAAAAATAACAATTTTAGAGTAATTTCAGGTATTCTTGTAATTGCTTTTTTTAAAATCATGTCCATAATAATATCTGTGATTATAGACTCTTAACCTTACAAAGATAATTCCTGATGATGATAATTTCAATCGTGTAGTAATTGCTCTTTTTTGTAGAACTAATATCATTTTCTTTTGAGTATAAAATGATTATTACAATTATGGACAAATATATAAAAATATGGCGTTACTATTTCATTTTACATAACGATTTTCTTTTTAGCAACTTACCAGTGGCTTTTAATAAAAAAGAACATATTATAAAATATAAAACCGAATTAAACTGATTTGAATGATCCCTTTCAATTTAAATATTCTTCTTTAAAATTAATCATCTTAGCAATATGTGCATATAATTGAGGATGGGTTGTTTTAAAAATAGGAGGCGTTTCAAAAAAGTGTTCTAATATTACCGATAAAAATTCAAATTGGTTTTCATAGGCATACAGCCTAAAATAGCCTTTTTGCCGTAGCTCATTATTTAAATTTTGATCTGTGTAATATTTTATTACTTCATTGAATTCATCAAAAAAGACAATAGCACTTGGATCATTACTTTTCAAACAATGAAAATGCAGTACATGCGAAAACTCATGTAGGCCAAGATTAATATTGTCATTTGATGTTGCGTGCCCCAATAAAAAATCATCCCATGAAAAAACTACGGCTTTCATTCCAGGATTAAATTCTCCTTTATGATATTGTTGATTTACCATAGAAAAATAACTGGAAGGATAAATAATTATTTTGTTGAATAAACTGACGAGATAATTTCTCATTCCAAAAGTTAACATCACATAAGTTCCAGCGATCAACATTTGCATGTGTTCCATAATAGCAATCTCTTTACCTATAAACTGATAATTCCTAATAAACTTATTCACTCTATGTTCAAAATACATTTTCCTTTTAGCGGAAAGCCTATTATAAAATGGAAATTCATTTACTAAAATTTGTCGTTGGTTTGATTTTAATTTCTTGGAGAAAGGATACCAATGGATGTAAAGTGGTTTATTGAATAGTAAGAGATAAGCAGGTTCCAGAACTCTAAAAATAATTATTAGAAGGAATAATGTCCCAAAAAGTATAGAAATAAAAAGTTGTTCTGTCATATTTTTTTTGTCTCCTTTAAAACAAAAATACTCCAAAATAATCAAGTTTACTTGAAATTATTTTGGAGTATTTTTGTTTATTTGTGACCGCGGTAGGGTTGACTTCGTCCTACCTTCAAAGCTCCGCTTTGAAAATAGAATAGGATAGAAAAAATTATTTCAAGCGAGCTTGATATTTTTTCTATCCTATTCTATTTATTCGTGACCACGGCAGGGTTCGAACCTGCAACCCTCAGAGTCGAAATCTGATATTCTATCCAGTTGAACTACGCAGTCATTATTATATTAGATGTTAATTAACGATTTTGAATCTGTGAAGTAAAATCGTTAATCATGAATCTATTTATGTCAATAATTTTTTAACTAGTGTAGAAATGGTTTTTCCTTCAGCAGTTCCGCCTAATTGCGCAGCAGCCAACCCCATCACTTTTCCCATTGAAGCAATACCTGAAGCTCCAGTTTCGGAAATGATTTTTGCAATCACTGCTTCTACTTCTACTTCACTTAATTGTGCCGGTAAGAATTTTTCGATTACTGCAATTTGAGCTAATTCTGGTTCAGCCAAATCCAAACGGTTTTGTTCTGTAAAAATTCTAGCACTTTCCTTACGGGTTTTTACTAATCTTTGAAGCAATTTAACCTCGTCATCTTCTGTTATTTCTTCTTTAGACCCTGTAGCTGTCTGTGCTAACAAGATTTCAGATTTGATAGCTCTTAACGCTTCAAGTGCAACTGTATCTTTGGCTCTCATGGCGATTTTCATTTCGTCCATGATTTGTACTGATAAACTCATATTCTTTATTGTTAATTTGGTTAATCGATTATTTGTTTAATCGATTGTTGAAATGCTAATTATGAAAACGACTGCTTTTTTAATGCCCCAGATGGTAGTGAAAAGCCTTTTTAGGAGAAAATGTATTTTTTATTGGACTTAAAAAGCGACTTTAGAAGCTCTTTTAAGGACTTAGAAAAAAGCATTTTCGAGAAAAAGCTTGAAACGACAGCTGGATTAAGGCCCGACAAATTTAAAGAAATTTACTGGAATTAACAATAGATTGCTTTCTTCTCACTACACAAAAAAATAACCCGAAAATTAAATTTTCGGGCTTTCTCATTTTGGTTTGAGTTAGTTAATCTACATTGTCATGCAAATACGAGTTGTTAGAACGCAACTGTAGATCGTTGTTGCTGTCTGTTCCAACAGAAATTCTTGAATTTGTATTATTAGTTTGATTGTTTGAAATGTCTATTCCTAATCTTTTGTAAGCAGGCTCTTTTTCATACTCATCAATTTTAGAAACATTATTATGAAACTTGTAATTGAATTCTTTTAATTTTTTTCTTCTTTCATCAGCTCTCATTCTTAATGATTCTTCGATAGTCATTTCCATAGGAGAAATAGCATCAAAATCAACTGGTGTATTTACCGGTGTATTAACTTGTTTCATGGTAATGTTCAACTCAGCCGGAATAACAACTTCTGGAGTCTTAGCAACTGGCTTAGCCATGAAATCATTCTCAGGCTCCATATATTCTTCAAGAGAATATTTGATAATTCCGTTGTCAGTCAATTCCGTTACCGGAACAAATTGAACTGCTTCATTTACTTTAATATCACGAGTTTCATTCGTTAGTTCAAACAAAACTTTGTTTTCCTCCACTTGTGCTACCGGCTCTGTTTTGAAAAGTGGCAAATCAAAGGAGAAAGTAGTTTGTTCTTGTCTTTCAATAACTTTTGGCTGTACCGCTTTTACTTCTTTAACTTCGGCTACAGGTGATGTAATTGTGAAATCAATATCAGTGATAGGAGAAACAATTTCGAAAGTGACATCTAAATTTTTAATAAATTCAGACATAACCATCAACTCTTCTTTATTGATTGTTGGCGCTGGTGTTGGTACCACTGGTTCAGGCGCAACTACAGTATCTTCTAACAAATCGAAAACAATTCTTTCGTTTGAATTAGAAACTGGAGATTCTGTATTCAAATCGAATCCAGTAACCGTTTTATTACTTAGATTATGAACACTTCTTTGTTCATCCTCTAGTGTGTGAATTATTTTTTTAGGCTCTGTATTTACGATTTCATTTTGTTGTTCAATATCAAAACCTGTAGCGATTATAGTCACTGCGATAGCATCTCCAAGCGATTCGTCTTCACCAACACCCATGATAATATTCGCATTATGACCTGCTTCAACTTGAATATGATCATTGATTTCTCCAATTTCGTCAATAGTAATTTCATTAGTTCCAGAAACGATAAGCAACAATACGTTTTTGGCACCAGTAATTTTATTATCATTTAACAAAGGAGAATCTAAAGCCGCAATAATGGCTTCCTTAGCTCTATTCTCACCTGAAGAAACAGAAGATCCCATAATAGCCGTTCCGCTATTAAACAATACTGTTTTGGCATCTCTTAAATCAATATTTTGAGTATAGTGATGCGTGATTACTTCAGCAATTCCTCTTGAGGCTGTTGCCAAAACTTCGTCTGCTTTTGAAAACCCGGCTTTGAAACCAAGATTCCCATACACTTCTCTTAATTTGTTATTATTGATAACAATTAAAGAGTCGACTTGTTTACGTAACTTTTCTATACCAATTAATGCTTGTTCCTGACGCACTTTCCCTTCAAATAAGAAAGGTAATGTCACAATTCCTACAGTAAGAATATCTCTTTCTTTAGCCAATTGTGCGATTACTGGTGCAGCTCCTGTTCCAGTTCCACCACCCATTCCGGCAGTGATGAACACCATTTTAGTATTGCGGTCCAACATTTTTTCAATCTCGGAAATACTTTCAATAGCTGATTGCTGACCTACATCTGGGTTTGCTCCAGCACCAAGTCCTTCAGTTAAATGTACTCCTAACTGTATTTTGTTAGGCACGGAACTGCTCTGTAAGGCCTGAGAATCTGTATTACATACAATAAAATCTACGCCTTTGATTCCTTGTTTAAACATGTGATTTATGGCGTTACTTCCGCCTCCACCTACACCAATAACTTTTATTACATTTGATTGGTTCTTTGGTAAATCAAATGAAATACTTCCAAATTCTGAGTTGCTCATCATTTTATTTGGTTTTTGATATTTATTATTTATTGTGTTTTTTGGGCACTGCCCTTATTCTGCATTATCTAAGAAATCCTTAATCTTATCCACATAACGGTCGAAGAAATTTCTCTGAATTCTGTTCACTGTAGAATTCTGCTTTTCATTAGTGTTTCGTGCCTCTTCCTCAACTTTCTCTTCAGAAACCTCAATTACTGGCGCTTGAACTATCGGCTGTCTGTAAACTGGTGCTTTTGGTTGTTCAATTGCATCCATTCTAACCGCACTTTGAGTATTATTTTCAATGCTGTTCATTACTAATCCAACTGCAGTAGCATATAAAGGACTCGAAATCTCCTCGTCTGAATTTCCAGCTAAATGTTCGTTTGGATATCCTATTCTTGTATCCATTCCTGTAATATACTCTACTAGCTGTTTGATGTGTTTCAATTGAGCACCACCACCAGTAAGTACTATTCCTGCGATTAGTTTTTTACGAGGATCTTCGTGTCCGTATGCTTTCACTTCCGTAAAAACTTGATCAATAATTTCAACAACACGAGCATGAATAATTTTAGAAAGATTCTTTAATGAAATTTCTTTTGGTTCTCTACCTCTCAATCCTGGGATAGAAACAATCTCGTTGTCTTTATTTTCCCCTGGCCAAGCAGATCCAAATTTAACTTTCAATAATTCAGCTTGCTTCTCAATGATAGAACATCCTTCTTTAATATCATCTGTGATTACATTTCCCCCAAAAGGAATTACCGCTGTATGACGAATAATACCATCTTTGAAAATGGCTAAATCTGTTGTTCCACCACCTATATCGATAAGTGCAACTCCTGCTTCTTTTTCTTCCTGACTCAAAACTGCATCTGCCGAAGCTAATGGTTCCAAGGTTAAACCTGACAATTCAATTCCTGAACTTTGAATACATCTGCCTACATTACGTATTGATGAGGCTTGTCCTACTACAACATGAAAACTGGACTCTAATCTTCCACCATACATTCCTATAGGCTCTTTAATTTCAGATTGTCCGTCAATTTTAAATTCTTGTGGCAAAACATGAATTATTTCTTCGCCAGGTAACATTGCCAATTTATTTACTTGGTCAATCAAAAGCTGAATATCATTTCCTCCAATTACTTCCTCTGGATTATTTCTGCTGATGTAGTCTGTATGTTGAATACTACGGATGTGTTGGCCCGCAATTCCCACCACTACATCTTTTATTTTATAGCCTGAATTATTTTCGGCTTCTTGTATCGCTTGTTGTATTGATTGTATGGTTTGAGTGATGTTATTTACAACGCCTCTGGCCACACCTAAACTTTTAGATTTTCCTACACCTAAAATTTCTAGTTTCCCGTATTCATTCTTCTTGCCTATCATGGCAACTATTTTAGTTGTCCCAATATCTAGACCTACTGCAATATTCTCTTTTTCCATTATCTATTATTTAGTGCAAACTACTTGTTCCGTAAATCGGAGATCAATCTTTTTATATTTATACAACGAACTATCTAAAACCGCCTTCTGAAAAAAAGCTTTGTAATTCTTAAATTTTCGCTCCACATTTATCATTCTACCAAAATCAATTTGATAATCGAAATTTCTATTGAGCATTTTTAAGCTACCATTCGGCATAATTTCAATTCCAATGATGTTTTTTTTCAAAAACGCATCGTCATAGATTGCTCGAAATAAGTCGGCTAAATCTTCGTTATTTTTTTTATTTATCCCCCCGGATACAAGTGGAACTCTCGCTGTAAAATTAGTTGACAGTGGCATTCTATTCCCCTCGTAATCAATATAAAAAGAACCACCATCATCAAAAACTCTAGCTATAGGAGTTTTTTGTTTTACTACTGCTTTCAACACACCGTCAATACTCACAAATACATCTGATTTTTCAATCATTTCTTGTGCATCTAGCGTTCTTTCCAGTTTATTCAAATCTAAATCAACTTTTTGAATGCTTGATGCCTCTCGTTTATTTTCTATTAACAATTTATTAACCGTTTCCTGTTTAACAAAAGGCGCATTATCTCCAACAAAAACCACTACAGATTTAGTCAATTTTCTGTTTTTATTTCGATTTGACGTAAACGAAAACAGAAAAATTACTACTATAAACATTAGTATTAATCGAATATTTGTCCAATTAAATAGTTTCATTTATCGCTTTTTTAATGGATGGCACTAATTCTCCAATATCTCCTGCTCCAATAGTTACAATAACGGTAGCATCGCTAGCTAAAATTGTTGGTATTAAATCATTTTTAGCAACAATTTTTTTATGATTATTGGTCATTTTATCCATCAACCATTGTGAATTTATGCCATCCATTGGCAATTCACGGGCCGGATAAATATCTAATAAAACTACGTCATCAAAAGCAGATAAACTTTTGGCAAAATCATCCGCAAAATCTCTCGTTCTGCTGAATAAATGTGGTTGAAAAATTGCCAAAACTTTTTGGTTTGGATACAATTCTCTAACCGCCTGATGTACTGCATTTATCTCCGTTGGATGGTGTGCATAATCATCAATATAAACTAACTTATCTGTTTTAATTTGATACGAAAACCTTCTTTTTATCCCTTTAAATGATTTAATGGCACTTGCAATGGCATCGGTTGGGGTGCCGAATATATTTGCCATTGCAATAGCCATTAATGCATTCATCAAATTGTGTTTACCTGGTAATCCAAAATACAAATCTTTGATTATCTCCGTAGGAGTTTGTACGTCAAAAACATAACTGCCATTTCCTACTCTAACATTAAAAGCTTTAAAAACAGCAACTTCATTTACAGCACACGTTATACCTTCTAATGGCAATTCTTTCGTTATAAAAAGCTTGCTCTTATCTTCTACTTTAGAAGCAAATTCAACAAAAGATTCTTCTATCGCTTCACTGGTTCCATAAATATCCAAATGGTCTGCATCCATTGATGTAATACAGGCAATATTAGGATGCAAATGCAAAAACGAACGGTCAAATTCATCAGCTTCAACAACAGTTACTGTTTTTCCGTTTCCTATTAAATTCGAATTATAATTTTCTACAATTCCACCAATAAAAGCAGTAACATCAGCGCCACTTTCGTGCAAAATATGACCTAAAATACCTGAGGTAGTCGTTTTTCCATGTGTTCCCGCTACTGCAAAACAGAAAGTATCTTTTGTAATAATCCCTAAAACTTCGGCTCTTTTTTTAACCTGAAAATCTCTTTCCAAGAAATAATTCCATTCCGAATGCGATTTTGGAACTGCTGGCGTAATAATCACCAACGTATTTTCTACGTAAAAATCTGTTGGAATTAAATCGATACTGTCTTCAAAATGAATTGAAATTCCGCTTTCTATTAATTCATTCGTAAGCGCTGAAGCTGTTTTATCGTATCCTGAAACTTGTTTTCCCAAATTCTTGAAATAACGCGCCAGATTACTCATCCCGATGCCTCCAATTCCTATAAAATAGACGTTATGTATTTGATTTAAGTTCATATTATTTTAAGTCTTTGCACTATTATCTTTTTTCTTTCTATTTAATCAACTTCACAATTTCGTCAACAATTTGTTTTGTTGCTTCTGGCATAGCCAATTGTTTTATATTTTCACTCAACTGGTTTTGTTTTCCCTGATCTTTCAACAAGGCTTCAAAAACAAGACCAAATTGCGAATCAAGCTCCGATTCTTTGAGCATTAATGCTCCTTTTTTATCAACAATCGCCTGTGCATTTTTAGTTTGGTGATCTTCAGCAACATTTGGTGAAGGAATAAAAACTACTGGCTTCCCAACAATACACAATTCCGAAACTGATGACGCTCCTGCTCGGGAAATAATAACATCTGCAGCAGCATAAACTAAATCCATTCTTTCGATAAAAGCGACAACCTGAACATTTTCTTTGTTATATTTTTTATAATCTTCTAAATATAATTTCCCGCATTGCCAAATCACCTGAACATTTTGACAAAGAATATTTTCCAATTCTTTTTCGATTAATTGGTTGACTCTTCTTGCTCCCAGACTTCCTCCAAGAACTAATAATGTTTTCTTTTCAGAGTCTAGATTAAAATATTGAATGGCTTCCGCTCTTTTACTTTCGATATCAATTAAATCCTGACGCACTGGATTCCCGGTCAAAATCATTTTCCCTTTTGGAAAAAATCTTTCCAGATTTTCGTAAGCAACACAAATTTTGCTTGCTTTTTTACTCAATAATTTATTGGTGATTCCAGGATAGGAATTTTGTTCTTGAATTACTGTTGGAATACCCGCAATTCCTGCTATCTGCAGTAAAGGCCCACTAGCAAAACCTCCGGTTCCAATAACAACATCCGGTTTAAAGTCCCTTATTATCGTTCTGGATTTTAACAAACTTGAAAGCAATTTAATTGGAAAAAGCACATTATCAAATGTCAGTCTTCGTTGTAATCCTGCAATCCAAAGTCCTTTGATTTTGTAACCTGCTTGAGGTACTTTTTGCATTTCCATTTTATTGTTGGCACCTACAAAAAGAATTTCGGCATCAGGAAAACGAAATTTTAGTTCATTGGCAATTGCAATCGCCGGATAAATATGTCCGCCTGTTCCGCCACCGCTTAATATGAATTTATAGTGTTTCATTTTTATTAAAGTTACTGAGTTCCTAAGTTTTTATAATTTACTTTTTCTCTGAAAACCGAATTACTTATTTAAAACTGCATGCATTGGATTCGTAGCTTTATCTTCAATAGAATAATTTTCTTCTGTCACAACTTCCTCTTCTAATTCTCTATCGATTAGTTTTTGAAGTGCTTCTTCTCTTTTAGCCGCGTCTTTTAATTCCTGAGCGATCTCTTCCTCCTTTTTAGTTACACTAATGATAATTCCAAGTGCAAAACAAGTCATCCAGATGGAACTTCCTCCACTGCTTATTAATGGTAATGTTTGTCCGGTAACGGGTAATAATTCCACTGCAACGGCCATATTAATCATCGCCTGAAAGATCATGGGGAAACCCAATCCGATGACTACCAATTTCCCAAACAATGTATTGGCTTTGTGCGAAGCGATCACAAATCGAAACAACAATAACAAATACAATCCAAGAACTCCCAAACCTCCTAAAAGTCCGTATTCCTCAACTATAATGGCGTAAATAAAATCGGAAGACGATTGTGGTAAAAAATTCTTTTGAACACTTTTACCCGGACCTAATCCATATAGTTGTCCCGAGGCAATTGCAATTTTAGCTTTTTCTATTTGGTAATCATCTTCATCGGGCTTATCCGTTGAGAAGTTTTCGATACGGCTTTCCCACGTTTTTACGCGGTTAAAAAATTTTGCATCCGGAAAAGCTTTGGAAAGCAAAACAAAAAACATTAAAAATAATATCCCAGAACCTATAATTATTCCAATGTATTTTAAAGGATATTTACCAATAAAGGCAAGCATTATAATCATACAAAAAATAAGAGCGGTGGTCGAAAAATTTGAGGGTAAGATAAACATCAGCGTTATAAAAACCGGCAACCAAAGCTCTTTTAATGATTCAACAAAATCAATCGCTTTCTCTCTCGTTTTGGACAAATAGCGCGACACAAATACAAACAGAACCAAAGCAGCAAAAGCCGAGGGCTGAAACGAAATCCCCACAAAAGGAATTTGAAGCCATCTGCTCGCATTCGCTCCGCCAATCACCGTTCCTTTTATCATTGTAATGGCCAAAACCACCCATACTACAGGCAATAACCATTTAGAAATAGAACGAAAATAATGATAGGGAATTTTATGTACGTAATAAATAATCGTAAAACCACAGGCAATATGCGCTAAATGTTTTACCAGATAACCTAATGTATTTCCAGTTCCATGACCAATATAAGCCAAATTACTGCTCGCACTAAAAACAGGCATAAATGAAAACAAGGCTAATAAGGCCACAAATGACCAAATTCCTTTATCTCCTTTTAAATTGTTTATTAGTTGTTTCATTTCTTTTTTGTTTAAAGTTTTTGTGTTTAAAGTTTAACGTTTTTCAACCTTAAACTTTAAACCTTAAACGTTTTTATAAATTCTTAACCGCTTGCTTAAACTGATTTCCTCTGTCTTCGTAGTTTTCGAATAAATCAAAACTGGCACAAGCAGGCGACAATAATACCGTATCTCCTTTTTCTGATAATCGTTGCGCCATTCTCACCGCATCATTCATATTGTCAACTTCAATCATCATATCAACCACATTGCCAAAAACATCTATTATTTTCTTGTTGTCCACGCCAAGGCAAATAATAGCTTTCACTTTTTCACGAACTAATGACATCAATTCATTGTAATCATTTCCTTTATCAACGCCACCCACAATCCAAACCGTAGGCGTATTCATGCTGTCTAATGCAAAAAAAGTGGCATTTACATTGGTTGCTTTTGAATCATTGATGTATTGTACGTTTTGAATTTTCAATACTTTCTCAAGACGGTGTTCTACTCCTTGAAAATTAGATAAACTCTCCCGTATGGTAGCTTTTCTAATTTGCATTAATTTTGCCACAGAGGTTGCTGCCATTGCGTTTTTCATGTTATGTTTTCCTTCCAAGGCAATATGCGCTGTGTCCATTGTAAACTCTTCTTGATTGATTGAAATTTCCATTTTGTTGTTTTTTATATAAGCTCCTTCGCTGAACGTTTTGGTCAATGAAAAAGGAATTAATTTAGCTTTTGTTGTGTGTGTTTTAAACCATTCTGTAATGGCTTCATCGTCTGCGTCATAAATGAGGTAATCTTCCTCGGTTTGATTCATTGTAATTCTAAATTTTGAATCAATGTAATTTTCATATTTGTAATCGTATCGGTCTAAATGATCTGGACTAATATTCGTAATAATCGCAATATGTGGCTTAAAATTTATAATTCCGTCCAATTGAAAACTACTCAATTCCAGCACATAAGAATCGTAGTTATTTTCAGCAACTTGCCAAGCAAAACTCTTCCCGATATTCCCTCCTAATCCTACATTCAATCCTGCTGATTTCAGCAAATGATGGGTCAACATCGTAGTGGTGGTCTTTCCATTGCTTCCGGTAATACCTATTATAGTCGCATCTGTAAAAGGAGCTGCAAACTCAATTTCAGATAATACTGAAACACCTTTTGCTAAAAGCTTTTTTATCATTGGAGATTTATCTGGAATACCGGGACTTTTCATCACCACATCAGCATTCAGAATCAAATCTTCGGTGTGCTTTTCTTCTTCCCAAGCAATTTCATTAATAATAAGAACCTCTTTGTAATTTCCTTTTATCTTTCCAAAATCAGACACAAAAACATCGTATCCTTTTTTCTTACCCAGAATAGCAGTTCCTACTCCGCTTTCTCCACCACCTAAAATTACTAGCCTCATCTTATCTTAATTTTAAAGTGACAATTGACAATATGGCCAGCATTATAGCAACAATCCAAAAACGGGTTACAATCTTACTTTCATGGTACCCTTTTTTCTGATAATGATGATGCAAAGGGGACATTAGAAATATTCTTCGGCCTTCGCCAAAGCGTTTTTTTGTATATTTAAAATAACTTACTTGTAAAACAACGGATAGATTTTCGACAAGAAAAATTCCGCATAATAACGGGATCAACATTTCTTTTCGAACAGCAATTGCCAGAACTGCAATAATTCCACCGATAGTCAAACTTCCTGTATCTCCCATAAAAACTGATGCCGGATAGGAATTGTACCAAAGAAATCCAATTAATGATCCCACAAAAGCAGCTATAAAAACCGTCATTTCCCCCGAATTAGGAATGTACATTATATTCAAATAATTGGAAAAAATTATATTCCCCGAAACAAACGTAAATATTCCTAACGCAAGAACTGAAACTGCTGAAGTCCCTGCGGCAAGTCCATCAATCCCGTCCGTTAAATTAGCGCCGTTAGAAACCGCAGTAATGATGAAAATAACAACTGGAATAAAAATCAACCATGCCCATTTTTCATATCCTTCACCCGTCCAAGCTAATAGTTCCGCATAATCAAATTCGTTATTTTTAAAAAAAGGAATTGTTGTTGCCGTTGATTTTTCTTCAACTGGAGCAGGCAGAATAACCGTTCCGGTTGTTGTGACTTTAAAGATATCTGATGTTGAAGTATCGGTACGCACTGTAACTGCCGGACTAAAATAAAGAACTGTCCCAACTATTAAACCCAGACCTACTTGACCTACAACTTTAAAAATACCTTTTAGCCCTTCTTTATCTTTTTTGAAAATTTTGATATAATCGTCTATAAAACCAATCGTTCCCATCCATAATGTAGTCACAATCAATAAAACGATATAAATATTATGCAGTTTTGCGAAAAGTATTACTGGAACCAAAGTGGCAAATATGATGATTAAACCTCCCATTGTTGGCGTCCCTGCTTTTTCATTTTGACCTGCTAAACCAAGTTCACGAACCGTTTCTCCTACTTGTTGTCTTTGTAGGAAACTGATAATTCTTTTACCATAAATTGTAGATAACAGCAAAGAAAGCAACAACGCCAATGACGATCTAAAAGTGATGTACTGAAAAACGCCTGTCCCAGGAACATCCAATGTTTTGTCTAAATATTCAAATAAATAGTATAGCATATATCTTTGTTTATTTGGTTAATCGTTGCTTTTTAATTTCGTTAATTTTTGATTTTGTGACTATTTGAATAATCAAATAATCCTTTGACCCTTATTTTCCAAGTTGGACTAATATTTCTTTCACTATTTTCATGTCGTCAAAATCATGACGAACGCCATTTATTTCCTGATACGTCTCATGCCCTTTTCCGGCAATTAAAATAATATCATTTGGCTGAGCCAATTGGCAAGCCGTTTTTATCGCCTGCTTTCTATCTGTTATAGTCAATGTTTTTTTATAATTTTGAGGTCCAACACCTTGCTCCATTTCAGTAATAATAACTTCTGGATCTTCATTTCTTGGATTATCCGAAGTGAAAATTGCTTTATCACTCAACTCAGCTGCAATTCCAGCCATAATTGGACGTTTAGTCTTGTCTCTATTGCCACCACAACCTACAACAGTTATCAATTGCTCGTTTTTAGTACGAATGTCATTGATTGTTTTTAGCACATTTTCTAATGCATCCGGCGTGTGCGCATAATCTACAATCGCTGTAATATTTGAAGTGGAAACAATAAATTGAAAACGTCCTGAAACACTTTCTAAATCAGATAATAATCGAAGGACTTCCATACTTTCCATCCCTAATTCAACCGCCGTTCCATAAATAGCCAATAAATTATAAGCATTAAATGTCCCTATTAGTTTTACCCAAACTTCATCTCCATTTATTTTCAATAATAAACCTGATAATTGATTTTCCAGAATTTGCGCTTTATAATCAGCATAGGTTTTTAAAGCATAAGTCAATTTTTTAGCTGCAGTATTCTGCAACATCACTGGTCCATTTTTATCATCAATATTGGACAATACAAATGCCGTTTTAGGCAAATTATCGAAAAACGATTTTTTTACATCTCTGTATTCTGCAAATGTTGGATGGTAATCCAAATGGTCGTGAGACAAATTGGTAAAAATACCGCCAACAAAATGCAATGCTTCTGTTCTTTTTTGATGAATACCATGAGAACTCACTTCCATAAAACAATATTCAACACCGTTCTCTACCATTTCTTGTAGATAGTGGTTTATTGTAATCGAATCCGGAGTGGTGTGAGTCGCTTTATATTCAACATCGTCAACTAAAATTTTTACAGTAGAAAGTAATCCAACTTTAAAACCTGCTTTTTTAAATAATTGGTATAACAAAGACGCAATCGTTGTTTTGCCGTTTGTGCCTGTGATTCCAACTAACTTTAAGCTTTGAGAAGGGTCTCCAAAATAATTTGCAGCCATAAATGCTACCGCTGAATTGGTATTTTTTACCTGAACATAAGTAATTCCTATTACAATATTCTCCGGAAATGTATCGCATATAATAGCTAGAGCCCCTTGCTGAATTGCTTTTTCTATAAAATCATGACCATCTGAAATTGAACCACGAATAGCAACAAAAACATCATTGACCTCGATTTTTCTAGAATCGAAATCCATTTTGTTTATGGCAATATCCGTCGGACCCTTTACCGCTTCAATAGCAACTTTATACAATATGTCTTTTAAGATTTTCACGATAATTCTAATAAAATTGTTGTGTTTCTAACTATGTTTTGTCCTGCCTGAAGCGATTGTTTTTTCACTTTTCCAACTCCAATAGCTTTTACTTTTATACCTAAATTTTCCAATAAGGCTACAGCATCCATTCCTGACATTCCTTTTACGTTAGGAATTAATTGTTCTTTCTTTTGTGACTTTACAAAATACGAATCGTAATTGTTTTCTTGTTTCTGTATTTTCCTATCTAAATTTTTAATCTCATTAGTTGAAGGCGCATCGGTAAAAATCTTTTGCGCAATACGTTTGAAAACTGGGCCTGCCACATCAGCACCATAATAATTATTTAACGCTGTACTTGGTTTATGTACTACAACTATACAAGAATATTTAGGATGATCCGCTGGAAAATAACCAACAAAAGAGGAAATATAATATTTTCCTGAGCCACCATCTTTACCATAATTAGCGGCAGCTGTTCCGGTTTTTCCTGCCATCGAAAAATCTTTAGAATAGAGTTTTGAACCTGTTCCCTTTTTTACAACATTCGCTAAAACGGCTTTTAGTTTTTTGATTGTTTCTTGCGAACATACTTTAGGATTCAAAACTTCTTTATCGTATTTTTTTATTGTTTTATTCCACTCCTTGATTTCAGAAACAAACTGCGGTTTAACCATTTCTCCATTGTTAGCAACAGCATTATAAAAGGTTAATGTTTGCATTGGCGTAATAGAAACTCCATATCCAAAAGCCATCCAAGGAAGTGAAATATTTGACCAGTGCTTATCACTTGGTTGTGGAACATAAGGACGACCTTCTCCTTTAATCGAAAGTCCCAGAGGTCTGTTTAATCCAAAATTATTAAGGTGATTTACAAATTTTGAAGGTTCATTTTTATAGCTATTATAAACGGCTTGAACCATAACCGTATTCGACGAAAGTTCAAAACCTCTTGCTAAAGAAATTTTTCCATAACCGCCTTCGTGTGAATCCCGAACTTTTCTTCCTGAATAAACAACGACTCCACCATTGCTGTCATAAACGGCGCTGGTATCTACTTTTTTGTCTTCAAGAAGTGCCATTAAATCGGCTAATTTATAAGTAGAACCCGGCTCATGAGATTCGGCTACTGCATAATTAGTTGTTTCAAAATACGTTCCGTCAGTAGCTCTTCCCAAATTTGAAATTGCTTTCACATGACCTGTACTTGTTTCCATAACAACAACACAACCGTGGTCTGCCTGATACAATTCCAATTGTTTTAGCAATGCATGATGCGCAATATCCTGAATATAAACATCAATTGTCGATATCACATCGTAACCATCCTGCGGGTCAACTTCATTGATATCCCGTATTGGTTTCCATTGCCCTTTTGCGATTTTTTGCTTTAAAATTTTCCCGTCTTTACCGTTCAGATATTTTCTAAAAGCCCATTCAATTCCTTTTCCATCGAGTGATGCACCATGAGAAGTTCTCTCATAACCAACAGTTCGTTCAGCAATTCTCCCTATCGGATGTTCTCTTACGGTTTCTTGTTCGATTATAATTCCACCTTTATAAGCACCCAAATTAAATAATGGAAAACCTTTTATTTTAAAATACTGAGTATAGCTTAATTTACGGGCAACTAAATAATATCTGTTTTTGTTAGCTCTGGCTTTTCTTAATTCGTTTTGGAAAAAATTTGACGGCTTTCCTAAAACTAATGCCAGTGAATCTGACAATGACTTCACGTTTTTTTCGAATGCTTCTGCTTTTGGAGCAACAGCATCAAATCGAATTTCATAATTAGGAATAGAAGTTGCTAAAAGACTCCCATCAGCCGAATAAATATTGCCTTTATTAGCAGGAATCACAAAATTTCTAACGGTTCTTTCTTTGGCTAATTTTCTATAATAATCACCCTCGACCCATTGAATATTTGTTAATTTTACGGCAATCGCAATGGCCATCAAAAAGATAGCGAATGCTACTAGATAAATTCTGTACGATATGTATTTATCTTCTACTGCCATATTTTTTTGAAAAAGCTTTTTTCTTCTTCTTTTTTAACTTTGATTTTAACAGGAGGAACTGTTGACGGAAAAATTTGTTTTTCTACCATTTTTTCAGAAACAGTCGATTCCATTTTCAATTTCATCAATTCTGAACGTCTGTCGACAAATTCCGAACGCAATTCTTTAACTTGATTTGTCAAATCGGCAATCATAAATACTTTCTGTTCAAAACGTTGCGTATTAGCAATCATAACAATCGCCAAAATAATTATAAAAACAATGAATCGCCAGTTTTTAACAGCATCATCATCTATAAGAAATCTAGCTTTTAATAAGCTGTAAACTCCGTTTTTCATAACTAATTATCTCTTTTCAGCTATTCTTAATTTGGCACTTCTTGCTCTATTATTTTCTTTTATTTCAGCGTTATCCGGAACAATTAATTTTCCAATAGTTTTAAACGGAACCGAAAAATTACCAAAAAAATCACGTTCTGGCTCTCCTTCAAACATTCCATTTTTCACAAATCTTTTCACTAATCTATCTTCTAAAGAATGATACGAAATCACGCTTAATCTGCCGCCTGGATTTAATATTTCTAAGGATTGCTCCAAGAATTCTTTCAAAACATCCATTTCCTGATTTACTTCAATTCGGATGGCCTGATAGATTTGAGCCAATATTTTATTTCTAACTCTTTCAGGTAAATATTTCGCCAAGACCTCTTTTAATTCATCCGTTGTTTTGATTGGTAGATCTTCTCTGGCTTCTATAATTGTTCTTGCCAAAACTGGTGCATTTTTTAATTCACCATAATCCAAAAATACCCTTCTTAAATTCGCCTCATCATACTCATTGACAACACGATACGCATTTAAATCATTTTTTTGACTCATTCTCATATCTAAACCCGCATCAAAGCGAGTAGAAAAACCTCTTTCCGGAACATCAAATTGATGTGATGAAACGCCTAAATCCGCTAAGATTCCGTCAACACTTTTCACTCCGTAAAAACGCATAAACCGTTTTATAAAACGGAAATTTTCATTGATAAGCGTAAATCTTTCGTCTGGTAAAGCATTTGCCAATGCGTCTTCATCTTGGTCAAAAGCAAATAATTTACCATCTGGTCCCAGTCTTTTCAAAATTTCTTTTGAATGGCCTCCGCCACCAAAAGTTACATCTACATAAATGCCGTCTGGCTTAATATTTAAACCATCTACTGATGCCTGAAGCAAAACCGGATTATGATATTCCATTGTCGTCGTCATTTATATTTCCCATTACTTCCTCTGCCAAATCCGCAAAATCAACATCTTCACCATTTATCGATTTTTCGTATAAATCTTTATCCCAAATCTCAACAATGTTCACTGCCGATGAAAACACAACTTCCTTAGCAATACTCGCAAAAACCACTAAATCTTTAGGCACTAATAACCGACCTAAAGCATCTATCTCAACCACTTTTACTCCAGCGGTAAACCTGCGGATAAAGTCATTATTTTTCTTTACAAATCGGTTCAATTTATTAATTTTTTGCATCATCAAATCCCATTCTTTCATAGGATACAACTCCAAACAAGGCTGAAACACGGAACGCTTCAAAACAAAACCGTTTTGAAGAGAAGAAGCCAATTGCTTTTTTAAAGGCGCCGGCAACAGCAACCTTCCTTTAGCATCAACTTTACATTCATATGTTCCAATAATTGTATCCAAGTAAAAAGTTTAAATGATGTTGAGCAAAAATATAAAAAATATTACCACATTTTACCACTATATACCACTTTGTTAATAAGTTTAACCACTTTTGAGTAAAAACCCTTAATTTTTGGACAATCAGAGCGTTAGGTTATTTTTATTTTATTTGTAAGAAAGATAATGTTATTAAAAAAGACTAGATTAAAAGAGTCAGAAACATCCTTTAAAATCAATAGGGATAAAAAGAGTATAATCATAAAATTGCAGATAAATACGCAAAAAATAGCTTCTTATTTTCATATTTGCCGATAGAATTTAATAATTAAAAATTGTTGTAAAAATTCATTTTTATTTATTAAATCCTATATTTGTCAAAATTGAAAATCCAGATTCAAAAACATGGAAAAATACTATAAAAAAGAAGGTAGATACAGCTATTATGAAGCAGGCGAAGGAACACCAATTGTCATCTTACATGGTCTAATGGGAGGACTAAGCAACTTTGATGCTGTTGCAAGCTACTTTTCTAATAAAGGATATAAAATAATCATTCCAGATTTACCTATATACACACAGAATATTTTAAAAACAAACGTAAAAAGTTTTGCAAAATACGTTAAAGATTTTATCACATTCAAAGGATTAGAAAGAGTAATCCTTTTAGGAAATTCATTAGGCGGACACATTGCTTTGTATCACACTAAAATGTATCCTGAAAAAGTATCCGGACTCGTAATAACAGGTAGTTCAGGACTTTACGAAAGCGCTATGGGCGACAGCTACCCAAAGAGAGGAGACTATGAATACATCAAGAAAAAAGCCGAAGATGTATTTTATGATCCAAAAGTAGCAACTAAAGAACTTATTGATGAAGTTTACGCATCCGTAAATGACAGAATAAAATTAATAAAAACATTGACGATAGCAAAAAGTGCCATTCGTCATAATATGGCAAAAGATTTACCAAAAATGCATGTTCAAACTTGTATTATTTGGGGGAAAAATGATAAAGTTACCCCTCCAGATGTAGCAGAGGAGTTTCATAAATTATTGCCTAACTCCACTCTATATTGGATAGACAAATGCGGACATGCTGCCATGATGGAACATCCGGATGAGTTTAATCGTTTGTTAGAGGATTGGTTAACTCATACCCATTTAGCAATACACTAATCTTTAAGAAGAATTTTACACCTAAAAGAAATGAAAATTAATACCGCCGAATTTATTATTAGTAACTCCGATGTAGCCAAATGTCCCAAAGACTTTTTGCCGGAATATGCTTTTATAGGCCGATCAAATGTTGGTAAATCCTCTTTGATAAACATGCTAACAAACCATAAAAAGTTAGCTAAAACATCTGGCAGACCAGGAAAAACACAATTGATTAATCATTTTTTGATCAACAGTAACTGGTTCTTAGTTGATTTACCAGGTTATGGCTATGCCAAGGTTTCAAAAAAAACAAAATCTATTTTTCAGGAATTCATCACTGATTATTTTGAAACAAGAGAACAATTAGTTTGCGCTTTTGTTTTGATTGATATTCGTCATGAAGCACAAACCATAGATATCGATTTTATGTCTTACATGGGCGAAAGTGAAATTCCTTTTTGCATCGTTTTTACTAAAGCAGATAAAATAAGCAAAGTAAAAATCGATTCTCATATCGCTGCATACAAAAAGAAAATGTTTGCTAATAACTGGGCCGAGATGCCTCATTATTTTGTTACATCAGCAACAGAATCTACAGGAAAAGAAGAGTTACTTTCCTATATTGACGAAGTGAATCAAGAAGTTTTCAAAAACAACAGTCAGTTTTAAAAAATAATCTTAGTCACATTTTAGAAACAAAAAATCCCAAAACTTCAAAAAAATAGTTTTGGGATTTCTTTTTGGAACAAAACGGTATTTATTTCGTTAGGTCCAATTTTTCTGCAAAATAATCACAGAAATCTTTCATAGTGTCAGCCATTTTTTCATCATCAGTGGCTCGTTTGAAAGTTTCAGACATAGCAACCAAAGTTTGATGAAAGAAAATTTTCATTTCATCAACAGGCATATCTTTTGTCCATAAGTCGATACGCATCGTTTCTTTTACTTTACTGTCCCAAATGGACAACATAATAGCTTTAGCTTCTTCCTGTTCTACTCCACCGTCTTTTGCGGACCACATTAATTTTTCTGGAACACGGTTATCGTCTAATTCGATTAGAAACTTAATTTCTGAGGTATTTTGATTTGACATTACTTTTTAGGTTTGTATTTTGATTTCACAAATATTTCTTTTGCATCTGTTTTTAATAAATCTGCAATAGGAACTTCATTATTTTTCATGTAGGATCGAACGATTTGCCACCCTATCCAGGCACCAACTTGTCCTGGCGAATCATTATCAATTTCCAAATAAAATTTAGAAAATGGCGCTGGATTTATAAATCGAGGTATTAACTTTTGATCATCACTGTAAAGCATTTCTTTTTCGATAAAATAACGCCACATATAACTTTCATTTTCTTCACACCATTTTATTTGCTCAGGAGTGTATCCCATTTTTTCTGCATCCGTATAATTTGGCAAAAGTAAGTCTTTTAAGTACAATTGTTTTCCAAAATAAATCATTTGACTTAACATTTTTTTATCAGTCACAGGAGCAATTTTACGAGATGAAAAACTTGAAACTACATCAGGTAAGATTTGTCTTTGCTCAAAATTTTGTTTTATATAATTTGGAAACTGATAAAACTTATGGTTTTTGCCCAAATACAATTCGAGCGAAATAATGACCAGACTATCTGCATAAATGACTTTGTTCTTATAATCCATTTCAGAGATTACTGTGATAACTTTTGGCGCTTTAGTCTGGGGGAAATAATATTTAATATGTTTAAAAAGTGACTCAAGCTCAAGTTTTTCAGGGTCAAAATCAGCATATTTTTTTTGAACTTCAGTATATAATTCTCTCAAGATGGGATCCTGCATCTTTTGCAACCAAACACTATTATCATTCCCTTCAGGAAAAAAGTAAGGAAACTCCTTTTTGACTTTTTCTAAATCTTTCGGGGAAGTTTCAAAAAATATTTTATCAAAACGCTCCACTTTTACTTCTAAAGGAATTGCTGTTACAGCGCTTTCTACTTTGTTTTTTTTATCACAGGATAAAATAAAGAGACAAAAGACTACAAGAAACAGATATTTTTTCATATATATTAATTAAATTTGTTTCCAAAGAATCTAAGGAAGCGAGTGCGCAACAAATTGACTTTGCAAATATACATTCCTGATTTTTAAAACGTAAACTATTATGACTAAAAAAAGTACAATTCAAGTTGAAAAAGTGAATACTCATATAGTAAATTGGTTAAAAACTTATGCCGAAAATGCTAAAGTTAACGGATTTGTCATAGGAATTTCTGGAGGAGTAGATTCAGCGGTGACCTCAACATTATGCGCACAAACCGGATTGCAAGTTTTGTGTGTCGAAATGCCAATCCACCAGCCGCACAGCCATGTAACCCGGGGACGCGAACACATCGAACAATTAAAAAATAGATTCCCAAACGTAACAAGTGTTGAAGCTGATTTAACTTATGTTTTTGAAAGTTTTAAAAAAATAGTTCCGGATAATGTTGACACCCATAAGCTCCACTTATCTCAAGCCAATACGCGTGCACGCTTACGAATGACTACCTTGTATTATTTTGCAGGCATTTATGGATTACTGGTTGCCGGTACTGGAAATAAAGTAGAAGATTTCGGTGTTGGATTTTACACTAAATATGGCGATGGCGGTGTAGATTTGAGCCCTATTGCTGATTTATTAAAATCCCAAGTGTATAGCTTGGGTGCTTACTTAGAAGTTCCAGATTCGATTTTAAAAGCATCTCCCTCTGATGGATTATTTGGTGATGAAAGAACTGATGAAGATCAATTAGGTGCCAGTTATGATGAGCTGGAATGGGCAATGAATGAGGATGAAACTGGAAAATCAGCAAATGATTTTACCAGCAGAGAAAAGGTAGTTTTTGAAATTTACAAACGACTAAATAACACCAACAAACACAAAATGAATGCAATACCAGTTTGTTTAATATCAAATTTATAAAAAAAATAATATTTTGTATTGATTTCCAATTAATTACAGAATTTTTTTATTAAATTTACTGTCCAAAAAATAAACAACACTTAAATAAAATTAAATACCATGATTAAAGTATGTTTAGCCGACAATTATCCCGTAGTGCATTTTGGAGTAAAATCTTACTTTAAAGACCATGCCGAAATATCAATAGTTGCCAATGTTGGTAATTTTTTGATGGTACGAGATATACTGCTTACCAAAGAGATTGATGTATTAATATTGGATTTGGAATTAGAGGGGCTTTCAAGCATTTTTGAAGTAAAAGCAGTTTTGAAAAACTTCCCAAAAACAAAAATTATTATATTCAGTGGTCTTTCTGAACAAATTTATGCACCAAATGCCATAAAAGCTGGGGTTTCAGGGTTTATTCACAAAAAAGAAAAACTTGAAACTTTAGGAATTTCAATTATCAAAGTACATCAAGGAAAGATAATTATTAACGAAACCGTTAAGAAAAACCTAGCATTAATTGCAAAACAAAGTAAGAGCGAACGATTGTATCGAAAGCTTTCTAACCGTGAGGTAGAAGTATTACGTTATTTAAGTGATGGAAAAAAGAATCATGAAATAGCGGAAATTCTAAAACTCAACGAAAAAACAATTAGTACTTACAAATTAAGATTACTAACAAAACTGAATGTTACCAATTTAGTTGATTTAGTAAACAAAGCAAAAACATTAGAAATTGTTTAGTAATATCTAGACATTACTCTTCCTAATTTTTTTGAAAACGAATGGATTAACATATTATAATCCATAATCATTGACATAGGCTCTGTATTATCTGAATTTACTTCCGATAATACAGAGCTTTTTAATTCTTCGATGATTCTACCTACTAAATACCATCGCAAAGTTAAAATAGTCTCGGAAACATTCTGAACTATTGTATCATTTTTAGATTTTGGAAAAATATTCTGCCCTTCCCAATTGTGCAAAATAACTCTTTCATCTTCCATTAAAATATCAGTTACTTCTTGCGCTAAATCTGCCTGTAAATGCATCAAATATTGCTCTAAACTGAAGTTTTCATTCTGATGATAGAAGTTTATCAAATTATTGAATATATCGCGAAACAATGGATTGGCTAATTCAACCTCATCCTCCTGAAGACTCAAATAAATTCTCTGATATACTTTATATTCCTTTTTTTCTAAAACATTTTCTATTTCTCCATCCTCATTTGTTTTCAAAAAAGTATCTTCAAACTCTTCAGTTTTATTTCCGTACAACAAAAGAATCTCGATAATTTTTCTTTCCAAACGATAGAGAACGTCCACTTTTTCAGCTTCAACCGGATTTTCATTTTTCACAACTTCAAAAGCTTTTTGCTCTTGTTTTTGTTTTTTTCCAACCTCAGAAACATCTTTTTGAACTAATTGTGCCAAAGTACTAACAAGCACTTGCTCCGAAATATCCATAATTCTGGAACATTCCTGAATATAAATTTCTCTCTGGATTCTATCTGGAATTTTAGAAATACTCAATACCATATCCCGTATTAAATCGGCTTTTTTTATAGGATCATTCTTAGCTTCATTCATCAAAAGCGATGCTTTAAATTGAATAAAATCTTTTGCATTATTTTCGAGATATAAAACTAAATCGTTATACGATGTTTTTTTAGCAAAACTGTCAGGATCTTCACCATCAGGAAAAGTACATACTTTTACATTCATTCCTTCCTCAAGAATCAAATCAATTCCTCGAATAGAAGCACGAAGTCCCGCAGCATCTCCATCAAAAAGAACGGTAATATTCTTGGTCAATCTGTTGACCAAACGGATTTGGTCTGGTGTCAATGCCGTTCCAGATGAAGCAACCACGTTCTCAATTCCGGATTGATTGAACTGAATTACATCCGTATATCCCTCAACCAAATAACAGTTGTTCAGTTTAGCGATAGCTTGTTTGGCTTGAAAAATTCCATAAAGTACTTTACTTTTATGGTAAATATCACTTTCTGGAGAATTCAGGTATTTTGCCGCTTTTTTATCATTCGTAAGAATACGACCTCCAAAACCCAAAACTCTTCCAGACATACTTTGTATAGGAAACATTACACGACTTTTGAAACGATCAAACGGTCTGTCTTCTCTTGCTATTGTTAAACCCGTACTTTCCAGGAATTCTAATTTGTATCCTTTTCCTAAAGCTTCTTTGGTAAAAGCGTCCCAAGCTTCAGGTGAATAACCCAATCCAAATTTCTTTATAGTCTCATTGGTAAAACCGCGTTCTTTGAAATAAGAATAGCCAATTGCTTTTCCTTCTTCAGAGTTTAAAAGTGTATTATGGAAATAAGTTTTTGCAAATTCTGAGACCAAATACATACTTTCTCGAACATCAGTATTGGCTTTCTCTTCATCCGTTTGCTCGGTTTCTTCAATTTCAATATTGTATTTTTTGGCTAAATAGCGAATAGCTTCCGGATACGTAAATTTTTCGTGTTCCATCAAGAAAGCTACAGAGTTACCACCTTTTCCAGAACTAAAATCTTTCCAAATTCCTTTAGCAGGAGAAACCATGAACGATGGAGAACGCTCTTCAGAAAATGGACTTAATCCCTTGAAGTTACTTCCTGCACGCTTCAATAGCACAAAATCACCAATAACCTCCTCTACACGAGCAGTTTCGAAAACAGTATCTATAGTGGCTTTTGAAATCAAATTTTACGTAATATTTAATAATTGAAAAGTTTGTAAAAATACACAAATCAAATTTGATAATTCTATCTAAAATAAAAAAAGCACTTCTTTCAAAGTGCTTCTCAAAGTATAAAACTAACTGAACCAAATTTTAATTTAAATCGAAACGCAGTCCTAAAGAAACGTTATTTTGTTTCACTGCATTGTCTTTAAACAAAGGATTCAAATTATATTTCAAGTACAAACTCGTTTCTTTATATCCAATATAAGTACTCAAACCATAGATGAAATTACTGGTATTAAAATCTCCTTTGGTTTTTTCAGTAGCTTTTAAATCATTATCATCATATTTGATAATTTGTTTTGACTTTAAGTTGATTCCTGCATAACCACCTACTCCAAGACGGAAACTTTGATGTGTTTTGAAAAATGGCTTGTCCTCTTTCATCTTTTTACCTGAAAAATCAAACTCTAAATGAACTGGTGCCACTAAATATACATTTCTAAAACGAGAATCATTTAAATCAACAGGATTAACCACAAGATTAGTCTGGTTACCACTTACTACAAAATTACGATTGTCTGTGGGGCGTAAATTATTATACATCACTGACAAGCCATATTTAGCGTGAAGCAGATTATTATTTTTAGCGATTCTGCTATTATATGAAACCCCTAATTCGTAAAAATGCGAACCAAGAAATCTATAGTCAGAATCCTGAACTTTCCCATCTGTAACTAAATTATTTAAGCCCGCTGCAAAAACAAATTGCGAGGTTGTTCTTAGCTCTCCTTTTGTTGAACGAATAGAATCATTCCTTTTTGAATCTTTTTCCCAATCCCAATTCAATTCAAATTTGCGTTTTTTCAGAGTATCCTGCTCCTTAATTTTTCCATCTACTTTTTCTTGAACTAGATTTTTCAAGTTTTCTTGCTCCTGAGCCACTTTCGATTCAATATTTACAGCTCTGGCTTCTGCCAATACTTTCTTTTTATTCTCTGCTTCTTCTCTAGAAATTGTGCCGTTTATTAATTGATTGTTAACCGCTTCTACTTCTATTTTCAAAGCTGCTTTTTCTTCTTTTGTAATCGTTTCTATTTTTGAAGCGATGTTTTTTGCTCGTTTTTCAAAAGTTTCCTGTCCAAGCATTTTGCTGGCATAAAGACATAAAAGTAGTGCTAAGTAAATGGTGAAATTTCTCATGATGATTTGATTTTAATGATGATTGATGATTTTTATTCTAAGTTGCGATTGGACAAAGCTACTTTTACTGTTTGGTAATTCTTACTTACCTTATTGATTATTTTTTCTCGAAAGGAAAGCTCTAATTCTCCATCCACTTGCGAGAGCAAATTACTTGCATTTACATGCACAACCGGTTTTTGATTCAATTGTTTTTCCCTTTTCGAAGGATTTTCAACAGCTGCTAACAGTTCGTCAATTGAAACACTATTGGTCTGGGGTGTGATTGATTTTTGTTCTTTTTTTTGATTAATGATTGAAACTTCTGCTACTTGATTATGATTTGAACTCTTCTTAATGATTATTGATTCTTCTTTTAACTGAGTAGTTTTATTGATTTTTGAAGTTGGTTTTTGGACAACATTCGCAGCTACCCTTTTTTCTTCTTCTATTTTCGGATTGACTACAATAGCAGGAGTTACAGTAGTTTTAGGATTAACCGTATTCTGAATCACAACCTCATTTTTCTGATTTTTAATTGCATCTTCTTTTTGACTAAAGTAAACAGTCCCTATTAATAGAAACCCCAGAATACTTGCCGCAATATACATCCACGGAAACTTAGCTTTCGGTTTTTGCTTCGCCTGTTCGCTATTGCTCGGGTCAGCAACCGTAAGCATTGCATCCAGTTTGTTCCAAGCCATTTCTGATGGTTTGATTTCCCGAGAATCCAATTGCTCTTTTAACTGTGTTTCTAATTTATTCCGTTCCATTATCGTAATTTTTTAACTTGCTAATTTGTCCTTGCAGCATTTTTCTGGCATGCGACAATTGCGATTTAGATGTTCCTTCATTAATTCCTAACATGCTGGCAATCTCCTGATGTTTATAGCCTTCGATAGCATATAAATTGAAAACCATTTTATAGCCATCCGGCAAACTGTCGATCAAAAATTGAATAGCATCAATTGAAAATTGGCTTTCGATGTTATTGAAGCTTTCTTCAAAACAGTCTTCATCCTCAATATATTTCACCTTTTTTTGGACTCTAATGAAAGAAATACATTCGTTCACCATAATTCTTCTAATCCAACCTTCGAAACTTCCTTTGTGCTGAAAATTTTTCAGATTGGTAAAAACCTTCATAAAAGCGGTAATCATGATATCTTCTGCCTGATGAATGTCTTTTATGTATTGACGGCAAACACTTAACATTTTTGGAGAAAACTGGGTATAAATCTTCTGTTGCGCCTGCCGATTACTTTCGACAGCTAACTGAATTAATTCATTTTCCTCCTGATGTAAGTTGATTACTTTCAAAATCTTTATAAAGTGTTTCTATTAGCATAGACGATTAACAATGCAAAAAGGTTGCATGTTATTTTATATTTTTTTTTATTTTATTGTTCGAAAATAAAAAAAGATAACAAAATCAATAGTTTACGAAGGGAAATTATTTTGGAAAAAAATTATTTTTTCCTTTCAATAACATAGTTGACCATCAAAATCAACGAATCTTTAAACTCAGAATCTGGATAATTATCTAAAAGTAAAAGTGCTTCTTGCTGGAATTCTACCATTTTTTGTTCTGCATAAAGTAATCCATTATTGTTTTTTACAAAAGCAATAACTTCTTTAACGCGTTTTTTATCTTTATTATGGTTTTTAATGGAATTAATCAGCCAACTTTTTTCTTTGGAAGTACACGTATTCAAAACATGAATAAGAGGTAAAGTCATTTTTTGTTCTTTTATGTCAATTCCTGTTGGTTTTCCAATGGCTTCATCGGTATAATCGAACAAATCATCTTTTATTTGAAAAGCCATTCCGATGAGTTCACCAAATTTTCGCATGTTCTCCACCTGAACTTCATCCTCAATAACGGATTTTGCACCAAGAGCACAACAGGCAGCAATAAGTGTTGCTGTCTTTTTTCGAATGATTTCATAATAAACATCTTCTGTGATGTCAAGTCTTCGGGCTTTTTCTATTTGGAGTAACTCGCCTTCACTCATTTCGCGAACAGCGACAGAAATAATTCGAAGTAAATCAAAATCCCCATTATCTATAGAAAGCAACAATCCTTTAGACAATAAATAATCCCCAACCAGAACTGCAATTTTATTTTTCCAAAGGGCATTGATAGAGAAAAAACCTCTTCGACGATTGCTGTCATCAACAACATCATCGTGAACTAATGTAGCGGTATGAATAAGTTCAATAACACAAGCTCCTCGATAGGTTCTTTCGTTTACAATACCTCCCGAAACCATTTTGGCAGTCAGAAAAACAAACATAGGACGCATTTGCTTTCCCTTTCTGTTTACAATATAATAGGTGATTCTATTTAACAAAGCCACTTTTGAAGTCATCGATTCGTAGAACTTTTTTTCAAAAAGTTCCATTTCATTGAAAATGGGCTGTTTTATTTTAGAGGTGACATTCATTTAGATTTCAAATATACTATTTTAAATAAAAACCTTTATCTATTTCCTGTAGTTATATGTTTTTTTAATCGCTTTCTATTTTAAAACCCATTTTTGACTCTCTGTTCTCTGTCTTTATAAATAGCTCTCTAACAGAACTAAATTTATGAAACGATAATTTTTCTAAGTAAATTTTTGTATTTTTATAGTCTAATTGAGCCCCAATTAAACCTTTTATACTTTTACAAATCAAAGCTTTAACCTAAAACCTATTTGTTATGAAAAAGAAAATTTTATTATTTGGAATAACTTTGAGCATTCTTGCATTCACAAGCTGTTCGCAAGACTCTAGTTCTACAACTGCAGAAGCAACAGTTACCAGTAGTGATGTCGCTTCAACTCAGAAAATGGATAATGCCATAGACGATATATCATTTATTGCGGATAATCAATATGAAGTAAGTGAAGGTTCCACAACTGGCAAAATTACGGAGAATTATCATTCATTATTACCTAGCTGTGCAATAGTTAGTGATTTAGGATCAACCATTTCTGTTAGAGTCTTAACTATTACTTTTGGAACTGAAACTTCCGCCTGTATCTTTAGAGGACATTCTCTAAAAGGGCAAATTATTTTAACCCGAACTATTGGAACCACTTTTCCTAAAATCATGACTGTTACCTATCATAATTTTTACATCAATGATAATAAACTGGAAGGAGTCTCAACTTGGAAAAGAGAAATGCTGGGCAGTGGGACCACCTTGCATCCAAAAACCACATTTACTATGACCGATATGAAATTAACCACATCGACTGGAATTTACATACGTAATGGAGATCGTATAAGAGAAATGACTGCTGGATTTTTAACTCGTTTAAGTCCAACGGATGATGTATATTCAACTTATGGGACATTTACAACAACACACCCAAATGGGACTATTTTTACTTCTTTAATAGAATCAGCAACACCCTTAGTTCATAAAACTGCTTGTAGTTTAATACCCGTTCCGATGCCATTTCCTGTTTCTGGAATAGTAAAACTTTCAAAAAACTCGCATTTCGCAACAATTGATTATGGAACAGGTGATTGTGATAATTTAGCCATGCTATCCATTGATGGTGGTACAGCAACTCAAATTACTTTAGGTAATTAAAAGACTTAATAGATATTAAACCAAAAAAGGAGTTCAAGATTGAACTCCTTTTTTATGCTTCTTTATTTGCCAGTTGACCACAGGCAGCATCTATATCTTTTCCGCGGCTACGGCGTACTTTCACAACAATACCACTGGCCTCAAGTGCTTTGATGTAGGCATTAATAGACTCTTCTGAAGCTTGTTGGAATTCTCCGTCATCGATTGGGTTGTATTCAATCAAATTGACTTTACAAGGAACATATTTACAAAATTTCACTAAGGCATCAATCGAAGCTTTGTTATCATTAATATCTTTCCAAACCACATATTCGTAAGAGATTTTACTTTTTGTTTTTCGGTACCAATATTCTAATGATTCGCGTAAATCTGCCAAAGGGAAATTTTCGCTAAAAGGCATAATTCTAGAACGGATTTCATCAATCGCAGAATGTAAGGAAACAGCCAGCTTGAATTTCACGTCATCATCAGCCAGTTTTTTTATCATTTTAGGAACTCCCGAAGTGGAAACCATAATACGTTTGGGCGACATCCCTAAACCTTCCGGAGAAGTGATCATTTCGATTGCTTTCAAAACGTTATTGTAATTCATGAGCGGCTCTCCCATTCCCATAAAAACAATATTGGACAACGGATGATTGTAATACAAACGACTTTCTTTATCGATGGCAATTACCTGATCATAAATTTCGGCTGGTTCCAGATTTCGCATTCTTTTTAATCGTGCTGTAGCGCAAAAATTACAATCCAAACTACAACCCACTTGGCTAGAAACACAAGCTGTAGTTCGCGTATTTGTAGGTATCAAAACAGATTCTACGACCAGACCGTCATGTAACCGAACAGCATTTTTCACGGTTCCGTCTTCACTGCGTTGCATGGTATCCACTTTGATGTGATTGATAACAAAGTTAGCTTCAAGCATAGTACGTGTTCCCTTAGAAACATTAGTCATATCTTCAAAACTGTGTGCACCTTTGCTCCACAACCATTCATAAACTTGATTTCCACGAAAGGCTTTGTCGTTATTAGCCACAAAAAAATCACGTAATTGTTCTTTTGATAAGGCTCGTATGTCTTTTTTATCGATTTGCATGGTGCAAATTTAATGACAATTTGTTGATTTGTTGATTTGATAGTAAAATTTTAAGAATAAATACGCCTCCACTTCAAGACTCACAAAGAAAACAGCTGAAATGACTTCAAAAGAAAACGTCTTTTTAAGTTACTAAAAATTCACTTTCCATCTATACTTTTGAAATCTGTCAAAAAAATCATTCGGGGAATTAGGAGCTATTTCCATCTATGCGCTATATCTTTTCTTTTTTAAAGGAAAAAAGAAAAGGATATCGCTCCCATCTAGGCTAGGGCATCGGTTTTCATAAAAACTTCTTTTAAAATTATGAGATACTACCAAACCCTCCAATTACCAACAACAGTTTACTCTAGGAACACCCTTTATAGCTTCTTATACAATAAATACCCCGTCACGGATATTATATTTGAGTTTACACAAATTTTGTCCAGTCTCTTCTAAAAACCTAAAAAACGTCAAATTTGACGTTTTGGGGTAGTTTTCAAAAATTCAGTTCAATATTTGAAAGTATTAACGCTGTGCTTTTAGAACAATTTCCATATCGCATTCATTACATTGTAAACGGTGCAAAAAAAAAACAGGCAAATTGCCTGTTTCTTTTCTGTTTGACTTGTTTTTTTTCAACTTTGTGGCTGCGAGGTCGTAGACACTCCAAGAACAATGCCGCATTCCTTAGTAAATTCTTCGTGAAGCGCGGCTATTTTTGCCGCTAGATAGCATCGCGAACAAGTATATGATTTAAAAACCTATTGGGTGTAATTATTTCAATTTATAATTTACCCCTTCGCACTCTATTATAGGTCTATCCTCTTCGGCTAAATAAAAGTCAATTTTCACTTCATTTTTATTCGTTAAATCTAGAAAATTTGTTATGATTGTTTTGTAACCTACTGAATTCACCTCTATAAAAAAATAATCATATTTGAAATTTTTAGTTTTATAAGAGTATTCCCCTTGAGATGAAGCATGAATTTCAATACATCCAACTTTCAATATTGTATAACTTATTGGATTACCTGTTTTGACATCAAAGACAGTCCCTTTGATAGTAAGTTCGTCTGAATTAATTTTAGGTTTGGTCTTGATTACTTTGACTTTATATCCCCCTTTATTAGCGGTCGGAATTAGTTCATTTTTAATAGACGAACATCCACCAAAAACTAATAAAAAAATAAATAACAATATAATATGATCAAATTTCTTCATAAAAAAAATATTAACAGCCAGCTTTTTTACCTTTCTGTGATTTATACTCTCCATTAATATCCATTCCTGTTAGCTCTGCCGATAGAGTGTCCGAAATCCTTTGTTTATCTACAGAGGGTAAAGCTTTAAATGCATCGGTGTCTTGAAGACCTCCCCAAGCTATATCTTCGTAAAATTGTTTAGTCAAATTATAGCCTTGACTAACACCATAAGTTTCTAAAGCCACTCCTATCGCCTTCACTAAGCTTCTTGCTATTTCTTCGTGATCAACAGTATTCCAATTTTGTTTAACTCCAAAATCTTTAACCATTTCAGGATATGTCGCAATCCAACCAGATCTATCAACTTTAAAATAAGTTACTAAATAAGCGTGAATGGATTCATGTAGCATAGTTCTGGACCAAGACAAGTCGGTAGTGTTTGGATATTTTTGAGAGTCAAAGGTAGTCGTTATACCACTCACATATTATAATTTGGATCTGTTTGTCCTGAAGCTAGGCCTTCTATTGTTCCTGATTTTACATTCCAATTATAATTTGTGGAATAGCCGTCACCTGTAAAATTAGCAATCATATTACCAGGACTAGCACTAATTTTTTTTAGGTCGTTAAGTATTTTTTGCAAACAAGGTTTGAGTTGGTCGTCCTTAATTTTATCATTAAATGCTTTTATTGCTAGATATTTGAAATAATCGGCATAAGCAATACCCATTGAAGAACCATTATTTTGTGATCTTACAAATTGATAATTCATCATGGTGTAAGCATCGTTTGTAGCAACAGGTTTAGTGTAATAGTTAGTAATAATAACTTCTTTTAGTTTTATAGGAGGGTCTATAGAATAAACTGGGCTAAAATCATATGCCCCAGCAATAGTTCCTCCATTAATTTTAAAACCACTAAGCACTCGACCCTTTAAATCAGTGGAATAAACAGACCCCGTAAAAGCTTCGGATGCTATTTTATTCGTCTTCTTATTAGTAATATTGTTTTCAGGGACGTGGTGAAACAAAACAGTTTGCAATTCTCCATCTATTTCTATTTGCAAAATTTCCGTTTCGACACCTTCAAATTTAGTAGTTGCACTTGCTATATTTAATTTCGCGTCTGTATCAGTTATATCAACTTGCTCTAATGAAGCCAAATCAATTTCTAAACCAATACCAGTTGTATCTGAATCTCTTTTAGCAAGTCGATTACTATTTAATTTCTTGAAAAAATCAATAGAATTTTCTAGTGGAACTGTCTTTAATTCATTCGACTGGGTGCCTAATTTCTCTTCTAAAATAGTATCATCATGGGATTCAATGCACAGCTAAACAAAAGAAAAGCTGTTATTAGAAAAACACTAATTTTAAAAATTTGGTTGGTTAATTTTTTCATTTCTAAAAAATTCATTTTTTAAGTTAAAATTATTTTTATCATTAATATTTAATAAAAATTAACGGTAATTAAGACTTTAAATATTTATTGAATGCAATTTTAAGAATTACATTTTAACCATACAATACCCACTTTAAGTGATATTCCACTTATTTTTCTTTCAAATATTGACTTTTAAAGAAATTTACCCAAATTAATCTCTTCTTTGCTACTAAAAAAAATGAAAAATAAAAGAAAAAGCGTGTTTGCAATAAAATCGGATTTTTCAATACGTTTGCTATCCAAAAAACTAACCAAAATCCATTTCATTTCCCAAGAATTAGAAAATTACATTGAGTAATATTCTGAAAAAGAGCTTGAGTTCTTAGTGAAAGACAATTAAATAAACGTATTATATTTTTTTGTAAATTTGTATATAAATTAGTAAAAATGGGACTTCCTGAATTAAAACATAAAATCCAACTTCAATTAGATTTAGCAGATGAAAGAGTACTTCGTATTGTGTCATCCGTATTTGATAATTATTTGAATGAAATTGTTTCTTATGACGCAAATGGAAAAGCCTTGACACTTTCGGAATACCATAATAAAGTTGAGGAAGGATTAGAAGACATCAAATACAACAGAGTAATTTCTCAAGAAAATCTTATTGAAGAAATGAAAACCTGGAAAAATGAGTAATCCTACTTATGCAGTTTTCTGGACTACTAATGCAAAACTTGATTTAAAAGACATTTATCTTTCATTAGAACAAAATATTTCTCTCCCAGTTGCTACTAAAATAACAAATGAAATTTTCGGAAGTTTGAATTCAATTACTTTTCCTGATCAATTCCAAATTGACGAATACAGAATTGATTGTAGAAGAATAATCACCCGAAATTACAAAATACTTTACCAATTCCATCACAACACAATTTATGTTGTTAGAATATTCAATACTTTCCAAGATCTAATAAAAAGTTTAAGATAAATGCATTTCATTTCCCAAGAATTAGAAGATTATATCGAGCAACATTCTGAAAAAGAGCCAGCTTTATTAGCGGCTTTGAATAAAGAAACATACCAAAAAATCTTATTACCAAGAATGTTGAGTGGTCATTTCCAAGGTCGCGTTTTGAGTATGCTATCGAAATTGATTCGGCCTGTGACTATTCTTGAAATTGGAACTTACACCGGTTATTCGGCATTGTGTTTATGCGAAGGAATGCAGGAAAACGGAACCCTACATACAATTGATATTAAAGAAGAATTGGTAGATTTTCAGCGCAAACATTTTGATAAATCACCTTGGGGAAAGCAAATTTTTCAGCATTTGGGAGAAGCAACTATTATTATTCCAACGCTCGATATAAAATTTGATTTGGTATTCATTGATGCTGACAAAGACAATTACCTCAACTATTTTGAATTGATTGTTCCAAAAATGAATAAAGGCGGAATTATCTTATCCGATAATGTATTGTGGAGCGGTAAAGTTCTTGAACCATTGAACCCAAAAGATTTGAGTACAAAAGTATTATTGGAATACAATAAATTACTGGCAAATGATCCCCGAGTAGAAACGGTTTTATTACCTATTCGCGATGGATTGACTGTTAGTCGAGTTCTTTAGATTTTAGATGTCAGTTGCAATATCTTGGATCTAAATTGTACCAATTCAAAAATTGTTTTTTTTATGGAAAACTAATGCCCTAGCCCTGATAGAAGCGGTATCCTTTACTTGGTTCTTTAAGGAAGTAAAGATACAAGCGAATAGCAGGAAATAGCTCCAAAATTTACTACCTATTTTATTGTGGAAAATATTTTCGTTGTGCTACTTTATATATCTTAAACATTAAGAAGCCAAAAACAAATCCGAAAAAATAGCCTGTTAAAATGTCTAATGGATAATGCAACCCTAGATATATTCGGCTGTAGGCAAATATTAACGGCCATAAAAATAAGAAACCAAAATATTTGATTCTGTGTTTAAAATTGAAGAATAAAAAAGCAGCTACTGCCATAGAATTTGCCGCATGTCCTGAAAAGAAACTAAAAGAATTACTCTTTTTTACTACTCGAATAAAAGTGTTGATATCCGGATTATTACAAGGTCGTAACCTTTGAAATCCATTTTTAAACAAATTGGTAGTTTGATCCGTAATCGTTATCAAAATAGCTACAAATAGCAATAAATATAAGGTTTGTTTTGTTCCTAATTTTTTAAAAATCAAGTAAGACAATAATAAAAATAACGGAATCCAATTGATTTGTTTGGTTATAGAAAGCCATAATCCATCATAGGTTTCAGAACCTAAGCTGTTCAAATAAATAAACAACTGGGTATCAAGAGACAGGATTTTTTCCAACATTACATTTGGCGTTTTATTGGGCCCGTAATATCGTCAATTCCTTCTTTTACTTTTTCAACGTGAGTAGCAGTTTCACCTAAAAGATTGTCTTTGGCTTTATTGATTTCTGATGTTATATTACCGGTCATATCAGTCAATGAGCTTGTATCCCCTAATAGATTATCCTTAGCTTTATTGATTTCTGATGAAATACTTCCTCTTATATCGCTCAATGTTTTTGTATCAAAACCATTCGACTCTGCTCCTTTTTGAATTTCGCTTTTTATATCGTTGGTTGCATTTTTTATCTGCGCCATCGCTTTTCCCATAGTACGCGCTATTTCAGGCACTTTATCCGAGCCAAAAAGCATAAGTACAATAAACATTATAAAGATTAATTCGCCTCCTCCTATACCAAACATAATTTTAGATTTTTCTTGGTTACAAATATATCGATTTTTGAATCGCAGTATTTTAAATTTTTCATAAAAAAAGACTCCGTTTTTCTGGAGCCTTTTTTTATTCTTTTTATTCTTTAGTCAAATTTCGATTTCGCTTCTGTTTTTGGCCAAGTATTATTCGTTACATCTATATCAGCAGTTTCTAATTTTGGGTCAATCTGAATTTTTTTAATTGCTTTTTCAGTTGCATAAACTTTCTTAGCGGTGTCATTATTTTTCCTCCAAATTTGAGCTGGATATTTGAAATTTTCTTTGGAATCATCCTCATAAGTAATTTCAACAATAATAGGCATCAACATTCCTCCTGGCTTATTAAACTCTACTTCATAGAAGTATTTAGGTGCTTTTAAAGTCGAACGCTCTTCTGCTGTAAGTTTTTGGTCTACGTAATCCGAAAGTAATTTTACCTCCTCTACTTTTAATGCTTTCTTAGATGCTGGATTCAACTCCGTACTTTTCTCAGAAATCAAATATACAAATGGTCCTTTATCCAAACCAAAACGTCCTTTTCTTACTTTAGCATCCTTCAACTCTGTAGTTGGTGTTTCAGAAACATAATATTGTTTTACTTCATTTATACCAATATCAACAAAATCAGTTGAGTAAAACCAACCTCTAAAAAACCAATCTAAGTCTACTGCCGATGCATCTTCCATTGTTCTAAAAAAGTCTTCCGGAGTAGGGTGTTTAAATTTCCATCTATTTGCATATACTTTGAAAGCATGATCAAATAATTCTCTTCCCATAATAGTTTCTCTCAAAATGTTAAGTCCTGCTGCCGGTTTCCCATAAGCGTTATTACCAAATTGAATTATATTCTCTGAGTTAGACATAATTGGCTCCAATAATTTTTGGTCTCCACTCATGTAAGGAACAATTTTACTAGGAATTCCACGATTAGACGGGAAATTAGTCCCTAATTCTTGTTCCGCCATATATTGCATAAACGAATTTAATCCTTCATCCATCCAAGTCCATTGACGTTCATCAGAATTGACAATCATAGGAAAAAAATTGTGTCCAACTTCGTGTATAACTACTCCCATCATCCCATTCTTAGTACGTTCGCTGGTCACACCATTTTCATCTGGACGACCATAGTTCCAACAAATCATAGGATATTCCATTCCTTGATCTTCTGCAGAAACGGATACCGCTTTTGGATAAGGATAATCAAAAGTATGAGAAGAATAACTTTTTAAAGTATGCGCAACGGTTCTTGTAGAAGTTTCTCCCCAAAGCGGATTCGCTTCTTTAGGATATACCGATTCAGCCATTACCACTTTATTACTCAGTTGTACCGCCATGGCATCATAAATAAATTTTCTTGAAGTGGCTATACCAAAATCTCTCACATTTTTAGCGCTAAATTTCCATGTTTTTTTCTTATCAGAAAAACCTTTTTCAGCAGCTTCAGCCTCAGCTTGGGTTACAATAACTACTGGTTTATCAAATGATTTTTGAGCCAGTTCATATCTTTTAACCTGAGCAGGCGTAAACACTTCACTTCTATTCATCAATTCCCCTGTTGCATCCATAACATGATCCGCAGGTACAGTAATATTTACATCAAAATTTCCAAAAGGTAAAGCAAATTCTCCTCCTCCCCAAAATTGCATATTCTGCCAACCCTCGACATCATTATAAACTGCCATTCTAGGATAAAATTGAGCAATTACATACAGTTTATTTCCTTCTTTTTCGAATGGTTCGTAGCCTGAACGACCGCCATCCTGAATATAGTTATTGATATTGTACCACCATTTTGTTGAAAATATAAATTTTTCACCTGGTTTAAGAGGAGTAACCAGATTAATTCGCATCATGGTTTGGTTTATCGTATAAGACAAAAGATTTCCTTTGGCGTCTTTTACATATTCAATATTAAATCCACGATCTAATCCTTGCTTCAAATATTCATTTGCAAATTTTTCGGCAGGTAAAACCTGTTCTATTTTTTCACTTTCGGCCAAAGGAGATTGTGAATTCTTAGCCGCTTGATTTTGATCTAATTGCACCCATAAATACTCTAAACTGTCCGGGGAATTATTATAATACGTTACCGTTTCTGAGCCGCTTAATTTAGCTTTTCTATCATCCAGCTCCACATCTATTTTATAATCAGCCTGTTGTTGATAATAGGCTGGTCCTGGAGCGCCAGAAGCGGTACGAAACATGTTAGGCGTAGCTAACAAATCATACATTTGACTAAACTTGTTCGTGTCATACTTCCCTGGTTGTTTAGTAGTTACGACAGGAGCTTTTTCTTGAGCAAGTAAAATTACTGGAAAAAGGAATAATAAAGTGATTTTTTTCATGTGTAGAATACAAATTATTTGAGCGCGTGAAAATAATAATTTTTAACAAATTTCTCGCATTATATCAATATTTTAACATTCCTGTTTTATTAGAATCAGTAAAAAGAATACTATTCTTCTCTCCCAGCACCGTAACATGGGTTATATTTTGCTGTTCTGAATTCCAATCGATTAAAATTGTGTTGGCAATTTCAATCGAATTAATCTTGGTAATATCTTTTATGCTGCAATAACATACAAGCACATCGCCTTCTAATTCTTTACTTAGAAAATTGATTGTTTTAGATTGTCCATTTACTTTTACCGAGAATTTTTCCAAGAAATATTTCTTTAGCAAAAGAATTTCTTCAGGTGATTCTTTTTCAGATCCTAAATTGAGTTTTTTATTATACTTTTTCTCTAAGGCTTTATTCAAATCATCAACAAAAATACGGGATGTAATTTGGAGCATTTTTTTTTCGGGAGCATAATTTACCTGATATACTGCCATATAAAATTTATGAACACTAAAAGCAGTTAAACTCAGAAATAAAATTCCAATAAAAGAATATAGGATTGTTTTTTTCATACGAAGATTCTATTTGTTTTTTATCGGAATATGGTATCGCCTTTCTTCAATCTTATTTATGTTTTGGAATCATGGCAATTTCATTTTTCAAAAGTAGTAATTCTTTTAAACTCTTTATTTTTTGTTACCAAGAAATCCATCAATTGAAATTCATTATCTGATTTCATAAATAGCTTTGATTTAGGATCATTTTCACAAAAAATAAGAAAGAGACCTATTTCATCATCATTTAACTTCAATGTGTTTGTAAAAAAGGAATAGCCAACTTTATTCATTGTAAGTTCCGTAAAACTTTTATCGGCAGTAAAGTCGGTTTTTTCAGGATTATTTTTTCTCAAAGCCTTTAAGACATCTTTATAAACTCGAACAAAGTTTACTCCGTTTTCAATACTTCCATCGGGTGGCATCGTTCTGTTTTTTGGAGATGATTTTGCATCGTCAAAATACGGCTTATCCACAATTGCCTGCGAGCCTCCTGAAATTGGGGTAATTTTTTTATTTCCAGAAACTACCACTTCAGGTAATTGATTAACAAAAGCAATCAGTTTCACTCTCAGTAATACAGTTGATATATCTTTCCCAGTAAGCACTACTTTTCTGGATTTAAAAGCTATACCCGAAAAAACTAAGGTGTCTTTGGCTTTTGCCAAAATACTAAAATATCCTTGTTGGTTTATAACCGTTCCTGTCTTAGAATTCACATTAAAAACAATCCCATTTTCTAACTTAATCGAATCATTTACGACTTGACCATACAACGTTTTTCTTGTCAATTGGCTAAAACAAAATTGACAACACAAACACAAAACCAATATTATGATTTTATTTTTCATTTGTAATGATTTTAGCATAGTTTTCAGACAATCCAACAATCAGAAACATAATCAACGTTTTATTTTTAGATTTTAATGCTGCCGCAAAACCAGTATCTTCAACGCAATAATATTGAAACCCCTTGATATAATCAGTTGGTATTTTCAAAGTTTCAGAATAATATTTATCATCAAAAATTGGAACAAGTCGGTTTAAGGATTGTTCTTTCCCCTCAACTAGTATCTCTTTTTTAAGCATCGCCTTACGACCTGAAATTGTGTTTAGTAAACCATCAATCCCACCACCGGAAGTTGCAGTATATAATTTCCGCTCTGCTGGTGTATATTTTTTTTGACCATAAGGGATAATTCCTAAATTTTCAGCCGTTATTTGTGGATTTTCATTAACAATAACTTCCTTCAGCTCAATGCTTTTGGGAGTCAATTGGATCTTAAGAATATCCTGCATTAAATCCTGTTTACTTATTCTCTTATGTAAAGTTACAAGATTTACTGCAGAAAAAATCAAAATATCCCCTTCTTTTACAAATAGTAAAAAAGAGCCATTCTTATCAGTTGTGGTTGCTTTTTGAGTTGACGAATTGACGATATTTATTCCTTCAACTGCAATTGTATCTGCACTAATTTTCCCTCGAATTTCTTTGTCAAAAGTAACTTGTCCAAAAGCAATAGTAGTGATAAAAAATAAAAAAAGCAGTAACGTATTATTTATTTTCACTGGCTATTATTTCGTTATATTTTGTGGCTAATTCGCCCAATAAAAATTCAATGGTGGTTTTATTTTTTGTGTCCAAAATTCTGGTGAATTTAATATTTTCAACTGCAAAATATTCAAATCCTTTTACATATTCAGAAGGAATTTTCAATTTATTTACAAAATGGTCAATATCAAATAGATTTTCCAATTGCTTTAAATAAAACTCTTTTTTCTCTACTTCCAATTGCTTTTTGAGCATGCGTGTTCTACCGGAAAGAAAATTAAGTAACGGATCAGCTGAAATTGAACCTCCAGCCATTCCTGACAAACTTGCTGATGCATTAAGATCAGTGGCGGTATATAATTTACGTTCTGCTTCTGTATAAGATTTCTGCCCTTTTGGAATTATACCAAGAGAAACGGCATTGATATTATCAAACCCCCTTCTAACGATAACCTCTTTTAATTGATTCATTATAGGCTCCATTTTAACAAAAAACAATTCATTTTCAAAAATTTTTTGCGTTAAAGCTACCCGAACCCCTTTGAACTGCATAGCAGAAAACAACAGCGTATCCCCTGGAACAGCTGCTATTGAAAAATAACCACCTTTTTCAGTAATTGCTGCTTTTTCAGTTTTTAAATTTATAATATAAATCCCTTCCAGATCTGACATGTCAGCAATAACTTTTCCCTTCAATTTTACCGAAACGGGTTCTTGAGCAAAAGCTTTAGAAGCAACTAAAATAAAAAAAAGGCAAACAACTCTACTCATCAGATGACAATCAAATTTCGATTATTGGTACATTGTAAAAGTATCTTACTCTCTTCAAAATTAATTACTAATGACTTGGTAAAAATATGTTAATTAAAAAACGCAAAACATAACATTAAAATAGACAATTTTATACCTTTAACGCTTACTATTTCAAAATAAAACACAATGAAAAACATAATTATCGCCAGTACATCTATCCTTCATGGTGGAGATTATTTAGACTATTTATTACCTCGATTAAGCTTGCATTTTCTAAATTGCAAAACCATACTTTTTATTCCCTATGCCCGTTCTGGAGGCATTTCGCATGAGGAATACACTTCAAAAGTCGCTTTGGCTTTTGCCAAAATAAACAAAACCGTAAAAGGAATTCATGAATTTGAAGATGCAGCAGAAGCTATTCAAAATGCAGAAGGAATTTTTACCGGAGGCGGTAATACTTTTTTACTGGTTTCACAATTGTATAAAAACAAAATCATGACTATTCTTGCAGATACCGTAAAAAAAGGAACTCCTTATTTAGGGACAAGCGCCGGAAGTAACATATGCGGTCTAACGTTGCAAACCACTAATGATATGCCTATTATTTACCCCCCGAGTTTCCAAACATTGGGATTGATTCCTTTTAATTTGAATCCACATTATTTAGATGCTGATAAGCAATCGACACATATGGGTGAAACGCGCGAAACACGAATCAAAGAATTTCATGCATTTAATACCATTCCTGTTTTAGGATTACGAGAAGGGAGCTGGTTAGAGGTTCTAGGCGAAAAAATAATCTTAAGGGGAAATTTGTCTGCGAGACTTTTTAGGCAAAACAAAATAGCAGAAGAATTAGAAAGCGGAAGCGATTTGAGCGCTCTAAAATAATTCAGAAACGAATTTATACTAAATAAAAAAGCCGAAACAATTAAGTTTCGGCTTTAAAGAGCGAAAGACGAGGCTCGAACTCGCGACAACCAGCTTGGAAGGCTGGAGCTCTACCAACTGAGCTACTTTCGCATGACAAAATTTAAATAAAAAACCTCAAACCAAAATTTGAGGTTTTAGAGCGAAAGACGAGGCTCGAACTCGCGACAACCAGCTTGGAAGGCTGGAGCTCTACCAACTGAGCTACTTTCGCATTAACAACGGTGCAAATATAAATAATAATTCTGCTTCAATGCAAGTTTTTTTTCTGAAAAATCACAAACTACTCCCCACAATCTTTTTTAATAAAGCCGATATAAATCATAAAGAATTTAATATGAAAATATTATACCTTTATTAGGCTAAAAAAAAAGAATCTAAAACATCAAATAAATCTCTGCATTGCAGACATTTTCGGTGAGATATCCTTTACTCAGAGCTCATAAATCGATAGATTGTTGTCATTTCGACGGTAACAATGTAGAGACTACTGCTCATTTTGGTTTGTTTAACAGAAAAGAAGCAATTGTTTCTATGAGAAAATGGGCTGCCAAATAAAAGGATTGCTTTACAAATAATTAAGGAGTTGGAGAACACTTTATCATGTTTAAAAAAATGGATGATGAATAAGCTATTTCTAATATTATTGCTGTACTCAGTCATAAGTTGTAAAAAGGAAGAACTGAAAAGCGAGGTAATCTTGAAAAAAGAGATTCGAAATTCCTATGTTATCCCTGAAGGTAAATCAATTAGAATTGACACTACTCTATTATCCTCTTTTAAGGATAAAACACTTTTCAATTTTTATAAATCTACTGAATATAAAACTGTTTGGCAATCTGACGAAAAGAGAAAAATAATTTTAGAAAAACTTCTTAAATCTGATGAAGAAGGATTAAATCCAGAGGATTATAAAGTAAAAAAACTACTTGAATTCGAAAAAAAATCAGCAACTCTAGATACTGTAGATTTAGCAAAATATGATGTTTTACTAACTTCCAGTCTTGAAAAATACATTTCACATCTAACAAATGGGACATTAAATCCAAGAAAACTATATAAAAACTGGGATTTAAAAGAAAACTATATTGATTTAAACGAAACTGTCACTCAATTATTAAAAAGCGATTCATTGACCTATAAAATAGAACAATTAAAACCCAGTCATATTGTTTATAAAAGATTAAAAAAGGCGCTTAAACTGATTCAAAGTTTTCCTAAATACAATTTCAAAAATTTAAAAATTACCGGGAGAATTTCTCCAAATGATACTAATACTTCTATAATTGACATCAAAAAAAGATTAATTTATTGGAAAGATTTACAGCCAAAGGACACTTTGACACCAGTTTATGATCCAGAAATGGTAATTGCAGTAAAAAAGTTTCAAGCCCGTCATGGCTTAGCTACTGATGTAATTATTCATGACGCGACAATTGCTTCTCTAAATTTTTCAAAAGAACAACGCATCCATCAAATTATTGTCAATCTAGAGCGCTGGAAATGGTATCCAAAAGAAATGGGAAAAGAATACGTAATCATTAACATTCCCGATTACAGATTGACTTTAGTTAAAGATAAAGATACTTTGAGAACCCACAGAGTAATTGTGGGAAGAACTAAAAGAAAAACTCCAATCCTAAGCTCCAAATTAATTCAGGTAGTTTTTAATCCAACATGGACGGTTCCACCAACTATTTTAAGAGAAGATGTAATTCCTGCAATTTTAAAAAGCAGAAGCTATTTAACAACTTCAAACATTAAGGTATATGATAGTGACGGAAGAATAGTAAGTCCTTATGAATGGCAATTATCTCAAGCAAAAAGTTACCGCTATATACAAACTCCGGGAACTTTTAATTCTCTGGGTATGGTGAAAATTATTTTTCCAAATCGTTTCTCTGTTTATTTACACGATACAAATCACAGGGATTATTTTGATAAAATTGATCGCTCGTTGAGCTCAGGTTGCGTTAGGGTTGATAATCCGCTTGAATTAACGGAATATTTACTGAATGACCCCGTTAATTGGAACTTAGAAAAAATCACAACTACATTACAAAACGAAAAAACAAAATTTGTAAAAATAAAAAAAGATGTTTTCTTTCATTTATTGTATTGGACTGCTTGGAGTGACAATAATAAATTAATTTTTAGAGATGATATTTATAATCTTGACGTTGATTTATACAATAAATTAAGAAACTAATTCTGATTCCAATTTAAATGCTCTTGATGGATGATAAATAAAGAAACATGATTTGTCTTTTATTGCATTGATTATATCTTTAGACAATTCTACTGGCACTGCTGGGCAACCTTGACTTCTTCCTAATCTATGATTATTTTTAATAAATGAATTAGAAACATATTCAGCCGCATGCATAACCACGCCTCTTGCTCTTGCATTGTCATTAACTCCTTTTTCTAAACCATCTAATTTTAGTGACATTCCATGTTTACCGCTATAGATTTCACCAGTTGCATAAAAACCTAAACTGCTTTTATAGGATTCGGCTGAATTTGAAAAAGTAGAAGCAAATTCATCGCCCGTATTTCTCCCATGTGCAACAAGCGTATTGAACAAGATTTCACCCGTTGTCAGGTTAATCACCCAAAGTCTTTTGGTATTGGATGATAAACTAAAATCAACTAAAGTTAAAATATCTTTCTTAATTAATCCTTTTTCTTTCAATAAATAATACCCTTTTAAAGCTTCTGAAAAACCTTCAAATTTAGGTAAGGCAAATTCGTTGGAATGCAAATTATTATATGCCATTTCAATAGTAGCCTCCACACTAAATTTCACCGTTTTGGCATAAACTACTGATTTAATACTCTTTGGCTCAGAAAAACTTGTTTTGCTTGGAGTGAATGAAACCAGCATAAACAAAATAGCAGGAAATATCTTATAAATCATTGAATATCTTTAAGTTATAAATTAATTTGGGATTGCAAACGTACTCCAAAAAACAAGAATTAAAAAGTAATTAACAAAACTTTAGACCAGTATAACGGATGAAGTACTGAAAATATTGAGCAAAAAATCATAATAAAATCACTTTCTATGTTAATTTTGTTATTTTTGTTTAGATACAATACTAATTTATGTCCAAATTACATTTTACAGTCCTAATTATATTAATTTTCTATAGTTTCAATAGCTATGGCCAAAAAAAGATTCTTTTAACAAAATCTATTTCAGAAAACATCACCATTGACGGGAAAATTAATGAGGAAATTTGGAAAACAAGCTCGGTAGCTACCGACTTTGTCATGTTTGAACCTGATAATGGAAAACCAATAAGCACCGCTAAGAAAACGGATGTCAGAATACTTTATGACAACAATGCCATTTATATTGCTGCTACTTTATACGATGATGAACCCAATAAAATAAAAAGAGAAATTACAAAACGAGATGTTTTTGGAGTTTCAGACAACTTTTCAGTTAACATTAACGGATTTAATGACGGACAACAAGACTTTCGCTTTTTTGTAAGTTCAGCAGGAGTTCAAGCAGATTGTTTAGCAATAGAGGAAAGCGAAGATTTTACATGGGATGCTATATGGTACAGCAAAACAACAATAACTGATTATGGCTGGACAGTCGAAATGAAAATCCCTTATGCAGCTTTACGATTTTCGAATATCAAAAAACAAACTTGGGGTTTGAATTTTATGCGCGAAATAAAACGCGATAATCAAAAATACACTTGGAATCGTGTTGATACAAAAATTGGCGCTGTAATTCCGCAGGCAGGGATTCTTCAAGGAATTGAAAATATAAAAACCCCTACCCGACTTTTTTTCATCCCATATTCATCTGCTTATTACCAAGAAAATGATATCGCTTCGGGAACTACTTTTAAAGCTGGTTTAGATATAAAATACGGAATCAATGATTCCTTTACATTGGATGCTATCGTGGTCCCAGATTTTGGACAAACTAAATTTGACAATGCAATTTTAAACCTAGAACCTTTTGAACAAAAACTGGATGAAAACAGGCCTTTTTTTACAGAAGGAACTGATTTATTCAATAAAGGAGGTTTGTTTTATTCCAGAAGAATTGGTGGATCACCAATAACAGAACCAGTAATTGAAGCAAATGAAGAAATAACAAATTATCCTAACACCGTTAACTTACTTAATGCAGTAAAAGTTTCCGGAAGGACAGAAAAAGGTCTCGGAATTGGTTTTTTGAATGCTGTCACAAAAAAAACCTATGCTACTATTCATAATACTGATACGAATGAAACCAGAAAAGAAGTCATAGAACCACTTACCAATTATAATATATTGGTTTTAGACCAACGTTTTAATCAAAATTCATCGGTTTCGTTTGTAAATACAAATACAACCCGTAATAGCGGTTTTAGAGACGCTAATGTTTCAGCATTATTATTCGATTTAAACACAAAATCAAACACCTATAATTTATACGGAGATTTCAAATACAGTGCTATCAATACAGTTCAAGATTACGATGGCTTTAAAACATCATTAAACTTTGCAAAAACAAGTGGAAGGTATCGATACTTACTTTCTGGGAAATACATATCTAAAGATTATGATATAAATGACTTAGGAATTATTTTTTATACCAATTATCACAATGCATTCGCTAATGTCAGTTATAGGATTTTAAATCCAACTAAAACATTCAATACCTTCAAAGTCGAACAAGAATTAAATTTAGAACTGCAAAACACAACTGGAAAATTACAAGAAGGTTGGTACAAAACAGTAATTAAAGCTACATCTAAAAAAAATGATTATTTTGAATTTGCTTTAATAATAAATCCATTTGAAACGTTCGATTTTTATGAGCCACGTGCAAACGGCAGATACCTTCAAATCCCAAAAAGAATAGCATCTTATTTTGGAACCGAATTCAATAGTAACAATGCTTTTACTTTTGACTTCACTCCATCTTTCACATTATATGATCAAGAAGGAAGAATTACTTACGGACTCGCTGTAGGTCCAAAATACAGATTTAATGACAAATTTTCGCTTTCCTACATATTAGATTATACCCGCAAGACAAACGACAGAGGTTGGGTAGACCAAGATAACACGGGAATCATTTTTGCAGAGCGCAACAGAGAAATAGTACAGAATGACGTTACTGGTAAATATGCTATAAACAATAAAATGACGCTAAACTTGACGGCTCGTTATTACTGGTCCTATTCTCAAAATCATCAATTTCTAACTTTAGAGGACAATGGTTATTTAGTTCAAAATAATGCTTATTCATTAAATAAAAACAGAAATTTTAATTCCTGGAATTTTGATTTATCGTATTCCTGGTGGTTTGCTCCAGGTAGTGAAATCTCTATTTTATACCGCAACTATGCACTCGAAAGTACTCGAACCGTTCAAAAAGATTTATCCACTAATTTCAAAAATGTTTTTGACAGTAACCTGACTACAATTTTTTCCATTAGCCTTCGTTACTTTATTGATTACAATGTTGTAAAAAGTAAATTTTAACCCAAAAAGAAAGCTTCATAAAATGAGATTGAAAAACACTTCGTTTTCAATCTCATTTTTTTATGCAATAAAAAGTAACTTAATTTTTTATTAAAAAAACTGTAACAAATTCTTAAAAGTACAGTCTATTATTCTAATTCGATTAAAAGAATCCCAACAATCATCAAAATCAATCAAAATTAAATGAGAAAATTACTCCTTATAATCACGCTTCTTTTTTCCCTTCTTGGCTACAGCCAAAAAAAAATATTACAAACTAAATTCATCACTGAAAACATAACTATTGATGGGAAATTAGATGAAAATGTTTGGAAATCAGTTCCTGTGGCTAAAGACTTTATCATGTTTGAACCAGACAATGGCAAACCTATTGCAGAAAATAAAAAAACCGAGATAAAAGTTTTATATGACAATGACGCCATATATGTTGCCGCATTAATGTACGATAATGAACCTAATAAAATATTGAAAGAAATCTCACAAAGAGATAATTTTGGTGCTTCTGATATTTTTGGAGTTTTTGTAAACGGTTATAATGACGGGCAACAAGATTTTCGCTTTATAGTTTCCGCATCGGATGGACAAGCTGATTGTATAGGAACCGATACAAATGGAGAAGATTACTCTTGGGATGCAGTTTGGAAAAGTAAAGCAGTAATCACGGATTTTGGCTGGGTTGTTGAAATGCGAATTCCATATGCCGCGCTACGTTTTTCGGGTGAGAAAAAACAAACTTGGGGACTCAATTTTTTTAGAGAAATAAAACGGGACAAGCAAAAATACAGTTGGAATTTTATTGATTCAAAAATTGGGACTTTTACGCAACAAACTGGTGTTTTGGAAGGAATTGAAAATATAAAAACACCTACCCGACTGTTTCTTTTACCCTATTCTTCTTTTTATGTAAATGCAAATGCACAGCAAAAAACTACGGGTACACTTAAAGGTGGTTTAGATATAAAATATGGCATAAATGACGCATTTACACTTGATGCCATACTTATTCCTGATTTTGGCCAAACAAAATATGATGATCAAATTTTGAATTTAGGTCCTTTCGAACAACAATTTAATGAGAACAGACCTTTTTTCACAGAAGGAACAGATTTATTCAGCAAAGGAAACCTACTCTATTCCAGAAGAATTGGTGGAAGACCGTCAAATTATCCAACTATTGCGAGCAATGAAAAAATTATTGACAATCCATCAAGCATCAATCTTATCAATGCCTTAAAAGTATCCGGTAGAACAAAAAATGGGCTGGGGATAGGAATTTTAAATGCAGTTACTGAAAAAACATATGCAACGATTCAGAATAATGAGACCAACGAAAAAAGAAAAGAGTTAGTAGAACCGTTAACTAATTATAATGTATTGGTTTTAGATCAGCGCTTTCGCAAAAACTCCTCAGTTTCATTTATCAATACTAATGTTACCCGAAACGGAAGTTTTCGTGATGCAAATGTTTCAGCATTAGTCTGGGATTTAAACACTAAGAAAAACACCTATAATCTCTCTGGAAATTTCAAGTACAGCATCATAAACGATACTGAAGACAAGAAAGGGACTTTTACTTCATTAAACTTTGGAGAAACATCTGGAAAATACAGATACAGTCTTGGAACAGAAATAGTTTCTAAAAATTTCGACAGCAATGATTTAGGAATCAATTTTGAAACCAACTACTATGCTATTTATGGAAACACAAATTATAGGATATTAAATCCCACAAAATATTTCAACACTTTCATTGCGAATTTCAACATGTATACTCAATTTCAAAAAGAGACAGGAAAAATTCAAGGAAATAATATCAATGTAAATATAAATTCTAATAATAAACAAAATCATTATTTTGGATTAGGAATAAATGCAAATCCCATTGAATCCTATGATTATTATGAATCAAGAACAGAAAACAGACCTCTAATTTTCCCAAAAAGAATGGGAGGCTGGTTCTACTTTTCTTCTAATTACAATAATAAATTTGCAATAGACTTTAACCCTTCTTTTGCTATTTTAAGCGAACCTGGAAGAAATTCATATGGCTTTTTACTTGGTCCAAGATACCGCTTTAACGATAAATTTGCTTTAAATTACAGCTTCAACTTTTTTAGACAAAACAATAACAAAGGATATATAGATAGTATCAATGATGATTTAAATTCAGCAACGCCTAATACCATAATATTTGCTAATAGAAATGTAATTACCTATTCTAATACACTTACTGGAAAATACTCTATCAACAGCAAAATGACTTTTAATCTTTCTTTACGACAATATTGGTCCTTTGCCGAAAATAAAAACTTCCTCTCTCTGGAACAAAACGGAAGATTAAAAGATTATACGAATTTTACCGAAAACAGAAACTCAAGTTTTTATTCTTGGAACGCTGATTTATCCTATTCCTGGTGGTTTGCCCCTGGAAGTGAAGTCTCTATTTTATATAGAAATAATGCAGCCAATTTTCAGAGAGAAATCGACAAAGATTTTGGAAGAAACGTTACTACTTTATTAACCAATGATCAACTTAAGCATGTTTTTTCTATAAGTATTCGTTATTTCATAGATTATAACGCCGTAAAAAATAAATTTTAAGTTGCATTAATTTTAAAAAACTAAGGTTTCTGCAACAAAATTATCATTATTTGTTATTGTTATGTTACGAATGAATAATAGTGATTTCGATTGCTTCGAACATTTTTAGAAATGCTTTATCTTTGTTCAAAATATATTACAATGAACAAAAAAGTAATTCTTATGATTTTGGACGGTTGGGGAAAATCTCCTGACCCTAAGGTATCTGCAATTGATAATGCCAATGTACCATTTATAAATAGCCTTTATAAAAATTACCCTAGCGCACAACTTAGAACCGATGGTCTGAATGTAGGTTTGCCTGAAGGACAAATGGGAAACAGCGAAGTAGGACATATGAACCTTGGTGCTGGTCGAATAGTGTATCAGGATTTAGCCAAGATAAATCTTGCCGTAGCGCATAATACTTTGGCAAAAGAACAAGTATTGGTTGATGCTTTTACTTATGCTAAAGAAAACAATAAAAAAGTACACTTCTTAGGATTAGTTTCTGATGGTGGTGTTCACTCTCATACTTCTCATTTACGTGGTTTGATTGATGCCACACAACAATACGGATTGCAAAAAGTTTTCGTTCACGCCTTCACTGATGGTCGCGACGTTGATCCAAAATCAGGAAAAAATTATATTCAGGATTTAGAAGATTATATCGCAAATACTACCGTGCAACTAGCTTCTGTAATTGGACGTTATTATGCAATGGATCGTGATAAACGTTGGGAAAGAGTAAAACTAGCTTACGATTTATTAGTAAACGGAACAGGTACTCATACTAAAAATCCAGTTGCGTCGATGGTAGAAAGTTATGAAGCCAATGTAACCGATGAGTTTATTCATCCAATGATTGTAGTTGATGATAATGACAAACCCCTTGCTACTATTGAGGAAGATGACATCGTTATTTTCTTCAATTTCAGAACGGACAGAGGAAGAGAATTGACCGAAGCGCTTTCGCAACAGGATTTCCATGAGCAAAACATGCACAAATTGAATTTGTATTATGTAACGCTTACCAATTATGACGAAACGTATAAAAACGTAAAAGTCGTTTACAATAAAGATAACATTACTGAAACCCTGGGTGAAGTTTTGGAAAAAGCGCATAAAAAACAAATTCGTATTGCCGAAACGGAGAAATATCCTCACGTGACTTTCTTCTTTTCTGGTGGAAGAGAATTACCTTTTGCTGGCGAAACTCGCATCTTGAAAAACTCTCCAAAAGTAGCCACTTATGATTTGCAACCCGAAATGAGCGCATTTGAACTTACTGATGCTTTAGTTCCGGAACTTGAAAAAGAAGAAGTTGATTTTGTATGTCTTAATTTTGCCAATGGTGATATGGTAGGTCATACCGGAATTATGAGTGCTGCGATAAAAGCCTGTGAAGCCGTTGATAAATGTGTCGAAAAAGTAATTACAGCCGCATTAGCGCATAATTATACTACCATTGTCATTGCGGATCACGGAAACTGTGAAACGATGATAAATCCGGATGGAAGTCCTAATACTGCCCACACAACAAATCCAGTTCCAATCATTTTGGTAGACAAAGACTTGAAAGCGATCCACGATGGCGTTTTGGGCGATATTGCTCCAACTATTTTGGAATTAATGGGAATAGAGAAACCTGAAGTAATGACGTGTCATTCCTTACTATAAATAATTAAATATTTTTCTTAAAAGCTACTCCAGTCGAGTAGCTTTTTTTTTATAAATAAAAGTTAAAATCTCATTATTGATAGTAATACTATTATATTTGCATAAAATAATATCAATTGTGAATGTAATCTTATCCAATTTAAAAATACAAGTTAACGAAAAAATATACGTTAAGGATCCTGAAACTTCCGCTTTAGGTAAAAAAATCATAGAACAAAGTATCCTTTTAATAGACGAAATTGGATTCGACAATTTTACTTTTAAAAAATTAGGAGAGAAAATTGGATCAAACGAAAGCTCCATATACCGTTACTTTGAAAACAAACATAAACTATTGGTTTATTTATCCTCTTGGTACTGGAGCTGGATGGAATACAAACTGGTTTTTGCTACTACAAATATTTCGGATCCAAAGGAAAAACTAAAAAAAGCGATAACTATTGTAACTGAAAAAGTAATTGATGATAACAGTACAGAGCACATCAATGAAGCCGTTCTTAACAAAATCATTATCGCTGAGTTCACAAAAACACTACATATCAAGGAAGTTGATCAAGAAAACAATGAAGGTTTTTTCTTGATTTATAAAAGGGTAATCAATCGAATTGTAGGTATTGTAACAGAGGTAAACCCCGAATACCCTTATGCTAAATCGCTTATTTCTACAATAGTTGAAGGCAGTTTACACCAGCATTTTCTAAAAGAACATTTAAAAACCATCACCGATTGTAATGATTCCGTTAGTACTACAAATTTTTACTTGAATCTTGCAGAAAACGTTTTGAAATAGAACCATTAAAAAAAGAAAACACCAATACCATTATGACTCCTCTAAAACGTTTTTACAACTTACTTCACTTAGACAAAAAAGATGTCTCCCAAATAATTTTTTACGCCATATTTTCCGGATTGATCAGTTTATCGCTGCCTCTTGGAATTCAAGCAATCACCAACTTTATTCAATCAGGAAGAGTGAGTGCTTCGTGGATTGTATTGATTATTCTAGTCGTTTTTGGTGTCGCCTTAGTGGGAATTCTTTCTTTAATGCAGCTTCGAATTACGGAAAATTTACAACAAAAAATATTTGTTCGTTCCTCGTTTGATTTTGCTACGCGGTTGCCAAAAATAAAAACCGAAGAATTACACAACAGTTACCCTCCGGAGTTAGCCAATCGCTTTTTTGACACCATGACCATTCAAAAAGGAACTTCAAAATTATTGATTGATTTTTCCGCAGGTTTGTTGCAAATTGTTTTTGGTGTAATTTTATTGTCCTTGTATCATCCTTATTTTATTGTATTTGGTATTTTACTTTTCTTACTTTTATATTTCATCTTCCGATTTTCTTATAAATCAGGGTTAGAAACCAGTTTAAAAGAATCAAAATTCAAATACAAAGTAGCCAGCTGGCTACAAGAAATGGCGCGCAACAGCTTTAGTTTCAAAAACGAACTCAATTACGATTATGCACTTCAAAAAAACAATTCATTAGTAACCGATTATTTAAATTATCGGGAAAAACATTTTAATATCATCAAGAAACAGTTCACTCAGTTGATCTTATTCAAGATTATAGTTACTACTAGTTTATTGTCAATAGGAGGTTTTTTGGTATTATCGCAACAAATGAATATCGGGCAATTTGTAGCTGCAGAAATCATCATTTTATTGGTAATTAATTCGTTGGAAAAAATAATAATTGGACTTGAAACTTTCTATGATGTGTTAACTTCCATTGAAAAAATAGGGCAAGTAACAGACCTGGCATTAGAAGAAGACACTAGCTTTAAAAGTGATGTTTGCTATGCCAATATCTCCTTAGAAATTGAAAATCTTAGCTTCAAATTCCCTGATTATGATAAAAAAATACTGAATAATATTTCATTGAAAATAGCACAAGGAGAAAAAATAGTGATTGACGGGGAAAATAGTTCTGGAAAAACAACTCTAATTCGGATATTATCCGGTTTACTCCACCCCACTTCTGGTTCCTTTTATATCAATGACGATACATTTCGAAAAATAAACCTGAAACAATATCGATCTCAAATAGGAAGCATAATCTATGGAGAAAAACCCTTTGAAGGAACACTTTTGGAAAACATTACTTTCAATGATGCTTCGGTAAGTTCAGAAGATTTGAAATGGGCAATTGATGGGGTGCAACTTTCCTCTTTTATAAAACTTTATCCAAAGGGTTTAGAAAGAAGCATTTATCCCGAAGGACGACAGTTATCCTCTTCCAACGCTCAAAAAATACTGTTGGCAAGAAGTATTATCCATAAGCCAAAAATACTTTTTTATGAAGACCCGACCGATACTATGGATGAAAAAGTAGCCAATGAAATTATTGATTTTATTACTTCCGACAAGAACAAATGGACAATTATTGTGTCCTCTAAAAACCCGTATTGGAAAACCAAAACTAATCGAACGATTACGATGAAAAATGGTCTCATTCAACTTGATTTAAAAAATAATTAGCCATGCTAAACATATCCGATAATAAAATGAAACTGCCGTATCTTGATCGGTATTCAACTGTAAAAAATTTATCCAACAGACCTCATTATAAAATTTTAAACAGAATCATAGCCATTGTTTCCATAATTGGCTTTGTTGCCCTTTTCTTGCCTTGGACACAAAATATTTCTGGATCAGGAGCCGTAACGACTTTAAAACCAAGTCAAAGACCGCAATCTATTCAGAGTGTGATTTCTGGTCGAATAGAAAAATGGTACGTTCAAGAGGGTGATTTTGTTAATAAAGGAGACACGATTCTTTTCATATCAGAGACAAAAGAGGATTACATGGATCCCAATTTAGTAGGAAATACTAAAAAACAGATTGATGCCAAGAAACAATCTTTGCAATCGTATGGTTCAAAAGTAAGTACGCTTTCTGGTCAAATTAAGGCTATTGAAACCGAAAAAACGTTGAAACTGGAACAAGCACAAAATAAAATCAAACAATCTCTTTTAAAAATAAAAAGCGACAGTATGGATTTAGTTGCGGTAAAAACACAGCTCCGAATTGCAGACACGCAATACAACCGTTCCGCTCAGTTGAACAAAGAAGGTCTAAAACCATTAACTGATATTGAGGAAAAAAGATTGAAATTGCAAGAGGTAGAGGCTAAAATCATAACTCAGGAAAACAAATTCTTAACCAGTAAAAACGAGCTTATAAATGCAAAAGTCGAAATAAACCGAATTAGCGCAGAGTATGCTGAAAAAGTTTCTAAAGCCAGTAGTGATAAATTTACGGCACTCAGCAGTCAGTACGATACTGATGCGCAAGTTAACAAACTTGAAAACCAATATGTAAATTACAGCATCCGCAATGGCATGTATTATATAAAAGCATCCCAAAACGGCTACATAAATAGGGCTTTACAATCTGGTTTAGGCGAAACTATAAAAGAAGGAACCCCAATTGCTACCATTATGCCATCAGAATATGATATTGCTGTAGAAACTTTTGTAAACCCCATGGACTTACCGTTGTTGAACAAAGGGGAAAAAGTTCGGGTTTGGTTTGATGGATGGCCAACTATCGTATTTTCTGGATGGCCAGATATGTCTTATGGAACTTTTGGAGGAGAAATTGTAGCCATTGAAAACTTCATTAGCGAAAATGGAAAATACAGAGTCTTAATAACACCTGACAAAAACGAAGCCAATTGGCCTAAACAACTAAGCATAGGAGCGGGCGCACAAACTATTGCTTTATTGAATACTGTTCCCGTTTGGTTCGAATTATGGAGAACATTAAATGGTTTCCCACCTAACTATTACCAGCCGGCAACAAAAACAACCAAAGAAAAAAAATAATGAAACCACTCCTTTTCGCCTTTTTATTCTTTGCGTTTTCTGTTACAGCGCAACAAAACCCATCAAAAGAACTTTCGTATACGGAATTCTTGGGTTATGTAAAAAAATACCATCCGTTAGTTAAAAACGCTAATTTGGAAATAAATAAAGCACAAGCTAATTTGATGATGGCTCGTGGTGGATTTGATCCAAAAATAGAAGTTGATTTTAGCAAAAAACAATTCAAAGACAAAGAGTATTATTCTATTTTAAATAGCAGTTTCAAAATCCCAACATGGTATGGAATTGAGATTAAAGCGGGCTTTGACAACAGTGAAGGCGTTTATTTGAATCCCCAAAACACTGTCCCCAATCAAGGATTGACTTCGCTGGGAATAACCGTTCCGCTTGGACAAGGATTGTTTATAAATCAAAGAATGGCTGATGTGCGAAAAGCAAAGATACAAATGCAATTAAGCCAGTCCGAAAGAAAACTACAAGCGATCGCTGTTTTGTATGATGCCTCTTTAGCCTATTTCAATTGGAAGAAAAACTTTAATGAGGTTCAATTGTATCAAGAGTATAGCAGTAATGCACAAATTAGGTTCAAAGCAATTCAATCGTTGATTAAGCAAGGTGATAAACCGGCAATTGACAGTGTTGAAGCTGGAATTATTGTAAAAAACAGGCTGCTTAACTTGGAAGATTCAAACCTGAAATTAGCCAAAGCCAAGTTAGAACTGGCTAATTTTCTTTGGTTGGAAAATAACATTCCGCTGGAAATTTCCGATCTGATTATTCCTGAAACTCAATTGGAATTTACGATTCAGGAAAGTCTAAAAACGAATGATTTATTAAATACGGATTTTTCGATCACTAACCATCCAAAAATAAATGCGCTAGAAAGCAAAATTGATATACTGAATGTGGAAAGAAAACTAAAAGCCAACATGCTTTTACCAAAAATTGATGTAGGGTACTCCTATTTGTCCGAACCCAGTTATATTGACAATTATCAATTTCAGGATTATAAAATAGGATTGGATTTTTATTTCCCCTTGTTTCTAAGAAAAGAACGCGGTAGTTTGAAATTGGCAAAGTACAAGGTACAAGAAACCGAATTTACATTAGACTTAGAAAAAGTGCAACTAACGAATAAAATCAATGCTCAAAAAATGGAGATTGAATCGTTGCTTAAACAAAAGGCGTTAATCAAAGGTTTGGTACAGGATAATCTCACGATGCTCAATTCAGAGGAACGATTATTTTCGTTTGGTGAAAGTTCCCTGTTTTTAATCAATACCAGAGAGAATAATTTAGTTGTGGCACAACTTTCAAAAATAGCTTTGGAAAACCGTTTTTATATTTCAAATTCAGAGCTTTTTAAAATAATGGCTAATCCGGATTAAATAATTTATAAAATTGTACTTTTGCAAACTGAAAATTCGAAATTATGATTATAGTAAAATCACGTGAAGAAATAGAATTGATGCGAGAAAGTGCCTTGATCGTATCAAAAACATTAGGAATGATTGCTTCTGAAATAAAAGAAGGAGTCACCACTTTATATTTAGACAAACTAGCCGAGGAATTCATTCGTGATCATGGCGCCGAACCAAGTTTTCTTGGTTTGTATGGTTTTCCAAACTCACTTTGTATGAGTCCAAACGCGCAAGTAGTTCACGGAATTCCAAATAACAAACCCTTAGAAAGCGGTGATGTTATTTCGGTAGATTGTGGTGCTTATAAAAATGGATACCATGGCGATCATGCATATTCTTTTGAAATTGGCGAAGTAGCGCCAGAAACTAAAAAATTATTGCAAGTAACCAAAGAATCATTGTACGTAGGAATCCGAGAATTAAAATTAGGAAACCGCGTGGAAGATGTTGGAAATGCGATTCAAAGATATACTGAAGCACACGGTTATGGTGTCGTTCGTGAATTAGTAGGACATGGCGTAGGACAAAAAATGCACGAAGATCCGGAAATGCCTAATTATGGCAAAAAAGGAAGAGGAAAACTTTTTGTTGAAGGAATGGTTGTTGCCATTGAGCCCATGATCAATATGGGCACCAGAAACATCAAACAATTAAAAGACGGTTGGACAATCCTAACTGCCGATGGGAAACCAAGTGCGCACTTTGAGCATGATGTTGCGATTATAGATGGAAAACCGGAGATTTTATCGACTTTTGGATACATCTACAAAGCATTAGGAATTGTGAGTAATGAAGAAGATGAGTTTAGAAGAGAACCTTTAGTTCTATAAATTATTTACAGTCTAACAAGAAAGAATTAAAACCCAAATTACATGACCTTAAATCATTTATATTTTAACCTTTTTAGAAACATATAAATGATTTAAGGTCATATAAGAAAATCTAAAGTTGTAAAAGTGAATCTCTCTGAAACAAAAATGAAAAAACTCTTTAAACTTATACTCAATACCATTCCGCGTCCTTTACTTATTCGTTTAAGTTACGTGGCTCGTCCAGTTCTTGCATTAGCATTAAAAGGAAATACATTTACGGATCCTATTGATGGGAAAAGTTTCAAAATGTTTTTGCCTTATGGTTATGGAACACAAAGAAATAATGTGCTTTCACCAAGTACACTTTCATTGGAAAGACACCGTTTATTATGGTTGTATTTGAATGAGGAAACTGATTTTTTTACTTCTGTAGCAAAAAAGAAAGTCCTGCATTTTGCACCGGAACAAGCCTTTTATAAATTGTTTCGAAATCAAAAAAATCTGGATTATACCACAACCGATTTATTTTCGCCTTTAGCAGATGTAAAAGCGGATATTTGTAATTTGCCTTTCGAGGACAATCAATATGATGTTATTCTTTGCAATCACGTTTTGGAACACATTCCGGATGATACAAAAGCGATGCAGGAATTATATCGAGTTTTGAAACCAGGAGGAATGGCAATTTTACAAATCCCACAAGAGTTGTCCAGAGCCACTACATTTGCAGATGATACTATTACTGACCAGAAAGAACGGGCTAAAATCTTCGGACAATACGACCACGTTCGTATTTATGGACGAGATTATTTTGATAAATTAAGAAGTATTGGTTTTAAAGTAATCGAAGAAGATTACACCAATAAAATAGCCCCGGAATTGGTAGAAAAATATTGTTTGGCAAAAGGGGAAATTATTCCAGTTTGTTTTAAATAGATTTAAGACAGATAAAACAAAACTGCTCCATAATTGGCATTATAATAGTGTTGCTTAATTCCGTATATTTACATTTCAGCAATTCAAAACATATGCTTAAAGCCTTTTTTCAAAAAATAGTATTGCTTTTCATAATTACTTCGGCTACTGCTCAAGTAGAAAAAGAGGTTGCTCCACCTTATAATATTAAGACGATTTCTTTTGTGCAAAATGACCAAAATGTAATTCCAATTTTCAAATTAGGAGAAGGATTTCAGTTACAATTTGACGATCTTTTTGGTAATGAAGCTGATTATTATTATGAAATTACCCATTGCGATTATAATTGGAAACCAACAGACATCCCTAAAAGTGAGTATTTAAGAGGTTTTGACAACCAAAGAATTTCAGATTACTCCAATTCTTTCAATGCCTTACAACTCTATTCCCATTATAGACTGGCTATTCCAAATCAGTTTACACAATTATTAATCAGCGGTAATTACATTCTGAAAATTTTAAACAACAATAAAGAAGCCGTTTTCTCCAGAAAATTCATTCTCTATGAAGATGTTGTCACAATTCCTATTCAAATCAAGAGAGCCAGAACCGTTAGTAATTTGGAGTTTAAACACAACCTGGAGTTTACGATTAAATCCAGCACCCTTACTTTTCAAAATCCATTGAAAAATGTGAAAGTAGTTTTACTTCAAAATGGACAATTCAATGACGCGATTACAAATATTGTCCCTCAATACACGATTGGAAATGATTTGATTTATAAATACGATACGCAAACCCAATTTTGGGCAGGAAACGAGTTTTTATATTTTGAAAACAAAGACATTCGAGCTGCCAATAATAATGTAGCCCGCGTAGATTCTAATAATGAGATCTACAGTTCTTATTTATATACCAATAATGCACGAACGAATTTCCCCTATTCTCTAACACAAGATGTAAACGGGAATTTTGTTGTCAAGAACCTAAACGCGACCAACAATGAAATTGAAGCCGATTATGCCTGGGTGTATTTTAGTCTTTCGGCTCCTACTTTTAGAATGAATAAAGACATTTACATAAACGGCATGTTCAATAATTACAATCTGACACCCGAATATAAAATGGATTACAATGAAAAAAAGGGCCTTTATGAAAAAGCAGTTTTAATAAAACAAGGATTTACAAATTTTCAATACACAATTGCTGACAACAAAGGAATTATCGATCATGAAAATGCAATTGACGGAAATTTTTATCAAACAGAAAATGATTATTCCGTAATCGTATATTACCGCGAAAACACCGGCAGATATGATCGAGCCATCGGAAAAGGGACGGCTAATTCATTAAATATCATCAACTAAAAAAAAAAATTCTAAAAAGGACGCTACAAAATCAATTTTTTGTAAATTTGTCATTATTAAGCACCTATTCACTTATTTATCATGGTTTCTCAAATAACAAGAGGCATAAAGATATCCGTATTGACTAGTTTTGAAGGCACCTACTTCAAAAACTATAAGATTCACTTTGCCTTTAGTTATGAAATCACCATCGAAAACCATAGCAAAGATTCCGTACAATTAACCTGTCGTCATTGGGAAATTTTTGATTCTCTAAATGATGTTGAAGTGGTTGATGGAGAAGGTATCATTGGAAAAAAACCTGTTTTAAAACCAGGAGAATTCCACACTTACAGTTCCGGTTGTTTATTATCATCCCCTTATGGAGCAATGAAAGGGTATTTTAATATGATCAATTTTACTTCTACAAAAACTTTCAAAGTTATTGTGCCTACCTTTAGATTGTGTGCTCCATTCGCATTAAACTAAAATCATAAGCTTTATTATTACTAGGAGCTATTCCAGCTATTAATTACAAGTCCTCATAAAAACAGCATTTTTGCAAGCCTTCCATTGGTCGCTTTTTTAGAGCCGCAAAAAAAGCTTATTTTATTCCGGGCTTTTCATTTCTATCTGGGCTACAACACAAACGATCTAATTTATTACAAATAGTTTTATAGCAACAAATGACGATTTTTTAAACAATCATTCGTACTTTTGTGAAAAAAAATTACCACACACAAACATTCGCTAATTTTATAATTTTACAAATATGTTAAAAGGATTTTTTCATGTACCAAAAGCGGTAAACGAACCAGTAAAAGGATACGCACCAAATTCACCCGAAAAAGCAGCTGTTCAAGCAGCTTACGCAAAAATGTGGAATTCTAAAATCGATGTGCCATTATACATTGGAAGTGAAGAAATTAGAACTGGAAATACAAAAAACATGACCGCTCCTCACGATCACAAACATATCGTAGGAACGTATCATTTAGCTGAAAAATCTCATGTTGAAAGTGCCATTGCAAATGCATTAGAATCAAGAACTGCATGGGCAAATATGGCTTGGGAACAAAGAGCCGCAATTTTCCTTAAAGCGGCTGAATTGATAGCTGGTCCATACAGAGCAAGAATAAATGCAGCAACTATGATTGCGCAATCTAAAAACATCCATCAAGCCGAAATTGATGCTTCTTGTGAATTTATCGATTTTTTACGTTTTAACGTAGAATTTATGACCCAAATTTACGGCGATCAGCCTAATTCAAATTCGGATATGTGGAACCGATTAGAATATAGACCACTTGAAGGTTTTGTATATGCTATCACTCCTTTTAACTTCACTGCCATTGCCGGAAATCTTCCTGCGAGTGCTGCAATGATGGGTAATGTTGTGATTTGGAAACCTAGCGACAGTCAAGTCTTCTCTGCTCAAATCATAATTGAAGTTTTCAAAGAAGCAGGAGTTCCTGATGGCGTTATCAACGTTGTTTTTGGAGATGCTTTGATGATTACTGATACTGTGTTGGCAAGCCGTGATTTTGCCGGAATTCACTTTACAGGTTCAACTCATGTATTCAAAGATATTTGGTCAAAAATTGGAACAAACATCCACCATTATAAAACCTACCCAAGAATTGTAGGAGAAACTGGAGGAAAAGATTTTATTATCGCGCATCCAAGTGCCAATGCAAAACAAGTAGCAACAGGAATTGTTCGTGGTGCTTTTGAATTTCAAGGTCAAAAATGTTCGGCAGCTTCAAGATCTTATGTGCCACAAAGTTTATGGCCAGCCGTAAAAGAACAATTAATCACCGATACAAAATCCATGAAAATGGGTTCGCCAGAAGATTTTGGCAATTTCATCACTGCGGTAATTCATGAAGGTTCTTTTGACAAATTAGCTAGTTTTATTGACCAAGCCAAAAAAGATACTGATGCCGAAATCATCGTTGGTGGTAATTATGATAAATCTGTTGGTTACTTCATTGAACCAACAATAATCGTAACTACTAATCCTCATTACACCACAATGGAAACCGAATTATTCGGACCTGTAATGACGATTTTCGTTTACGAAGACGCAAAATGGGAAGAAACATTAGAATTGGTTGACACTACTTCAGAATATGCTCTAACAGGTGCAGTTTTCAGTCAAGACCGTTATGCAATTGAGCAAGCGACTACCAAATTACAAAATGCTGCTGGTAACTTCTATATCAATGATAAACCAACGGGAGCTGTTGTAGGAATGCAACCTTTTGGTGGTGCAAGAGCATCAGGAACTAACGACAAAGCGGGTTCAGCATTGAACTTATTACGTTGGGCTTCCCCAAGAACTATCAAAGAAACTTTTATAACTCCAGAAAATTACAGATATCCATTTTTAGGAGAATAAGGATATAGATTGAGGATTTTCGCATGAAGATTTTGGATTAAAAAACCTCCAAGAATTCAAATGATTTTGAATTCTTGGAGGTTATGTTTTTTTAAACCTAATATATAACAAGATTAAAAAGGAAGGTTATTAAAAATCATAATTTGAAATTGAGTTCTGCTCGTTGCTGGTAAAAGTTGGGACATCACACCCGCCTCTACTTTAACATATTTACTGAAACAGTAACCAATACCGCCATAAACACGATCCCTATCATAATGATTTTGTTTTGTATTGATGAAAACTTCGTTTGACAACGAGGCATAAACTGCATTTTTCTCCATCACTTTTTTATTTATTGGGATATTCAATGCTAGCGAATAACGGAAACGCATTTTAAAATTATCTTGAAGAAATCGTTGTTCAAAACGATATCTATGCGAAATACTCACTCTCCCAAACTGTTGTTTTGTGATAAATTGCTGAAAAATTCTATGCTCATCCGTTCGTGTCTTCTCCTCTGTTCCCGCTATATAAGGTTCCGAATGAACATACGCATAACCAAGTAATACATTATTATTATTTTCAGATAAATTATAGCCTAAACCTGTTCTTACCATTAATTGTTCAAGATCCCCAGCAAAATTAAAGTTTCTATATTGTACCTCATTATGCCAATTCCATCTATCATTTATTTTTTGGTTACCCAAATAAGCAAACCAATTCCCTAGATCTGATTTTTGCGCATTACTATTAGCGGTTATAAATAACAACACCAAAAAGCAAAATAATCTCACTTTATTTTTCATTAAATTTTATTATTTTAAGTCCTGAATCCTCTAGTTCTCAGACACAAATTCAATACAGCAATACAATTCCTAAACCACAAACTTCAACGGCACATGCACCACTTTCTTAGTTTCAAAGAATTCATCTTCAAAAAAGTCCGCTAAATTGTATTCTGTGGCTTTTGGGAAATCTTTTAACTCTTCGGTTAAATCGCCTCCTTTTAGATAGAGAATACCGTTTTTCAGTTCGTGCTTGCTATTTTTCTTTATTTTGGTTTTCACCCAAGAAACAAAATCAGGCATATTGGTAACGGCGCGACTCACGATAAAATCGAAATCCCCTTTCACTAATTCGGCACGCAATTGTTCTGCTTTTACATTTTTCAGTTCTAATGCTTCAGCAACAGCTTGAACTACTTTGATTTTTTTGGCAATAATATCAATCAGAAAAAAACGGGTTTCCGGAAAAAGAATCGCCAATGGAATTCCAGGAAATCCACCGCCAGTTCCAACATCCAAAACATATGTTCCCGGTTCAAATTTTATGATTTTGGCAATTCCCAACGAATGCAAAATATGTTTGGTATATAAAGCATCAATATCTTTTCTCGAAATGACATTGATTTTTTCGTTCCAATCGTGGTACAGCAAATCCAATTTTGCGAATTGCTCTTTTTGAATATCGGTTAAATAAGGAAAATACTTAAGAATCTCGTCCATGCTCTAATTTTTTAACAAAAGTACTATTTTTAGATTGTAAATATTTAACTCAATTTTGCATATTGAAAATTTATAATAATTACCTTTGGGAATTATTATAAAATTATATGAACAAGACCGCTCCTACATTTGCAAAGCAAGACAATCTGAAGTTTTTCAGAACGCTTAACTCGCGGGTAAACAATTACTTCAAGGAAAACAATATTCAAAAAACAGGAAATTGGAGACTTTATTTGAAAACCATAATTCTGTTTACTGTTTTTCTTGCGCCGTATTTTTTGATACTAACACTGGATATGCCATTTTGGGCACATGTATTATTGACCATTGTCATGGGAATAGGCATGGCAGGAGTTGGAATGAATGTAATGCACGATGGAAACCACGGTTCTTATTCGAATAAAAATTGGGTAAATAAATTCATGGGAGGAACTATTTATGTTCTTGCAGGAAATGTATATAACTGGCAAGTGCAACACAATGTTTTACACCACACCTATACTAACATTCCTGGTCATGATGAAGATTTAGATGCCGGACGTGTCATCCGTTTTACAAAAGAAGCCAAATGGTATAATTTTCACCGTTTTCAACAATATTATTCCGTTTTTTTATATGGATTACTCACTTTCAATTGGGCTATCACAACTGATTTTAGACAAATGAGAAGTTACCTAAAAAGAAAATTATCCTATGGTGAAGCCAAAAGCCCGAAAATACTTTGGACCACTTTAATCATTACAAAAGTAATTTATGTTTCCATTTGGATCGTATTGCCTATTCTTATAGGAATTACATGGTGGAAAGTACTTATTGGCTTTTTTGCAATGCATTATACTGCGGGATTAATTTTGAGCGTCGTTTTTCAATTGGCACACGTAGTAGAAGAAACCACTAATCCATCTCCAAATGAATTAGGGGAAATGGACAATACTTGGGCGATTCACCAATTGTTTACCACAACCAATTTTGCACCAAAAAACAAAATTGTAAACTGGTACACCGGCGGATTAAACCACCAAATCGAACACCATATTTTTCCAAATATTAGCCATGTGCATTACGGCAAAATTGCAAAAATCGTAAAAGAAACTGCTCAAGAATGCAACTTGCCTTATTACGAATACAAAACGATGCGAAGTGCTGTTATTGCTCACTTTAAGCATTTGAAAGAATTGGGAATGAAACCAGAATTAAGTGCATAAAATAAATAAACTAAAAAATAATAATTAACCTCCCTTAACTCCTGCATAGGAATTCGGGGCTTTCAAAACTTTTTTAATGAATAATCCACTTTCAGACAGAATTAACAATCTAGCTACGTCACAAACACTAGCAATGGCTGCTTTGGCCAGAGAATTAAAAGCACAAGGAAAAGATATCATCAGCTTAAGTTTAGGCGAACCTGATTTTAATACGCCAGACTTTATCAAAGAAGCGGCAAAAAAAGCGATTGATGAAAATTACAGCACCTATTCTCCAGTAGAAGGATATGCTGAATTAAAAGAAGCAATCTGTAGAAAATTTAAAAGAGACAATAATTTAGAGTACAAACCATCTCAAATTGTAGTTTCAACGGGAGCAAAACAATCCTTATACAATATTGCGCAAGTAATGTTAAACGATGGTGACGAAGTAATTTTACCTGCTCCATACTGGGTTTCTTATTTCGAAATCGTAAAATTATCTGGTGGAGTTCCTGTAGAAGTTCCTACTTCTGTAGATACTGATTTCAAAATCACACCAGAACAATTAGAAGCAGCCATCACACCAAAAACAAAAATGATGTGGTTCAGTTCCCCTTGTAATCCAAGCGGATCGGTGTACAACAGAGAAGAGTTAACGGCTTTAGCAAAAGTATTGGAGAAATATCCAAACGTTTATGTTGTTGCTGATGAAATCTACGAACACATCAATTTCTCAGGAACTTTTTGTAGCATCGCTTCAATCCCGGGAATGTTAGAAAGAACAATTACCGTAAATGGAGTAGCAAAAGCTTTCGCAATGACAGGATGGAGAATTGGATATATTGGAGCTCCTGAATTCATTGCTAAAGCGTGTACAAAAATTCAAGGTCAAGTAACAAGTGGCGCTAACAGTATTGCACAACGTGCCACCATTACTGCTGTAGATGCGGATCCAAGCGTTTTAAAACACATGGTTGACGCTTTCCATAGCCGTAGAGATTTAGTGGTTGGATTATTGAAAGACATTCCAGGAGTAAAAATCAACGTTCCAGAAGGTGCTTTTTACGTATTCCCAGACGTTTCATCTTTCTTCGGAAAAACATTGAGAGGAACGTTCATCAAAGATGCTAATGATTTCTCCATGTACCTTTTGGGCGAAGCGAATGTAGCAACCGTAACGGGTGACGCATTTGGAAACCCTGACTGTATCCGTTTTTCTTACGCAACAAGCGAAGATTTATTGAGAGAAGCATTACGCAGAATCAAAGAAGCAGTAACATTAACCGAAGTTCCTGCATAATATAAAATCTGTTTAAAATTTAAAATAGTTTAAGGTTTAAAGTTTTACCGCTTTATACTTTAAACTATTTTTTTTTTTATGGGCATGCCCCGCTGAAAAAGCGGGTCGGGCTATCCGTTGCAATCTTTTTATTACCTTCGCTATCGCTACGGAAATAAAAAGGATTTCCACTACTATCCCTCATGCAGTACGGACAGCTCGCGAGCGGTCCCTAGCTATACCTAACACAATAAATATGAAAATACTACTTCTCGGCTCAGGCGAATTAGGAAAGGAATTTACAATCGCTGCACAACGCATCGGACAAATCGTAATTGCGGTTGACAGTTACGAAAATGCTCCCGCCATGCAAGTGGCCCATGGTTTTGAAGTCATCAATATGCTAGACGGTGACGCTTTAGACAGCATCGTTGCCAAACACAAACCTGATTTCATCGTTCCAGAAATAGAAGCCATCAGAACGGAGCGTTTTTATGACTACGAGAAGCAAGGCATTACTGTAGTTCCATCAGCGAAAGCGGCTAATTTCACCATGAACCGAAAAGCAATCCGTGATTTAGCTGCCAAAGAATTAGGTTTAAAAACCGCTGCTTATCGATACGCTACAACTGCCGAGGAATTAGAAAAAGGTGTTGAAGCCGTTGGAATGCCCTGCGTGGTAAAACCCTTAATGTCTTCGTCTGGAAAAGGTCAATCCACGATAAAAACCGAAGCCGATATTAAAAAAGCGTGGAATTATGCCGTTGAAGGTTCCCGTGGCGATGTGGTAGAAGTGATTGTAGAAGCCTTCGTAAAATTCAATTCCGAAATTACTTTATTGACTGTTGTTCAAAATAATAATCCTACTTTATTTTGCGCACCAATAGGTCACCGTCAAGAGCGTGGAGATTATCAGGAAAGCTGGCAACCCGCCAGAATTTCCGATAAAGATCTATACGAAGCGCAAGACATGGCCGAAAAAGTAACCGAAGCATTGGGCGGCGCCGGCCTTTTTGGAGTGGAATTTTTCTTGGCTCATGATGGCGTTTATTTCTCGGAATTATCGCCAAGGCCACACGATACAGGGATGGTAACATTAGCAGGAACACAAAACTTCAATGAATTTGAATTGCATTTAAGAGCCATTTTGAGTTTGCCTATTTTCGAAATTACATTAGAAAAAGCGGGAGCCAGCGCAGTGATTTTGGCATCTGAAAACGCAACAAAACCAACGTATTCCGGTATTGAAAAAATTGCTGCTTTACCTAAAACTGATTTCAGAATCTTTGGTAAACCAACTTCAAGACCATATAGAAGAATGGGAGTAGCTTTGATCAATGACATCCTAGAAACTCCAATTGAAGAAGTGGTAGAAAAAGCAAAAAAAGCAGCCAGTTTAGTTACGGTAAATTCATAACTATTTTTTAGAAACACGAAAATCGGAAGGAGTCATTCGAGTATATTTTTTAAACAATCGTGTGAAATAAGAATAATCATCATAGCCTAATTCAGTTGCAATTTCATTAATGGTCATTTTTTTATCCATCAGCATGCGTTTAGCTTCGAGAATAATTCTATCCGTAATCACCTCGGTTGTTGTCTTTTTCAGGATCTCATTGCATATCCTGTTCAAATGTTTTAAGGTAATATGAAGTTGTGACGCATAGAAAAAAGCCGTTTTTTCTATTTTAAAATTCTTTTCTAAAAGCATTTCAAAATTCTTAATTTTCACATTATAGGAATGCGTTTCATGGAAATGTGTTTCACTATATTTTCTGGCAATTTCAATGTGTATGATATCCAAGAGATTTATTATTTTATCTTGCTTCAACAGATGATTTGCCTGAGTTTCTAAAATTAAACTCTCAAAATAAGGGAGAATCGCTTTCGATTCAGGTACATCAAAAACCATTTCTGGCTTATTGTCCACCGAAGAATAAAATGGATAGTCACCGATGGTTTTTTGCCCAAAATAGAGATTGTACATTTCCTGCGAATAGAAAATCACAAACCCTTCCACATCATCCGATAAATCCCAATGGTGCATTTGTCCGGGTTGCAAAAAAAACATACTTCCCGGCTGAATCGTAAACACATCAAAATCGATTTCATGTGTCCCTGAACCTTTGGTAAAAAAGACCAAAACATAGGAATTATGCCGATGCGGTTCCTCGACAAAACTATGGTCGATTAAGTGATTTTTGAAGGTATTAATGTATAAATCACTATTCACGGAATTGCAATTAAACCGCTGAATGTTATAAATAGGATATTTCTTCATAAGCTCCAAATGTCTTTATTGTGCTATAATTAGCGAATATAGAAAACATCCATGACGTGGATAAGAAATACCTTTGATAAAAATAATAAAAATGTCACACACTATTGCTCACATCCTAAATAATGATTGTCCACATTGTCTTGAAGGCAAAGTATTTAAAGAAAAAAACATTTTTTTCAATATTGGATTCCCTAAAATGAATACGTATTGCTTGCATTGTCATTATAAATTCCAAAAAGAACCTGGCTATTTCTTTGGTGCCATGTATGTCAATTATGGCTTGACAGTAGCCCAAGGAATTGCTACCTATGTTATTGCTCAATTTTTCTTTACCGAAACTTTCGACTTAAGAATCATCCCTATTATTGCTGTGGTGATTGTAACGATGGCTTCTTTTAACATTCGTCTTTCCAGATTATTGTGGATTTATATGTTTAAAAATTATTCCCTGTAAAAACTATTATCACGGCTTAAGGAAATTAAGCATTACTGAAAAAGCTAATAACCTTTGTTGTATTAGTGGAAAACTAAACGCGATTATTAAAGCTTCCTGAAATGGAAGTTCACACTTGTGAATTAACCATCCCTTTTGTCGACCAAAACTGAATTACTTAATCTGATTTCAAAAAATTAAAAATCAACTATTTTAATAAGATTTTGTTAATATTATTTCTAAAACTCCATTTTAAAAAAAAACAAAAGTTAAATCATTAGATTTGTATAAATTACATCTCGATGAAGTTATTAATAGTTGAAGACGAACCCAATCTTTCGTCAATTATCCGCAAAGGATTTTCAGAAAAAAATCACGATGTAAGTGTTGCACTTGATGGCACAACAGCATTAGAGCTGCTTTCAAATCATACTTTTGATGTGGTACTATTAGATGTGATGTTACCGGATATCAATGGTATTGAAATTTGTAGACGTTTGAGAGCCGCAAAAAATTTTGTTCCCATTTTATTACTAACTGCTTTGGGAAGTAGCGAAAATATAATAAACGGATTGAATTCCGGCGCCGATGATTATTTAGTAAAACCTTTTAAATTTCTAGAACTTGATGCCAGAGTCAATGCGTTGTCCAGAAGAGCGGGTCAAATACAAAAACCGCATGAAATTATAATTATTGCTGATCTTGAAATTAATTCCAGAACAAAATCGGTGACCCGAAATGGCGATACTATTCTATTAACAGCCAAAGAATTTAAACTTTTGCATTATCTGGCAATAAACTCTGAAAGCATTTTATCGCGAGAACAACTTTTAGACAATGTTTGGGACATCAATTTTGAGATGAATACAAATGTAATTGACGTCTACATTAACTATTTGAGAAAAAAAATTGACAAACCATACGACACTAAATTAATTCACACCATGAAAGGGTTGGGTTATGTACTGAAACCATAAAAAATGCAGATTAAGAAAAAAATAACCTTTACCTATATCGCTCTTTCAACCCTCAGCACCCTTTTATTAAGTCTGGTGGTTTTCTTTTTGTTCAAACAAAACAATCAGTATTATTTTTTGAAAAGATTACAAGACCGAGCTAAAATTAGCGCTTCGATTCATTATCAAAATGATTCTGTAAAAACGCGCTATTTCAAAGAATTTAAAGCGAAAGGACTTGAAGAACTTATAGATGAACAGGATTTTGTTCTTAAAGTCAACGGGGTAAACACATTTGAATACAATACCAATCTTAATTTGCCTGCTGATTTTTATAAAAAAGTGATGGCGAATGGTTCAGAATGGATTGAAGATGACAACCGTTATTTTTATGGCCAGACTTTTACTGAATCCGGTCAAAAATACATTATAATCATTACTGCAAAAGACCGAAGAGGAAACACCAGTAGCATCTACATTATTCGGATTCTCTTTTTTGGGGGATTGGCTTTTATATTGTTAGCCTATATTTTTGGTAGATTTCTGGCAAGAAGAGTTATAGATCCTGTAGCCCGAATTATTTACGACGTAAAAAGAATAAGCGCATCAAACCTACACAATAGACTTCCCGAAACTAAAAGCACCGATGAAATTGCTGATTTGATAAAGACATTTAACAATATGCTGGACCGACTGGAAACCTCATTTGAAATTCAAGCTAATTTTATCAACAATGCTTCACATGAACTAAAAACGCCCGTAACGACTATAATTGCCGAAGCGGAAATCATGCTCTTCAAAGAGAGAAATGTTACGGAATACATCTCGTCATTAGAAAACATTCACAGTCAGGCTTCCCGACTGGGAGATCTTACGGAAAGTCTTTTGAAACTGACACAAACTGGTTACGACGGAAAAAAACAACTATTAGATGTCGTTAGAATTGATGAACTTCTAATGGATGTAAAATCGGATATTGATAAAATTTATCCTAATAACAGGGTAAAGATTAAAATCGATAAAATCCCTAGTGATCCTAGTTTACTGGAAATTCCGTGTAACAGATCCTTATTGGAACTTTCATTGAATAATATAATCGCCAATGGTGTGAAATATTCTGATAATGAGACCGTTTTTGTTACTTTGTCAGGAAACAATTCATCGATCAAAATTTCGATTACTGATATTGGAATTGGTATCCCCGCAGAAGACATTCCCCATCTTTACGAACCTTTTTTTAGAGGTAAAAAAGCATCAAAATACAATGGCTATGGATTAGGACTTCCGCTTGCCATGAAAATAATCCGGATGCACAATGGAGAACTTAAAATACAATCCGAACCAGACCAAGGCACTATTGTAAACATTACGTTTAATACAACCAACATTAAAAATTCTAATGTTACTTCTTAGAATATTCTAATGTTAATTTAAGATTGCTATAAACTGGGAACTGTTATTTTGTATGTATAAATAAATCAAATTTTATACAGATGAAAAATATTCTAATTCCCACTACTTTACAAAGTGATACAATCAATGCAATTAAAACAGCCATAAAATCATCTAATGGTGAGCAATGCCAGCTTATTCTAATGCTACTAACTGACATTCCGGATACGTATTCATCTGCCAATTTATTAAGAAACATCAATCAGGATCTAAGTATTACTCAGGAAAATGTTTTTCAAATGTGCCGAGAAATTATTTTGCAATCTAACAATTGCAGCTTAAAAATTCACCATCAATACGGTATTTCTGCTCCCCTTTTTAGAAATCTAATGGAGCATTTCGCTATTGAATTAACAATACTTACGCCTTCTTTTACAGCTTCTAAAAAGAAAATAAACACGTATTGTGTCCAAATTATTTCTAATAGTAAATGTCCCATTTTACACCTAAACACGAACTTTGAAGAAGAAATATTTAGCCAGGCGTTGTATCTTAAAAATTCAGATTCTGTTCTTCAAGTAGAAGATTTACAAACCTATGTAAACACCCTTTTTTCTATAAAAATTGTAAGTCAAGCCAAAATAAATGACCAACAAAAAGCGAATGAAATTGAACCGTTTTTAACCGATACGATATCCAAAAACAACATAAATATCCTGATCGAAACCCGAAAACCTAAGAAACTAAAACTCCTAAAAAAAGAAAAAATTGCTCTTAACGAAACATTAGGTTTACCTGTTCTTTCTTTATATGAAGCGATTTATTAATAATGATTGTTTAAACTTTTAATTCAAAATATATGTTATTAAAAAAGAAAATCCCCATGAAATATGTATTGGGTAAAATAAAAAATGAATTAGCATTAGTCATTTTATTTTGTATTTCATTTGAAATTTTTCGCTATTTTTTTCAAACCGTGTCTATCAATATTCCTATCGCAATCCCCACAATAATTGGTACAATTATCTCATTGCTACTAGCATTCAAGTCTAACCAAGCTTATGACCGTTGGTGGGAAGCCCGAATAATCTGGGGTTCTATTGTTAACGAATCCCGAACACTATTGAGACAAATTATTATTTTTTATAATGATCCTGATTTTTCATTGCAGGCTAACGATTTCAAAGAAAAATTTGCAAAAAGACAAGCTGCCTGGTGTTATAGCCTGGGACAAATGCTGCGAGAAAAAGATCCTACAAAAACAATAAAAGATTTACTGGATGAAGATGATTTGCGATTTGTAAAAAGACATAAACATGTTCCTAATGCCATTTTAATTTTACACGCCAAAGATTTAAAAAAGGCCCTTAGCAACAATAAAATAAATGTTTACCAACAAGTTGAAATTGATAATACATTAACGCGATTGTGTGATGCAATGGGAAAGTGTGAACGTATAAAAAACACTATTTTTCCAACAACATACAGTATGTACATCAGATTTGCGCTGTGTTTATTCATAATTCTCTTGCCTTTTGGATTAATCAATAGTATCGGCTGGCTTCAAATTCCACTAGTTACAACCATTGCCGCTGCCTTTTTCTTAATCGAAAAAATGGCGATTCATTTACAAGATCCATTTGAAAACAGACCTACAGACACTCCTGTAAGTGCCATTTCAAATGCAATTGAAAAAAATCTAATGCAGATGGTCAACGAATATAGAGATGAATTTGATGAAGAAGTATATACTTCTGAAACAAAAGCGCATCATATACAACCTTTAAACAACGCTTATTTTGTCCTTTAGCTTTTGATTTCAGTTCAAATCCACTCCTTAATTGGAGTGGATTTTTTTTGATTGAATCTTAATTATCTATACTAAAGTACCCTTTTCAATAGCAAAATGAACCCAAACAGATAGTTTCAAATACCGTAAAAAATAGTATTTTTGCGTTCTGATTGAAACTAATTTTTCAATCTTTAAATTTTTAAAATTAGATACATGAAAGCATACGTATTTCCGGGTCAGGGTGCACAATATACAGGAATGGGAAAAGACTTATATGAAAATTCCCCATTAGCAAAGGAATTATTCGAGAAAGCTAATGAAATTTTAGGTTTTCGCATCACAGACATCATGTTTGAAGGAACAGCCGAAGAATTGAAAGAAACCAAAGTTACACAACCGGCAGTTTTCTTGCATTCGGTGATTTTAGCAAAAACGCTGGGTGAAGATTTCAAACCGGAAATGGTAGCGGGACATTCATTAGGTGAATTTTCAGCATTAGTGGCAAATGGCACTTTGTCTTTTGAAGACGGATTGCGATTGGTTTCACAACGTGCTTTAGCAATGCAAAAAGCCTGCGAGATTAAGCCATCTACAATGGCGGCTGTTTTAGGATTAGCTGATAATATTGTGGAAGAAGTTTGCGCTTCAATTGACGGAATTGTAGTGGCTGCTAATTACAACTGCCCAGGACAATTAGTAATTTCAGGAGAAACATCCGCAGTGGAAAAAGCTTGTGAAGCAATGAAAGCAGCTGGCGCAAAACGTGCTTTATTGTTGCCTGTCGGTGGTGCTTTTCACTCTCCAATGATGGAACCAGCTCGTGAAGAACTGGCTGCTGCTATTGAAGCAACTACATTCTCGACTCCTATATGCCCTGTGTATCAAAATGTAACGGCAAGCGCTGTTTCTGAACCTACCCAGATCAAGAAAAACTTAATCATACAATTGACCGCTCCAGTAAAATGGACACAATCGGTACAGCAAATGATTAAAGATGGTGCGACTTTGTTTACCGAAGTAGGTCCAGGAAAAGTATTAACTGGATTGATTGGAAAAATTGACAGAGAAGCGGTTACGGCTAATGCGTAATTAGTGTTCAGTTTTGAAATAGATTACAAATATAATCCTCGTGAACATAAGTTTATGAGGATTTTTTTATCTTTATAGGATGAGTTTACTCGATTATTAATTTTTAAAATGAAAAAAAATGAAAAAAGTACTTTTAGGATTAGCATTTGCTGCAACTTTAATGACTTCTTGTAAAAAAGAAACAAAAGATGAAGTAAAAGAGGCTACTGAAGCTGTTGGAAATGAAATGGGAGAAGCGATAGATACGGCAGCTGTAAAAGTTGACGCTGCAGCAGATTCTACCAAGGTTAAAACAGGGGAAGTTCTTGAAAAAGGGGCTGACAAAATGAATCAAGCCGCTGAAAAACTCAAAGAAGCAGCAAAAAAATAATCCGAAAAAGGAGACTGTCATTGTGAACAGTCTCCTTTTTTATTTTCTTATTTTTTGTTCCCATTTCCAGGCACTCGCCATGGCTTCTTCAAGCGTTGATTGCGCTTTCCAGCCCAGAACATTATTCGCTTTATCGGTATTGGCGTAAGCCGAAGTAATATCTCCTTCTCGACGGGCCACTATTTTATAAGGTAATTTTTTACCGCTTACTTTTTCGAAGGTATGGATAACTTCCAGTACAGAACTTCCGGTTCCGGTTCCCAGATTGAATGTTTCTACTTTTGCGGTATTTTTTTTATTCAATAGTCGCTGCAAAGCAATAACGTGGGCTTTCGCCAAATCAACTACGTGAATGTAATCCCGCAAAGCTGTTCCATCTGGCGTAGGATAATCATCGCCGTAAACTGATAATTCTTTTCGCAAACCTAAACCGGTTTGAGTGATAAATGGCACTAAATTTTGAGGAACTCCAATAGGTAATTCCCCTATTTCAGCCGATGGATGTGCTCCAATTGGATTGAAATAGCGCAACAAAATTGCATTAATATTGGTTACTTTGGCAGTATCTGTGATAATTTCCTCTCCAATTTGTTTTGTATTCCCATAAGGAGACATAGCCCTTTGAATAGAAGCATCTTCAGTAATTGGCATTTTTTCAGCTTGACCATAAACGGTACAAGAAGAACTGAAAATGAAATTTGCTTCCGGCTTTTTCTGTAGTTCTTGAAGTAAGTAAACTAATGTATTAATATTGTTTTCATAATATAACAATGGATCTTCAACACTTTCACCAACTGCTTTTGAAGCCGCAAAGTGTATCACACCTGAAATATCGTGATGTCTTTTGAAAAAATCCTGCACTTTTTCTTTTTCGCGCAAATCTAACTTTTCGAAAGCATGAATTTTTCCGGTAATATTCTGAATCCCGTCTAACACATTCAATGATGTATTAGAAAGATTATCCACAACAAGCACTTCAAAACCTTCATTTTGCAATTCAACAACCGTATGAGAACCAATAAAACCCAACCCTCCTGTTACTAGTATTTTCATAGCTTATATCTTGTTATGAATGTGATTTTATCACATCTCATTTTATAAAAAAGACGCAATAAATTGCGTCTCTGTATTATTATTTTAAAAAATCTAAAACACTTTCCGTGATAAATTTTATTTGCTCATCATCCAGTTCAGTGTGCATTGGCAAAGAAAGCACCTCTTTGACTAACTGATTGGTTACCGGAAAATCTTCTTCTTTGTAACGCGAATCCATGTATGCTTTTTGTGAATGCAACGGAATTGGATAATAAATAGCACATGGAATGCCTTTATCTAATAAATGTTGCATTAAACCATTTCTATCTGCATCAATAATGCGTAACGTGTATTGATGAAAAACATGGCAATCACAAATATCACAAATGCTTGGTGCAATAATATTTTTATGCCCTTCAAAAGCAGTAAAATATTTTCTGGCAGCATCTTGTCGTGCTTTACTGTATTCATCCAATAAAGGCAATTTAGCATTCAAAACAGCTGCTTGAATACTGTCTAAACGAGAATTTACTCCTACTACATCGTGATGATAGCGTTCATACATTCCGTGATTTACTATTCCGCGAAGTTTGTGCGCTAAAGCATCATCATTTGTAAAAATAGCTCCACCATCTCCATAACATCCAAGATTTTTGGAAGGAAAAAATGAAGTAGCCCCTACGTGTCCAATGGTTCCGGCTTTCTTTTTGGTTCCATCCGAAAATTTACAGTTGGCTCCAATAGCTTGTGCATTATCTTCAATAACATATAAATTATACTCGTTAGCAATAGCCATAATAGCTTCCATATTGGCAGCACGACCAAACAAATGTACGGGTACAATCGCCTTGGTTTTTGGTGTAATCGCTTTTTTAATTCCTTCGATAGAAATATTCATATTATACATATCCACATCAACTAAAACGGGTGTTAATTGCAGTAAAGCAATCACTTCCACTGTAGCTGCAAAAGTAAAATCAGCAGTAATAACTTCATCCCCAGGTTTTAAATCCAGTCCCATCATGGCTATTTGTAAGGCATCAGTTCCATTTGCACATGGAATTACATGCTTTACACCTAAATACTCTTCTAAAGACTTTTGAAATTGATGAACTTGAGGTCCGTTGATATACGTATTGGTATCTAAAACTTCCTGAATAGAGGTATTTACAACAGCTGCAATTTTATCGTATTGACTTTTTAGGTCAACCATTTGGATTTTTTTCATTGAAATTTTTGTTTAAAGTTCGAAAGTTTAGCGTTTCTGGAAACAACTGACACTTTCTTAAAACGAAGAACAAAAATAGTTATTTAATGAGTTTAAACCAATGAAACCCAAATTAAAAAAAAGCATTCCAATTAAATAAAAAATCGTGCTCCTGTCAGCCAAAAATTTAAATATTTCTTTCAGAAGAAATTAATATAAAGAAAACGTATTTTAGCCCCAAAATTTCGATGATGCTTTTTCTCTATAATCTTATTGTTCAGATTGCTGCTTTTATATTAAAAATCGTAGCACTTTTCAGCCCAAAAATCAAACTTTTTGTAGATGGTCGAAAAGTTGTTTTTCCTGTTTTAGAACAAAATATAAAACCTTCTGATAAAACAATTTGGTTTCACGCCGCCTCGTTGGGCGAATACGAGCAAGGCTTACCTGTGATTGAAAAAATTAAAGAAAAATTCCCTCTACATAAAATTGTAGTTACCTTTTTTTCGCCTTCGGGTTATGAAGTACGCAAAAACAATACCGTTGCTGATGTCACGGTTTACCTGCCTTTGGACACTAAAAAAAATGCGCAGGAGTTTTTAAAACTCGTACACCCGGATTTAGTATTTTTCATCAAATATGAATATTGGCTTAATTACTTAAGCGAACTTAAAAAACAAAACACACCAACTTATTTGATTTCCGGTATCCTAAGAGAAAACCAAATGTTTTTTAAATGGTATGGTGGCTTTTATAGAAAAGCCCTGGACACCTTCACTTATTTTTTCGTACAAAATGAAAATTCAAAAAAATTATTACTCCAATTAGGCAAAACCAATGCAGCCGTTTCTGGAGATACTCGTTTTGACAGGGTTGTTGCAATTTTAGAAAAAGATAATACTTTGGATTTTATTTGTGATTTTAAAAATGACACACTTACTATTGTGATTGGCAGCTCTTGGCCAAAAGATGAAAATTTACTAGTCGATTTTATAAATTCGAATAATTACAATGTCAAATTTATAATTGCACCACATAATATAAAAACCGAACAGATTCAGCAGCTAAAAAATAGCATTACTAAAAAAACCATTCTTTTTTCTGAAAAAGAAAATGAAATGCTATCTGAATATGATGTTTTAATAATCAATACCATTGGCATTCTGACCAAAATATACAGTTATTCCGACATTGCTTATGTTGGCGGTGGCTTTGGAAACCCTGGTGTGCATAACATCCTTGAACCTGCTACTTTTGGTGTTCCAATAGTAATAGGACCAAATTATTCTCATTTTGCCGAAGCTACCGCTTTAGTTAATCTAGAAGGATGTGTGTCTGTTTCCAATAAAAAAGAACTCGATACTACTTTTACAAATTTAATTCTAAACGAGGTAGAACGACAGGAAAGAGGACATATTTGTGGCACTTTTGTACAAATGAATAAAGGCGCCACAAATATGATTATGAATACCATTACAAATTTTGAAAAACATTAGTATTTTAAAAATAATTAAACAAAAAGAGCATCTAATGTAAGTAACTTAATTGTTATGTCCATTCTTAATTACATTATCCAAAGAGTATTAAATTAAGTAAAATTGCTTTAAGTAAAATTTTGTAAGAGTATCATTTATTAAATAATAGTCGAATAATTTGCAAAATTTCCCTTCTGGCATAATAGTTGCTGTAAATGAGAATGTTGACAAAAAATATTATTTTTTAAAAAAAAAATAAAAAAATATTTTACATATTAAAAAATTTATATCTTTGCCACGAATTAATAATTAACCTTTTATAATAAAGTAAGATGAAAAAAGTATTTTTAAGTTTAGCTGTTGTTGCTGTTTTAACTGTTGTATCATGTAAAAAAGCTGAAGCTCCTGCTGAAGACGCTGCTGCTGTAGTTGATTCTGCTGCTGTTGTTGTTGATTCTGCTGCTGCTGTAGTTGATTCTGCTGCTGTTGTAGTTGATTCTGCTGCTGCTGTTGCTACTGACGCTGCAAAAACTGCAACTGAAGCTGCAAAAAAATAATTAGAATTTAAATTCTAAAAATTTTAAAGCCATCCGCTAAGCGAGATGGCTTTTTTAGTTATCTATATCAGCTCATTAAAAAAAACTGATATAATACAAAAAGAGAGCCGTGTTAATTAACACGGCTCTCTTTTTTTTCAATATTCACGTAAGCTCTCAATCAGTAAAAACAAAATGATCTACTGAAAAATCTAATATTTCTGCCTTTGAAGCATATAGAACAATTTCTTTTATTCCCTTCTCCAGCATTAACGAAGTAGTATATTTTCTGCTTGTCGCAAAATGAACCCCTCGAAACATCAGTTTGAAAAAAAACTTTCCACTGGACGACTTAAACTTTAAAAAGTCAGTCGAGACAATATCTTCCTTTAACTTTTCAATATCTTCCTGACACTCAAAATTGAGTTCATAACTTAAGCTTGTAAAAATAATTTTCCCTTTCCTAGAAGTGAAAACAAATTTATACTCATCATTAAATCTTTTACTAATAACAAAAGCTCCCATGAAATTTTAGATTTTAAATTGCAGATTTCAGATTCTAAACGTGGAGCTTAGAATTCACTTTTATAAAAATTATTTTCTTTGCAGTTACAAATTTCTATAAAATAAAAAAAGCTCCAAACATAGTTTGAAGCTTTTTTAGTACTCAGAGCGGGACTTGAACCCGCACGAACATTGCTGTTCACTGGATTTTAAGTCCAGCGTGTCTACCAATTTCACCATCCGAGCATTATGTGGTGTTGGAGCGAAAAACGGGGCTCGAACCCGCGACCTCGACCTTGGCAAGGTCGCGCTCTACCAACTGAGCTATTTTCGCATTTTCAATTCTTAGAAAGAACCGCTATACTTGTTCTGTATTGCGGATGCAAATTTAGGACATTTATTGAATTAAACAAGCCTTTTTTATAAAAAAATCGCAGATAAAAGTTAACTTTCTGATAACGTAAACTTTAAAACAAAATAAATTATTTTCTAGTCAACATTCTCTTAATTTCATTAAGTTTCATCAACGCTTCCATAGGCGTAATGGTATTTATATCTAAACTTATGATTTCTTCTTTGATTTCCTCCAACAAAGGATCGTCCAGATTAAAGAAGCTCATTTGCATTTCGTCTTTTGTAGCTTTAATTCCGTTCAGCGCATCGCTCGAATGATTCTTTTCTAATTTTTTCAAAAGCTTCTGTGCTTTCAAAATTACGATTTGAGGCATTCCGGCCATTTTAGCCACATGTATTCCAAAACTATGCGCACTCCCTCCTTTTACTAATTTTCGAATAAAAAGCACGGTATCTTTCAATTCTTTGACCGCAACATTATAATTCTGAATCCTAGGTAAAGATTCACTCATTTCATTCAACTCATGATAATGCGTTGCAAATAATGTTTTCGGCTTTGAAGGATGTTCGTGTAAGAACTCTGCAATTGCCCAAGCGATCGAAATTCCGTCATACGTACTCGTTCCTCTTCCAATTTCATCTAATAGCACCAAACTTCTATCAGAAATATTGTTCAAGATGGAAGCCGTTTCATTCATTTCGACCATGAAAGTAGATTCTCCCATCGAAATATTATCGCTCGCTCCTACTCTGGTGAATATTTTATCTACAATTCCCATTCTCACACTGTCTGCAGGAACAAAACTCCCCATTTGAGACAAGAGTACAATTAAAGCCGTTTGGCGTAAAATAGCTGACTTTCCCGACATGTTGGGCCCGGTAATCATTATCAATTGCTGCGTTTCTCTATCCAAGAAAACATCATTGGCTATATAAGGCATTCCTACCGGTAATTGCTTTTCGATAACAGGATGCCTTCCGTTCTTAATTTCCAATTCGAATGTTTCGTCTAGTTCAGGACAAACATATTTATTTTCGATAGCTAATTGCGTGAAAGAACACAAACAATCCAGTTGCGCTACTAAATTAGCATTCATTTGAACCGGTTTGATATAAGTAGCAATCCAACTCACCAATTGTTCGAATAACTCTACTTCTATCTTATGAATTTTTTCTTCGGCACCAAGTATTTTAGTTTCGTATTCTTTTAATTCCTCCGTAATGTATCGCTCAGCATTGACCAAAGTTTGTTTTCGAATCCATTCAGCAGGAACCTTATCTTTATGTAAGTTTCTAACTTCGATATAATACCCAAAAACATTATTAAAGGAAATTTTCAACGAGGAGATTCCCGTCAATTGCGACTCTCGTTTTTCTATTCCTTCCAAGAATTCTTTTCCTGAAGTCGATATCGCCCGTAAATCATCTAATTCTGCATTAATACCTTTAGCAATAGCATTTCCTTTGGCAATAGCCACAGGAGCATCTTGATTTAAAACGGTTTTGATTTTTTCACGCAATAATTCACAACTGTGCAAACTGTCACCAATTACTTTTACTGCTTCTTGCGGACTTTCTAACGCCAAGGTTTTTATTGGAATTATCGCGTCCAATGATTCTTTTAAATAAACTACTTCACGGGGCGATACTTTTCCCGCAGCAATTTTCGAAATCAAACGTTCCAAATCTGAGATTTGTTTGATTTGATTTTGAATGTTTTTCAAAACATCCTGATTTTCTTTTAAATACGAAACAACCTGATGACGACTTTGAATCTTAGCACTATCTTTCAAAGGAAGCGCTAACCATCTCTTTAACAATCTCCCACCCATTGGCGAAAGCGTTTTATCAATCACATCGAGAAGCGTCACCGCATTAGGATTATAACTGTGATACAATTCCAGATTTCGAATTGTAAATCGGTCCATCCAAACATAAGCATCTTCGGCTATACGCTGAATAGCTGTTATATGTTGTACCCTATTATGTTGAGTTTCGGACAAATAATACAAAATCGCTCCCGAAGCAATAATTCCTTCTTTCAATTCTTCGATTCCAAATCCTTTTAGGGAAACAGTCTGAAAATGCTTGGTTAAGGTTTCGAATGCATAATCTTCTTTATAAATCCAATCTTCCAAGTAAAAACTATGGTAATCATCTCCGAAAATTTCTCGGAAATCATTTTTATTATTTTTTGGAATTAAAACTTCGCTAGGATTGAAATTCTGTAGTAACTTATCAATATATTCTGCATTTCCTTGTGCTGTAAGGAACTCGCCTGTAGAAACATCCAAAAAAGAAATCCCTATTGATTTATTGGCAAAGAAAACAGCCGCTAAAAAATTATTCGTTTTAGATTGTAAAACCTCATCATTCATGGAAACCCCAGGAGTTACAAGCTCTGTAACACCACGTTTCACAATGGTTTTTGTCATTTTTGGATCTTCAAGTTGATCACAAATAGCGACCCGAAGTCCCGCTTTGACTAATTTTGGTAAATAGGTATTTATAGAATGATGCGGAAACCCTGCCAGTGCAGTCTCCGTTTCTGAACCCGCCCCTCTTTTGGTCAATGTTATCCCAAGAATTTTTGAAGCACGAACGGCATCCTCTCCAAAAGTTTCATAAAAATCCCCTACTCTAAACAATAAACACGCATCCGGATATTTCCTTTTGATCTCGTTATATTGCTTCATTAAAGGCGTTTCTTTAACCGTTTTCTCTTTAGATGCCAAGTTATTTTATATTTAAAAAATGAAAAAAAAATGTGTCAGCGAATTTAAATATTTTAAAGCGAATAAGTAACACTTCAAAAAATTATTTTTTTTAAGGAAAAATTAAGCCATTGGCATGATTTTTTCTTTAAATTTGTTTTACTAATTAAAAAAAACAAGAAAATGAAAAAAATAGTTACACTAGCGTTATTATTAGTTTTAGGAGCTACAGCTTCTAATGCACAAGAAACATCAAAAGTTACAAAAAAAGCAAAAGCTATAGCTGCTAAAGTTTCTACTCCAAAAGTAGATGGCGCAGGAATGGTATTTGTAACTGAAGTTATTGATTATGGAACAATTGCACACAATGCAGATGGCAAACGTGAATTTGTTTTTACTAATAACGGTAATAAACCATTAATCATTACCAATACTCAAGGTTCATGTGGATGTACTGTTCCTACTACTCCAAAAGAGCCAATTGCTCCTGGAGCAAAAGGTATTATTGGTGTTAAATATGCAACTGACAGAGTTGGTGCATTTACAAAAACTGTAACTGTAACTTCAAATGCTGCAGGACAACCAACTAAAGTGCTTACTATAAAAGGAACAGTTTTAGCAGATGATGCACCAAAAAGCTAAATTCTAAATTAATTATAACAAAAAAGCTTCCCTAACTGCGGAAGCTTTTTTTATTGAAATAAACTCAAAAAAATATGAGAAAACTGGAAAACAGCGAACTCGAAAGAAAATCTATTGAAGCATTTAAACAATCTGAAAAAACACCGCTTATTTTAGTGTTGGACGACATTAGAAGTTTACACAATATAGGTTCTGTATTTAGAACTGCCGATGCATTTTTAATAGAAAAAATATATTTATGCGGTATTACTGCAACACCTCCAAACAAAGAAATTCATAAAACCGCACTTGGCGCTACTGAAACCGTGAGTTGGGAACATAATGACAACGTCCTTGAAGTTATTAATAAATTAAAAGAAGAAAACATTACCACACTTGCTATTGAACAAGTTGAAAGCGCTGTTTTTCTTCAAGATTTTAAAGTAGAGAAAGACAAAAAATACGCCTTGGTCTTCGGGAATGAAGTTTATGGCGTATCGCAAGAAGCGGTTGCAATATGTGATGGTTGTATTGAAATTCCACAATTAGGAACCAAACATTCTTTAAATATTTCGGTAAGTGCTGGCATTGTGGTTTGGGAATTTTTTAAACAATTTAACAATTAGCATGTATTTTGTTTTATTACCTTTCTAACCTATCTCTTTTTAGTTAAAATTTATAGCCAAACACCGATATATTGATAAAATTTATATTTTTATAAAATGAAAAATAATTTTTTTTTTAAAGTCATTTTGGCAATATTTTTTTTAATCAATAATGTAACCTACGCTACTAAAGTTGTTTATCCTTTAAAAAAAAGAAACGTCACCACTCTAAGACAAAAGATCAACCCTGCTGTTAATAATTCTAAAATAAATTTAGTAGCAAATATTGCTCCTATAATTAAAGCCACAGGCAATCAAATCTATTGCCCTCAAACCAATATAAAAATTGTAACTGATGTTACAATAACTGATCCTGATGACACCAGTACGGATGCCATTTACATTCAAATTTCATCAGGTTATATAAACGGACAAGACCAATTAACACTTAGTGGTTCACATCCTACAATTATCACAAGTTGGGATATTACTGCAGGGAAATTAAAACTATACAGTCCTACTGGAACACCAATATCTTATATGGACTTTGTATCTGCGATTAAAGATGTAGAATTTTACAATTCATCGTCTTCACCTTCAGGAATTCGAAATTTTTCCATTACCATAGGTCAAGCCAATTATCTTCCCTCTACACAACATTATTATCAATTTATACCTAGTTTAGGAATTACTTGGACAGCAGCAAAAACGGCAGCAGAAACGAGCACATATTATGGAATTCAAGGCTATTTAGCAACAGTTGGCGCTTTAGATGAAGCGCTACTAATTGGGGAACAAGCTTCAGGCACAGGATGGATTGGAGGCAGCGACGCTGCAACCGAAGGGGTTTGGAAATGGGTAACCGGTCCTGAAAACGGTACAATATTTTGGAATGGCCTTGCTAATGGATCATCTCCAAATTTTGCCTTTTGGAACACAAATGAACCCAATCAAACTGGTAATGAAGATTATGCTCATATTACAGAACCAGGTATCGGGATCAAAGGCTCCTGGAATGATCTATCTGATACGGGTGCTATTAGCGGATCTTATCAACCAAAAGGTTATGTAGTAGAATATGGCGGAATGCCAGGCGATCCAACGCTACAAATAGCAACAAGTACTACAATGACAATCGCAAAAATTACAACGACAACACCAAGCCCTATTTGTGCTTCAGCGACATGTACACTTCAAGCAAGTTCTACAACTGGAACTATAAACTGGTATGATGCTGCAACAAATGGAGTTTCTCTTGGGACTGGTAATAGTTTTACGACTCCTCCACTCAATACCACCACAACCTATTATATTGATAACGGCTGTACTCCGAGAACTCCGATTATAGTAACTGTAAATCCATTGCCTATTGCAAATCCGGTAATAATTCCTAGAAAATGTGATGACAATCAAAATGGAATATTCACTTTTAATACTGCTGCTCTTGAGTCTACTTTATTAGGAAATCAAACAAACATAACCATTACTTATTTTGACCAAAACACTAATCCGCTAAAAGATTCAAACGGAAATCTGATAACTAGTCCGTTTCCTGCTAGTTTCACAACAACATCACAAACGATAAAAGCTGTTTTGACAAACAACTCTCCTTTACACTGTTCTAACGAAACAACTATTAAATTTATCGTAGATGATTTACCTGAAGCTTTTGCCGTTCCTGCATCTTTAACCACAACTTGTGATGACGAACCAAATCCATTAAATCAAGATGGTAAATTTGCTTTTGACACGGCTACATTCGAAGCTTCCATTCTAAAAGGGCAAACCGGAATGATAGTTAAATATTTTGATAAAAATGGAAATCCATTATCAAGTCCACTCCCAAATCCATTTGTAACAGCAACTCAAAATGTTTTAGCAACAGTAACAAATACAGCAAACACAAACTGCACTGCAACTACAACTTTAAATTTTGTTGTAAATCCTTTGCCAATTGTCTACGATGTAACAATTGTTCAATGCGATACTGATTTGATTCCAGACGGGGAAACTCTTTTTAATTTGACCGTAAATAACAATCTAATTTCCCCAAATTATACCAATGAAAACTTTACCTATTATACGTCACAATCAGGAGCTAATAATGGTCTTACAACCGATTTAATTTCAAATAATTTGGCTTTCGAAAACACAACACCATCGACAATGAATGTTTGGGTGAGAGTTGCCAATAAAATTAGCGGTTGTTATAGTATTGCCAAATTAACATTAAAAGTTCCTGCTACCAATCTTCTTTCAACTTATAAAATCATAGTCCCTCCTGTTTGTGATGATTTTTTAGATGCTATTAACAATAATAGAGACGGAATTGCAACTTTTGATTTCTCTTGGACGAAAGCCACAATACAAACTCAACTCCCCATAAATCAAGTTTACACTATAAACTATTACAGAAACCAAGCTGATGCCTTAGCCGAACTCAATGTGATTGCGGATATTTCAAATTACAGAAATATTGGTTATCGCGATTCTCAAGATATTTGGGTACGGGTTGAAAGTAGTCTAGATAACGCTTGCGTTGGCTTAGGGCCTTACATTACTTTAAAAGTTGAGGCTTTACCTATTGCTAATTCAGTTATAATTCCAAGACAATGTGATGACAATCAAGATGGAATATTCATTTTTGACACTAGTACCCTTGAATCGAAATTATTAAAAGGACAAATGCTTGCTGATGTTACTGTTACTTATTTTGACCAAAACAATAATCCGTTGCCAAGTCCGTTTCCGAATACTTTCACAACCGCTTCTCAAACTATAAAAGCCGTTGTAACTAATAGAACAACTTTAAAATGTTATGACGAAACAAGCATTCCTTTTATTGTAGACATTTCACCTAAGGCATTTGCAGTCTCCCCTGCCTTAACTACAGTTTGCGATGATGAAGCAGATCCTTTGAATCAAGACAGAAAATTTGCATTCGACACTTCAACATTTGAAGCCACTATTCTAGGCCGACAAACCGGAATGACGGTGACTTATTCTTTACAAAACGGAACTGTACTTTCAAATTTTTCACCCACTTTTATAACAGGAACTCAAAATATTACAGCAACAGTAATAAATCCATTAAATACTTCTTGTACTGCCACCACAACTTTAAATTTTGTTGTTAATCCAACTCCGAAAATTAACTTGAATACCAATGGTAGTGAAAATGAATTGGTTTGTTCTAATCTTCCAAGCTTTTTTGTAACGCTTGATGCTGGAATTCAAGACGGATCTCCAACAAGTAATTACACCTACATTTGGTCAAAAGACGAAACTATTTTGATTGGCAAAATAGCCCCAACGCTATCAGTAAACGCCGAAGGAAATTATGCTGTAGAAGTAACAAATAGTTCAGGTTGCAGTAGAATTCGAACCATAAAAGTTACCGCTTCGGATTTGGCACATATCGAAAGTATTGATATTATAGATTTGACCGATATAAATACAGTTACCGTAAATGTAACAGGAAAAGGAAAATATGAATATAGTTTAGACGAGCCTAGTGGATTTTGGCAGGACTCCAATTTCTTTGATAAAGTACCCGCAGGAATTCACGAAGTTTTCATCAAAGACAAAAATGGCTGCGGTGTAGTTAGCAAAACTATTGCCGTTATTGGTGCACCAAAATTCTTTACACCAAACAATGACGGTTATAATGATTATTGGAGCGTAAAAGGAGTGAATGAAACTTTTAATTCAAAATCAATAATCTACATTTTTGACCGTTACGGAAAACTCATCAAACAATGGGTTCCCAATTTAAACCAAGGTTGGGATGGTACTTTCAATGGTAATTCTTTACCAGCAGATGATTATTGGTTTACCTTAAAATTAGAAGATGGCAGAGAAGCAAAAGGTCATTTTTCATTAAAAAGGTAATTATTTCTAATTACTATTAGCTGATTTTCTGCTGAATTTGATCTAAAATATAAAGATAATCTTCTTGGTTTTTCACAAAGTCTCGATTAGAAACATCAATAATCAGAACATTCAGTTCCGTTTGTGATTTAATATAATCCAAATATCCGTTATTAATTTTATCCAAATATTCTGCTGGAATTTTTTGCTCGTAGCTTCTGCCTCTTTTTTTAATATTTTGTAAAAGACGCTCTGAATTTTGGTACAAATAAATATACAAATCGGGTTTCGGCATTTCTCGGTAAATGATATCAAACAGGTTTCGATACAAACGATATTCATCTTCAGCCAGTGTTATTTTGGCAAAAATCAAAGACTTAAAAATATGATAATCGGCTACTAAAAAATCTTTAAACAAATCAAATTGAGCTAAATCATCTGATAATTGTTGGTACCTGTCGGCAAGGAATGACATTTCAAGCGGAAAAGCGTATCGGTTTTGATCTTTATAAAATTTAGGTAAAAAAGGATTGTCTGCAAAGCGTTCTAAAACTGTTTTTGCATTAAAATCCTCAGCAATTTTCATAGCCAAAGTTGTCTTTCCAGCTCCAATATTCCCTTCAAAAGCTACATAATTAAATTGTTCCAAAGCAATACTTTGCAAAGGACTTTCTAAATCCTGTACTACTTTACAAATACTTTCATCCGGAGAAACTTCAAGCAATTCCAATATTGTTTTTTTAAGAATAGGATGTTTCCAATCTAAATTCAAATCCTGAATGGGTAACAAAACAAATTTCCTGTTTTGCATTAATGGATGTGGAATCTGAAGTTTTTCCGTTTCAATAATTGCTGAATCGAAAGTGATCAAGTCAATATCTATACTTCTAGATTGGTATCCCAATTCTTCACTGCGAATACGTCCCAATCGTTTTTCAATTTTCAAAACCTGACCTAAAATTTTATTAGCAGCGCTAAAGGTATGAATCACTAATGCACAATTATAAAATGCATCACTGTCAAAACCCCAAGACGGCGTTTCATATAGCTTTGAAACTTTGATTACTGTTCCAACTTCCTGGTGTATCAATTGCAAGCAACGCTCGATGTTTTCTAATCGGTTTCCTTGATTACTACCTATCGATAAAATAACTTGATGCTGTGATTTCATATTAAGCACAAATTAACTAAAAGAATTTTAGAATAGAAGTATCTTTGCAAAGAGTGTTGATAACTAATTCTAGAATTAAAAACCCTAAAGTTTGTAACAATTCGACCTCTTTTTAGACTTATTAAAAAAATATAAATATGAAGTTTTTAGGAAATGTGTTGGCGACCATCATAGGTATTTTCATCTTTTTTATGTTATTCTTTTTTGGAATACTAATTATAGGAGCCATTTTTGGAGGTGAATCAGAAGGAGTTAGCGTAAAAAGCAATTCAGTAATCGAATTAAATCTAGAAGATATAAAAAATGATTATGCCGGTAAATTCAAAGATCCTTGGGTAACCATTTTTTCTGATGGAAAAAACATAGGTCTGACTGATATTATCAGTGCAATAGAAGATGCCAAAACTGATGATGATATTAAAGGAATTTCTATTTTGAATGATGATTCTCAATTAGGCATGGCTCAAAGTAAAGCTTTAAGAGATGCATTAGAAGATTTCAAAAAATCAGGCAAATTTGTAATGGCTTACGCTAATTCCTATTCGCAAAAAGAATATTATTTAAATTCAGTTGCCAAACCTATTTACCTAAACCCTGTTGGCGATATGGATTTCAAAGGATTATCTTCGGAAATTATGTTTTTCAAAGATTTTCAGGAAAAATCAGGCATAAAAATGGAAGTAATTCGTCATGGAAAATACAAAAGTGCTGTTGAGCCTTTTCTGGAAAATAAAATGAGCGATGCTAATAGAGAGCAAACTTCCGCTTTATTGAATTCCATTTGGAATTCTGTTGCATCAGAAATTTCAAAAAGTAGAAATATATCAGTACCAAAACTGAATGAAATTGCAAACGGACTTCTGGCACGAACTCCTGAGATGGCAAAAACACAAGGATTGGTTGATGTTGTGGCCTACGAAGATGTTTACCATAATGCCATTAAAAACTTATTGAAAGTAGCCAAAGACGAAGATTACAATAAAGTAACTATTTTGGATTATGCCAAAAAAGTAGCTACAACTTCAAAAAACACCGATGCCAATGATAAAATCGCCGTTATTTATGCCCAAGGCGAAATTCGTAGCGGGGAAGGAGATGTAGATGTTATAGGGGAAGGTTCCATGCGTCGTTCATTACAAGATGCCAGAAAAGACAAAAATATAAAAGCCATCGTACTTAGAATTGATAGTCCTGGCGGAAGTGCTTTAACATCCGATTTGATTTGGAGAGAAGTCGAATTAACTAAAAAAGTAAAACCTGTGGTCGTTTCGATGGGAAATTACGCAGCTTCAGGAGGGTATTATATTGCTTGCAACGCGAATAAAATTTTTGCCGAAAACAATACCATTACCGGTTCAATAGGTGTTTTTGGGATATTGCCTAATTTCAGTCAATTGACAAAGAAAATCGGGATAAATGTAGAACAAGTAAAAACACATGAAAACGCTGCGAGATACAGTCCTTTTGTTCCATTGGACGAAAAACTAAAAGCAGTTACACTTGAAGAGATTGAACATATCTATAAAACTTTTGTAACACATGTGGCACAAGGAAGAAAAATGACATTCGCACAAGTGGATGCTATCGCACAAGGAAGAGTTTGGGCTGGTTCCGAAGCAGTAAAAATTGGATTGGTAGATAAAATTGGAGGTTTGAATGATGCTATACAGGAAGCTGCAGCTTTGGCAAAAACAAAAACATACTCCACACAAAACTATCCTGAATACGAAAAAGACTTTAATGATCTTTTAGCTAATCTGCCATTTACTAAGTCTAAAGAATCTTTCATTAAGGAAGAAATTGGGGAAGAAAATTATAAAATCATGGAAGAAGTAAAAAGATTGCAAGCTCAAAAAGGCGTTCAAGCCATGATGCCTTTTGAAATTAACATCAAATAACCCCTACAATATCTTATAGAAAATCCGTTTAAGCTCACTTAAACGGATTTTTTTTTACAAAGAAAAAAGAGAGCATTACATTATTTATGAAAACATTACAAATATCCTAAACTATAATCCGTTATTTTGGTAAGAAGTCAGGCAGGGTTTTTGCTAAACTTATAAAATCTTAAGAAATCAAATTATGCTAAAGAAAATTTTAAAAATCATTGGGATTCTAATTGTCCTATTCGCAGCAGCTTTATTTGCTATTCCCTATTTTTTTAAAGATCAAATAAAAGCCAAAATTGCCGAAGCTATTAATGAAAAAGTAGATGCCAAAGTCACTTTTGCAGATGCCAATTTGAGTTTATTCAAAAATTTTCCAAACGCTAATGTGGCATTAGATAAGCTAGTCATTATTAACAAAGCTCCTTTTGAAGGCGACACGTTAGTTTCATTAGGTGAATTGAATTTAAAAATGTCCATAAAAGAACTTTTTAAAGGCAAAAACGAAGCAATGCATATTGACGGAATAACTTCAAAAAACGGGTTAATCAATATCCTATTCAATAAAGACGGAATCGGAAATTATGACATCGCTTTGAAAGATAACAAAACCAAGGATGACGGTAAAAGCAGTCCTTTATCATTAAAAATTCAGAATTATAGAATCGAGAATTTCAAGTTCAGGTATTTTGACGAAAGTTCAAAAATAAAGATGGTTATCGACAGCTTGAACCATGAAGGAACTGGAGATTTTGAAGCACAGAAACTAGATTTGGTTACTAAATCTACTGCGAAAATATCTTTAGACATGGATAAAGTCAATTACATGAAAAACGTCTCTTTGACTTTAGATGCTGTTTTGGGCATTGATTTAGAAAAAAGCAAATACACTTTCAAGGAAAACAAAGCATTAATCAATCAATTACCGTTAGAATTTGACGGTTTTATTCAAATGGTAAAAGCGGGTCAGCAATATGATTTGAAATTCAAAACACCAACTTCTTCTTTCAAAAATTTCTTGGGAGTTATTCCGGCGGCTTACGCGGCAAGTTTGGACAATGTAAAAACAACTGGTGATTTTTCCGTTATGGGTTTTGCCCAAGGATTGTATTCTGATTCAACCGTTCCAAAATTCAAAATTGAAATTGCCTCCAATAATGCTTCATTTCAATATCCTAATTTACCAAAATCAGTTCAAAATATAGTTATTGACACTAAAATCATTAATGAAACAGGAATTCTGAACGATACGTATGTGAACCTTGACAAACTTTCTTTCAAAATAGATCAGGATGTTTTCAATGCTAAAGCCAATATCAAAAACATAACACAAAATGCAATTGTCGATGCCGCTTTAAAAGGAACCATCAACTTGGCCAATCTTTCGAAAGCATATCCTATAAAGTTAGACAAACCATTATCAGGTATTTTAAAAGCAGATGTAACGACCAAATTTGACATGCAATCTGTAGAGAAAAGTCAATATCAAAATATTAACAATGCAGGAACGATGAGTTTGTCTGGTTTCAACTATGTGGATGAAAACGGCAAAACAATGAACATTAGCAATGCCTTAGTTCAGTTTAACCCGAGTCAGGTCAATTTGAAACAATTGAATGCAACAACCGGAAAAAGCGACATTAGCGTAACGGGAGTTCTAGAAAATTTTTACGGATTCATTTTTAAAAATCAAGAATTGAAAGGAAATTTCAACATGAATTCCAAGCAATTAGCTGTAGATGATTTCATGACAACCGGTGAAAAAACTAAAACTGTCACTAAAAAAGCAGAAGCAATGAAGATTCCGGCTTTCTTAAATTGTACGCTTACCGCAAAAGCGACTACGGTTTTATATAACAATCTGACCTTGAAAGACGTTTCGGGAAAATTGATCATAAAGGATGAAAAAGTAACATTAGAAAACGTAAAAACATCTATTTTTGGAGGGACAATTGGTGTAAATGGGGCCGTTTCCACAAAAGGAAAAACGCCAGTTTTCAATATGGATTTGAATTTAAATCAAGTGGATATTGCACAATCTTTTACGCAACTTGATATGTTGAAAAAAATTGCGCCAATAGCAGGAATCATTAACGGGAAGCTGAATTCAACCATCAAATTGAACGGAAATCTTGATGCAACAGAACTAACGCCTGATTTAAAAACGCTGACCGGAGATTTATTGGGCCAGTTGCTTTCAACCACTATAAATTCGAGTAATTCGACATTACTAACGGCTTTGGTCTCTAATCTGAAGTTCATCGATGTAAGTAAAATCAATTTGAATGATTTGAAAGCGGCCATTACTTTCAAAGACGGAAAAGTGAATGTAAAACCATTTAACATTAAATACCAAGACATTAAAGCAACAATTGGCGGTTCTCATGGTTTTGACCAAAGTATGAATTACAATATCAAATTTGATGTTCCTGCTAAATATCTGGGTTCAGAAGCCAATGCATTAATTGCTAAATTGTCTCCAGCCGATGCTGCTAAATTGGAAAATCTCCCTATAAATGCCATTTTAACCGGAAACTTCACTAATCCAAAAATTTCAACCGATATAAAAAGTGCTGTTAACAATCTGACTACTCAATTAGTGAAACAACAAAAAGAACGATTGGTAAAACAAGGAACTTCAGCTTTAACTGATTTTATCAATAAAAATAAGAAACCAAGCGACACTACAAAGACAGTAACTCCCACAACAAAGGAAGAAACTACGAATGCTGTAAAAACAAAAGCAACCGATTTATTAAATGGATTGTTTAATAAAAAGAAAAAAGCAGAAGAACCTAAGGCGACACCTTAAACTATTTCCAGACAATGTCATTAAGTCCAAGATAAAGCGACAAATTTGATGGCAGATTTTTGATTAACGATTCTTGATTTCAGATGTGTGAGACCTGTAAAAGCGATGGTTTTTATTTACTAACACAAAAATCTGAAATCAAGAATCGTTAATCTTCAATCAAAAATCCCTTAACTTAATCCTCACAATGACAGGCTTTTTTTATACATTAATCGTCACCACATATCCTTCAGAACCGCGGATATTGAAAACTGTTCCATCGTCAAAAAGTAGGTATTGCCCTTTTATTCCTGTGAGTTTTCCTTGAAACTGAGGTGTCTTGTCTAAACTTAAACTACTTACTTTATTTGGATAGTGTAAAACGGGATAATGCATTTCGTACAAATCATTTTTTTGCAAATAAAAATACTCCTGAACTTCTGTTGGAATTAGATTCTCCACTTTCAATCGTTCTGCAACTAAGTCAATTTGTTCCACATTATTTGTCAGCATTTTTCTCCAATTGGTTTTATCGGCATAATGTTTTTTTAGAGCTACCTCAGTAATCCCCGCTAAATACCTATTTGGTACTTCCACAATCGAAATCGCTTGGGTTGCGCCCTGATCTATCCAACGGGTTGGCACTTGTGTTTTTCTGGTCACCCCTACTTTCACTTCGCTTGACAAAGCTAAATATACAATATGAGGTTGCAATTGTACTTTTTCTTCATATGCTAAATCCCTGTCCTGAATTCCAAGATGAGCGGTACTTAACTCCGGTTTCATAATCCAATCTCCAACAGCAGCACTAGAATAGAAACAATCGTAACAAAATCCTTGACGGAATATTTTTTTCTTCTTTCCACAATTCAAACATTGGTATCCCACAAAATTAATTTCAAGATTTTTATTCAGCAACTGATTCACATTCAAAAAACTATTCTCAAAAACTAAATAATATTGAATTGGGTTTCCAAATTCAGTCTGCATTTTTGTAAGTACACCTTCGTAAGTCATTCTATTTAAAGTTTCAGGTTTAACACATCAAGTTAAACAAATTTTGTTATTTTTGGTAAAGTTATAATTCGTAATTCGTAATTCATAATTCATAATTTAAAAATGCCACTAACCATAATCAATTCGTTTGCCTCTTGGGTTCTGAAACAACGCATCCATCAGATTGAACTTTTCTTGAAATACCCGAACGAGGTTCAGGAAGAATTGCTTATGAATTTAATTCAGTCCTCAAAAAATACTGTTTTAGGCAAAGAATATGATTATGCTTCGATAAATTCCTATGCCACTTTTGCTGATAGAATTCCTATTTCTACTTATGAAGAATTACAACCTCTGATTGAAAGAACTCGTAAAGGCGAACAAAATGTTTTTTGGGAAACACCTATAAAATGGTTCGCCAAATCAAGCGGAACAACTAATGCCAAAAGTAAATTTATTCCGGTAAGCAACGAAGCGCTGGAAGATTGCCATTATAAAGGAAGTAAGGATTTGCTGTGTTTGTATCTCAATAACAACGAAGAATCAGAACTCTTTCTTGGAAAAAGTCTGCGTCTTGGTGGAAGCTCACAAATCTACGAAGATAACAATACGTTTTTTGGAGATTTATCAGCGATATTAATCGAAAATATGCCTATTTGGGCGGAGTTTAGCAGTACACCAAGCAGTAAGATTTCACTAATGAGTGAATGGGAAACCAAAATTGCTGCCATTATAAACGAAACGAAAAACGAAAATGTAACCAGTTTTGCAGGAGTTCCTTCGTGGATGTTGGTTTTAATGAATAAAATGCTGGAGGAAACCGGAAAAGGAAATTTATTCGAAATCTGGCCCAATCTCGAAGTGTACTTTCATGGCGGCGTAAATTTTGAACCCTATCGAGAACAGTATAAAAAAATACTGCCGAAAAAAGATTTTAAATATTACGAAATATACAATGCCTCCGAAGGATTTTTTGCCATTCAGGATTTAAATTATTCCAGTGATTTATTATTAATGCTGGATTATGGAATTTTCTATGAATTTATTCCAATGGATACTTTTGGAACACCAGACCAAAAAGTAATTCGTCTGGCCGATGTAGAACTTTTCAAAAACTATGCAGTAGTGATTACGACCAATTCTGGGCTGTGGCGGTATTTGATAGGTGACACCGTACGTTTCACCTCATTGAATCCATACCGAATTCGGGTTACAGGCAGAACCAAACATCATATCAATGTTTTTGGAGAAGAATTAATGGTCGAAAATACCGATCAGGCTATTGCCAAAGCCTGTAAAATGACCCAAATGGAAGTTGTTGAATATACTGTCGCTCCCATATTTATGAATGGAAAAGAAAAAGGCGCTCACGAATGGATGATTGAATTTAAAGATAATCCTGCTGATGTGTCCCAATTTCAGAAAGCACTGGATGAATCCATACAATCCTTAAATTCTGATTACGAAGCGAAACGCTACAATAACATGACCTTGAATCCGTTAGTAATTAATGTAGCCCGAAAAAATTTGTTTTATGACTGGCTAAAAGGAAAAAATAAACTGGGTGGACAACATAAAATTCCAAGATTATCAAACCAAAGAGATTATCTAGAACAATTGAAAAGCATGCAATTTCAAACAGCATAAAAAAACGGGAAGATGAAAAATACCTTCTACATCTTGATAACGCTACTTTTTCTAAATTCCTGCGGACCACACAGAATGCGTTGTGGAGCCAGAGGAATTTGTAAATCTCCCGAAAAACAAACATTGGAAAAACCTAAAAAAACAGCTACTATTAAAGCATAAAAAAGGCTGTCTAATAATTTTAGACAGCCTTTTTTGTATTATCATTTGCACTTTTTATTCCTCATCCATCATATCAATATGCCTGTCGTGATAGCCTAACAGGTATAAAACACCATCGAGACCCAGGCTAGAAATTGAAGTAGCTGCATTTTCTTTGACTGTTGGTTTGGCATGAAAAGCAATTCCTAAACCGGCTAGGTTCAACATAGGTAAATCATTTGCACCATCACCCACAGCAATGGTTTGATTGATATTTATGCCTTCTTTTTCCGCAATAGCTTTTAGATATTCGGCTTTCTTTTGTCCATCAACAATTTCACCCAAATAATTACCCGTCAATTTACCATCTATAATCTCCAATTCATTGGCGTGAACGTAATCAATCCCTAATTCCTTTTGTAAATAATTACCAAAGTAGGTGAAACCTCCCGACAAAATAGCGGTCTTGTAGCCGTAATATTTTAAGGCCTTCATCAAGCGATGAGCTCCTTGTGTTATGGGTAGATTTTCAGCAACCGTTTGTAGCACATCTTCACTTAAGCCTTCTAACAAAGCCATCCGTTTTTTGAAGCTTTCGCTAAAATCAATTTCGCCGTTCATAGCCGATTCAGTAATGGCTCTGACTTGCTCACCTACACCCGCTAATTCAGCTAATTCATCAATTACTTCCGTTTGAATTAAGGTAGAATCCATATCAAAACACACCAAACGTCTATTTCTTCTATACATATTGTCTTCTTGGAAAGAGATATCCACATCTAAAGTTCTGGAAATTTCCATAAAACTGGCAGTCATCGATGCTTTATCCACAATATCGCCCGTTACGGATAATTGCACGCAAGAACGAGGAAATTCTTCTTTTTCAATAATAGAAACTCTACCAGTTAATCTTTTGATAGAATCAATATTTAAATTTTGGTCCGACATTATTCTAGTCACAGCCGCCAATTGTACAGCTGTTAATGTTTCTCCCAAAATATTTATGATGTAACGTTGTTTGTGTTGTGCTTTTACCCAAATTTCGTAATCAGCAATAGAAACTGGAATAAACTTAACTTTAATACCCAATTCATAGGCTTTAAACAATAAATCTTTTAAAACAGGCCCAGAAGAAGAACCCGCTTTTATTTCAAATAAAATCCCTAAGGATAGGGTATCATGAATATCTGCTTGTCCAATATCTAAAATAGTTGCATCATAAGTCGCTAATATCGATGTTAAACCAGCAGTAACTCCGGGTTTGTCTTGTCCAGAAACTTTTAATAAAATAACCTCTTTATCCTCTACTTCCATTTTTATTACTATTGATTTACAATGGACAAAAATCGGCATTCTAATGATGATAAAAAAGAATAATGTTTGTTTTTTTAAACAATAACAAATAGTTTAAATTACCCATAAAAAAACCTGCCCAAATCAATGAACAGGTTTATATTTATGAGAAAAATGCAATTTTTACTATGCAATGTTAAAACTTTTCAATGCTAATTATTTCTCGTTTTCATCAAAATTCACCATCCAATTGATTCCAAATTTATCAACAAACATTCCAAAATAAGCGCCCCAAAAGGTTTGATTCATTGGCATCGTTACCGTTCCTCCTGCCGAAAGTCCGTTAAACAATTTATCAGCTTCTTCTTTACTCTTAGCATTGATTGAAAGTGAAACGTTTTGCCCAAAAACAACTTCCCCACTTGCTGAATTGCTGTCACTTCCCATTAATACAAATCCATCACCGATTGGCAATGTAACATGCATAATTTTATTTCCATCTGCTTCAGAAAGTACGGGATTACCTTCCGCTGGTGGCATATCTTTAAACTTGCCAATATAAGGGAATTCACCCCCAAATATAGATTGATAAAATAGGAATGCTTTTTCGCAATTTCCATTAAAAATTAAATACGGATTAATTGATGCCATAATGCTATTTTAAGATTAATATATTATTTTTCTTCTGAAAGTTTCTTTACCAAATCTAATGCTTTTGGCCATGTCGTTTTGAAATAATCGATATACTTTTCGACTGAATCCATTTTTACTTCTAAAACAGTAATTCCTTTATCTTCGGTCAAACGATACATTTCCTTAGCGCCAGCCCATTCTTGAGTCGCATCATCAACTGGCATTTCCTGAAAGTTTTTAATTTCACTCCAATGTTTAAAAGCCATGTATTCATTATCAATTTTCTTGTAAATAATACTATTCATTCCATTCCCATTTGGAGATAAAAAATGAATTTTACTGCCTTCTTTCCAATCGCTTACCGCATAACTCCCTTCACAGAAAACGGAGGTACATTGTTTGTATGTCTCATCATTCTATAAAACGTCCCAAACTTTTTATTTTGGAGCATTTATCTCGATTTTAAATTCCAGTGTTGTCATTTTGTGTTTTTTTAGATTAACTTAAAACCTATTGTTTTGGTACTTTACTAAAATCCATATATAACATATTCCAGCGATGTCCGTCTAAATCTGCAAAAGCACAACCATACATCCAACCTTGGTTTTCGGCTGGTTTGGCGAAAACAGTCCCTCCGGCTTCTTCCACTTTCTTTGCGAATTCATCCACTTCTTCTTTACTTTCTGCATCAATTGAAATTAACACTTCGGAACTTGATTGTGTATCCGTAATTTTATTTTGCACAAAACCTTCAAACATCGATTCCTCAAAAAGCATGACCGCAAAATTAGTAACTCCAACTGACAGACATGTTGAATGCGGAGTAGCGTATTGCTCATTAAAAGAAAAACCTATTTTAGCGAAAAATGCTTTTGATTTCGCCACCTCTTTTACAGGTAAATTAAGCCAGATTTGTTTTGTCATACTATTATTTTTAAAGTCTCATTTTTTGACATTATCTTACAATTATCCAAAATTACCTACCAACATTGTTGTGCAATGCTTCAGGATTTTCAATTCGGAGTCAAATTTTCGACTATAAATTTACAAAATATTTGAAGTCTGTTCTCTTTTATAATCAATAATATAACTTTAAAATAATCCATAAAAAAACCTGTTCAATGGAATGAACAGGTTTACTGTTTTTAGAAAAGATTACAATTAATCTTTATCAGAACTCAAATTACGATGCAATCTCCAAACGTTTCAATAAGTTTTTATTCAACGTTTCTTTGGCGTAATCTACATCAATTTCTAATATTTTATCATCAGAACTTGGCAATTCATACATCGCATCGGTTAGGATGGCTTCACATAAAGAACGCAATCCACGAGCTCCTAATTTATATTCTAACGCTTTATCAACGATAAAATCCAATGCTTCATTTGTAATGGTGAATTCGACATCGTCCATTAAAAATAATTTCTCGTATTGTTTGATTAACGCATTTTTAGGCTGTGTCAAAATAGCACGCAAGGTTTCTCTGTCTAAAGGATCCATGTGTGTCAATACTGGCAAACGACCAATAATCTCCGGAATCAATCCAAAATCTTTGATATCCTTTGGGATAATATATTGCAACAAATTGTCTTTGTCAATATTATCCACATTTTTAGAAGTAGAATAACCAACAGCTTGACGGTTCAATCGTTTCGAAATAATTCTTTCGATTCCATCAAAAGCACCACCGGCAATAAACAAAATATTTTGTGTATTGACCTCAACAAATTTTTGGTCTGGGTGCTTACGGCCTCCTTTTGGTGGCACATTCACAACGGTTCCTTCCAATAATTTCAATAATGCTTGTTGCACACCTTCCCCTGAAACGTCTCGCGTAATAGACGGATTGTCACTTTTACGTGCAATTTTATCTATTTCGTCAATGAATACAATTCCGCGTTCCGCTTTGGCTACATCATAATCAGCAGCTTGTAAAAGACGCGTCAAAATACTTTCGACATCTTCTCCCACATAACCTGCTTCTGTTAAAACTGTCGCATCAACAATAGCTAAAGGCACATCCAACATTTTTGCAATGGTTTTAGCCACCAATGTTTTTCCTGTTCCTGTTTGTCCCACCATGATGATGTTGCTTTTTTCAATCTCTACCTCATCGTCCAGTTGCTGTTGCATCAACCGTTTGTAGTGATTGTAAACCGCAACCGACATTACTTTTTTAGTTTGGTCTTGTCCAATTACATATTGATCCAAGAACGCCCTGATTTCTTTTGGTTTCTTCAAAATCAAATCTCCAACCAGTTTTGAACTTCCACTGGATTTTATTTCCTCTAAAACAATTCCGTGTGCTTGTTCGATGCATTTATCACAAATATGTGCATTGATACCAGCAATCAATAATTGGGTTTCTGGCTTCTTTCTTCCACAAAACGAACACTCTAATACTACTTTTGCCATTCTTTTAGTCTAATGTCATAAAGTCAAAAGTCGTAAAGTCTGAGCAATGCTTCTGACTTTCGGACTTTTGACTTTCGACTAATAATTTATCCTCTTACTAAAACTTCATCAATCATTCCGTATGCTTTTGCTTCTTCGGCAATCATCCAATAATCACGCTCGCTATCACCGTGTACTTTATCGAAAGTTTGTCCGGAGTGGTGAGAAATAATTTTGTACAACTCATCTTTCAGTTTCAACATTTCACGTAAATTGATTTCCATGTCTGTTGCAACTCCTTGCGCTCCGCCTGATGGTTGGTGAATCATTACTCTTGAATGTGGCAATGCCGAACGTTTTCCTGCAGCTCCTGCACACAAAAGCACCGCTCCCATAGAAGCTGCCATTCCGGTACAAATTGTGGCTACATCCGGTTTGATGTATTGCATCGTGTCATAAATCCCCAATCCTGCGTAAACGCTTCCTCCTGGAGAATTCAAATAAATTTGAATATCCTTAGAAGCATCGGCACTTTCAAGGAACAACAATTGTGCCTGAACGATATTTGCAATTTGATCATCAATTCCTGTTCCCAAGAATATAATTCTGTCCATCATCAATCTTGAAAAAACGTCTAATTGTGAAATATTCAACTGACGCTCTTCGATGATGTAGGGAGTCATGTTTTTAGGAGTCATTGCGCCTACGATTTTATCGTAATACATCGAGTTTACCCCGTGGTCCTTTGTAGCAAATTTTTTAAATTCTTTACCGTAGTTCATATTTTTTTGTTCTAAGTTTTACGTACTATCTTGTGATTCCATTTAATGCAAAGGTCATACCTATTTCCAAAGGATGTCAATATGTCTTATTTTTAGCCCAGATAAGAGTGAAAAGCTTTTTGAATTCCGGTTTTTAGTTTTTTTATTCTTGCAAAGCGACTGGAAGAAGCTCTTGTAAGGATAAAAAAAACTGAAACGGAAGAAAAAACTTGCAACGGATAGCTGGATTGGCTCCTGAAATTAATGGAAACAAAAGAGCGCCAAAAAATTATTCTTTTGACGCTCAAATATACTTATTTTTTATTGTTTTGCATTTGTAATAAAATCTTAAAATTTGAAACAACTAACGAAATACGTTTTCCGTTTTTCAACTTTTGACTTTATGACATTTGACTTTACGACTACAATTTATTCTCCGTATGAAGCGGCAATAAATTCATCGTAAGTTACTTCTTTAGTAGTAGGATTTGCTTTCTCTTTGAACAATTCCAATAATTTCTCCGCAACAACTTGGTCAGAAAGTCTTTTCACTTCGTCTTGGTTTGACAAAACTCTAGCCACAATTCCTTGAACTTCTTCGTCAGTAGGATTTGTTTGCCCGAATTGCGCCATTTGTTGACGGATATTTTTTGTAGTAAATGTTTTCAAGTCTTCAAAAGTAATTTTGATGTCGCTTGAAGCCATTGCTCTACCTTCGATCAACTGAAAACGCAATCCTCTTTCTGATCTTGTATATTCTACTTCAGCTTCTTCAGGAGACAATTTTTTCTCTCCTACCGTTTGCAACCATTTTTTCAAGAATTCAGATGGCAAGTCAAATTTTGTGTTTTCGATCAAGAAATCCTGAACATCAGCCAATAATTTTTGATCCGCTTGTTGTGCAAATTGGTTTTCAGCATCTTCCTTGATTTTTGCTTTCAATTCTTCAAGTGAAGCAACAGTTCCAGCACCAAACAATTTGTCGAACAATTCTTGGTTCAATTCTGCTAATTCAGCTGTATTGATGGCTTCGATTGTGAAGTTTACATCAACATTTAAACCGTGAACGTCATCATGACTTACTTTCATTACGTCCATCAATTGGTGGTCGTCTTCAAATAAACCTTTCGTATTTACTGTCACTACATCACCTACTTTTTTACCAATGAATAAATCAAAAGTCGCTTTGTCTTTGAAAAGATCCGCAGCAATAGTGGTAGCGTTATTAATTCCTTTTTCTTCGTTTGTGAAAGTTCCTGTTACATCTGAATCTGCAGCAACAACCTCTTGAGGAATTGCTTTTCCAAATTGTTTTTGGATGCGTTCTACTTGCCCGTCAACTAATTTAGCATCAGCAGAAACTACATATTTCACGATGTCGTTTTTGGCTTCTAAATCCAATTCAAAGTTAGGAACCAATCCTATTTCATATTCAAAAACCAATTCTTCAGTATCCCAAGAAAAATCTTCGTTTACTTTAGCAAGTGGCGTTCCCAGAAGGTTTAATCTTTCTGATTGTACGAAACGCTCTAAAGCTAAATCCACAACTTTCTGAATTTCTTCTTGTTTAATCCCTTTACCGTATTGTTTTTCAACAAGATCTTTAGGCACCGCTCCTTTTCTAAATCCCTTAACAGTTGCCAAAGGCATTTTTTCGTTTATTCTTTTTGCTACTTGTCCTTTGTAATCCATGTGAACAACTGTCATTACAATTGTCTCAGTTACAGCGTCTGTTGCTACTCTTTTAATATCCATCTTCTTCTTTAATTTACATAATAAAATTGGACTGCAAAATTATAAAATTTTTCCAACCCAAACAAGCTTTTTATTCACGATCCTAATCCCGAAGCGTCGGGACGGGACTGGATTGAATTTTAGGCGGTTATTTGACAAAATCAGAGGCTTGAAAAGGAAAATAGTTTGGGCGTGTCCCTCTGTAAAAACTGCGGGTCAGGCTGTTCGTTACAAACGAAGTTCACTGAACTCCGCTAAAAATTAAAAACATTGTGAAGTAATCTTTTATTGCGCTTTGCTTCATAAAAGGATTTTCACTGCCATCCTTCACGCGGCTTGGAGTATTCAACAATATATGTTTGAAATATATAAAAACTTATACTTATAAGATAAAACGACCCAATTTAAGGATAATAAGTCTGATATCGTTTGATTATTTACAAGTTATGTGAAAGCCATTTTATAGTCTTTAGTAAATTAACTGGCCTTTCGCTTCCTATCTCGTTGAAAATATGGAGATTTAATATCGCCTTTGCGTAAAAGATGATTAGTTAGGCTTAGCAAATTTACACACATCAGATTTGATCTTAGACTTTCTTGAATTTGAAGCAATTGGACTCTCCCTAATTCCCTATCAACATATAAAAAATTCAATGCTGCAATTGCAAAATCAAAAAGATGAAGAGAATTTAGATATTTTTTCTTGTGCAACTCTATAAAATGTAATATTTCCAAATAATTGAGCTTTTTTTCATATCTATAAGTGTGAGCTAACTCCCTGTAATTGGTAAACACTTGCTCAGGGTCATTTTCAACCATTCCAAAAAAGCCTAGATTACAATGTATTGCTGGCGAAAATTTACTTATCATCTTTGCTTTGTCGGTATAATCTTTCGCCAAAAGGTATTCGCTTTTTTCAAAATACATTCGTGAAAGAGATATATAATTACTGAAGCTAAAGCGATGATTTTCTTTGAACAGTATTTCGCATTCCTTCAACAAATTGAACGCAGATTCAATATCTTTTTTGTCAATATATTTTTCAATTGCGTTAAATGTAAAAAGACCAAGCAAAATCTCATTTAATCTTGTTTTTTTAGCATTACTAACTGTATCGTTGTTTAAGTCTTCGGAAGCCTTTAGGGTTTTAAAAATCTTTAATGCCAAGTCGTATTCCTTGATATAAATCGAATAAAGTCCGTTAAAAAAAAGCAATGAGTCTTTAAAGTTGTGCTTGATTTTAGTTTTATCCGTAAAGCTTTTGCTTTCGACATATTGCCAGTCCTTATTTAAGTTTCTAAAATTCAAATCACGTGACATATTGATATTATTTCTAAAATCGGATTGATCAATATTACTTAGATGAGCTGAAAAATGAATATTTTGGAGTTCTATTTTCGCAACAGTTTGTGCATCTTCCATACTGCTTCCATTAAAAATCGTCGCAAAGAAAGCATTATCTATTATATGATTATTGTTATCAACAAACCTACTTAATTGATTTTTTGTTGTAATATGGTTTATTGGGAACAGCTTAAATTTTATTTCGCCAAACTCGTCTCCTAATTCTTCTACTAAGTCATTGATGATTTCTTTTATCCGCAACTCAGAAATAGAGTCATTACACTTCAAGAAAATACCGGTAGTAACAACCTTTTTTTTGAAGAGGTTTAGTCGATGAGAAGCGAATGCCCAAACTACATATATTAACATCAATCCTATTACTGGGATAAGCCAGACGCGGTATAACTTGTGATCAAACAAATTCTCTTTAATAAATTCAGAAACAGCACCATAGTAAGTTGCTATAAAAATGAAAAAGAAGAAAGCCAGACCGACTTTTGTATTCCAGTAGGTTTTTATTGCATCACAATTTTCTTTAAATCCCTTCGCCATCAAATATTTTTCTACAAATATATTGGAAGAGAAATATGTTAGAATCTAAAAAGAGCTAAAGTTATCAACAAGAAATCTTTTGACCAGCTCCACAAAGTCTTCCTTAAAAGAATAAATTTCTCATTAATGCTGCGCAAACGTATCTGCCTATTATCTCATCTACAATAGACACAGCCAAAACCCAGCCCCCGCTAGCGCAATGTCATTAAGTTAAGAAATTTTTAAAAGCTATCTTTTTGGTTTTTAGTCACATTAGGTTTTATTCTGGTTCTATATTTTCCTGAATTTCTTTCAAAAGATCTATTGGGTCTTATTGGAATAAGGTTTTCTTTATATAACTGCTTAAGGTCTTCAAAAGATTTTTCCATTGATTTTGAAGTAAGGAATAAATCTAGTATTCTGTTTTTAAGAAAACCATAAGATAAATTGATGTTGATTTTATAATCATATTTTTTTTGTTGATTATCCTTAACTAAATCATCTTCTAATTCCCCCGCTAGCGCGAGCGTCCCGCTCGTGACCGTAAACAAAAGTAGGAAATACAAAAAAATCTAAAAAATAAATGTCATAAGAGACACGAGCGGGACGCTCGCGCTAGCGTAAGCGAACCAATTTAACCTCCGCTCGTAACCGCAAACAAAAGCAGGAAAAAACAAAAAACTAAATCTTCTACTTCTAAAAAAACTAGAAATAATACATTTACTTTTAATTGACAATTAGATTAAATACAAGCAAATCTATGAGCACAAAATATAAATTTGGAGAAAGTACAGGAGCTTATTTTGTAAGCTTTGCCACAGTAAACTGGATAGATGTATTTACAAGAGATGCTTATTTTGGGAATATCATAGAATCATTGGACTTTTGCAGAAAAAACAAGGCGATGGAAATTTATGGGTATTGCATTATGCCAAGCCATGTTCATTTAATATTTCGTTCTGGCAATAGCAATCCATCAGGATTGATGAGAGATTTCAAAGGATTCACATCAAAAAAAATGCTCCAAACAATCGAAGAAAATACTCAAGAAAGCCGAAGAGAATGGATGCTCTGGATGATGGAACGAGCAGGAAAAAAGAATAGTAATGTGATATAACGCAAACCTGCCATGTATTCTCTATCGGTATTCCCCCCGCTAGCGCGAGCGTCCCGCTCGTGCCCACAACAAAGAGTTAGAAAAACAAAAAGCAAAATCTTAAAAAAAATCAAGTTTTAAAGAAAGATTTAGAATGAATTTAATTAGTTTTTCAGACTGATAATTGAAGTGGTTAGAGTACTTAAATACAAGCAAAATCTATGAGTACAAAATATAAATTTGGAGAAAGTACAGGAGCTTATTTTGTAAGCTTTGCCACAGTAAATTGGATAGATGTATTTACAAGAGATGCGTATTTTGGGAATATCATTGAATCATTGGACTTTTGCAGAAAAAATAAGGCGATGGAAATTTATGGGTATTGCATTATGCCAAGCCATGTTCATTTACTATTTCGCTCAGGAAATGGCAATCCATCAGGATTGATGCGAGATTTCAAAGGATTCACATCAAAAAAAATGCTCCAAACAATCGAAGAAAATGCTCAAGAAAGCCGAAGAGAATGGATGCTTTGGATGATGGAACGAGCAGGAAAAAAGAATAGTAATGTAAAGCATAGACAATTTTGGCAACAGGATAATCATCCAATAGAAATTTGGTCATTAAAGGTTTTTGAACAAAAACTTAATTATATACATTACAATCCAGTCGAATCTGGTTTTGTAACTGATCCAATAGATTGGAAATAGTAGTGCCAGAAATTATGGAAATAATGATCAAACGATTTTAGAGATAGATTTGAATTGATTTTGATAGTGGGCACGAGCGGGAAACTCGCGCTAGCGGCGGCATTGCTCTTTAGCTATGGTAATAAATTTTCAATTCTCTAATAATTCAAACTCAATCCAAAACCAAATCCCATATCACTGTCATAATGCGTGGTAATTCCAAAATTTCTCTTGACAATATAGCGCAAACCCGCCATGTATTCTTTGTCGGTATTCCACATTAAATTCATACGCAATCTTTTGGAAACCGGAATATCCATGCGTTCAAATTGCAACCTTAAATTCCCGTCTGTAAATACTTCCACTTGGGCTTTGATGAGCATGGGCAACGTATACTCGACTCCGGCACTGAAAACGGCGCGATTGTCCTTGGTATTGGCTTGACCAAAAAGATTCTCTTCCATTGCTCCCATTTCCATTTTTCGATACCGCCAGTCAAAACCGATGAACGGCATCAGCCATTGCATTTTCCCGATGTATCGTCCAATATGCGTTTCAGTTTCATAACCATGATGATCGCTGTAACCCAAACGCCATTCGGTACCAATACTCCAACGCGTATTTCCCAACATTGCCATTCCATCGTTTCCATTGGTGGCAAAATCATTTTCGGCCATCAAATGAAAAGCTTGGTCATCAGCGAATAATTTGCGTTGCGCTAATTTCGGATTTGGTATTTCGGGATTAACAGGAGAATTTTCGTAAGAGAAAATCCTGCCCATTCCACTCATCATGTGATACAAAATATGGCAATGAAAAAACCAATCTCCACTTTCGGTAGCGGCAAATTCCAATGTATCGGTTTCCATTGGCATAATATCAATCGTGTTTTTCAATGGCGAATAATCCCCTTGCCCATTAATTACCCTAAAATCATGTCCGTGCAAATGCATCGGATGCCGCATCATCGAATTATTGTGAATTACCATGCGGATGATTTCTCCTTTTTTAATTAAGATTTTATCAGTTTCCGAAACTACTTTATTATCTAAACTCCAAACATAACGGTTCATATTCCCTGTAAGTTCAAACTTTAATTCTTTTACGGGTGCGTCTTTTGGCAATGTTGTTTTGGTTGGGGATTTCAGCATTGCATAATTCAAAGTCGTGATATCTGAAAGTTCATTGCTGTTATAATCATCTTCAGTCATTTTCATTTTCCCCATGTCATGTGAAGCATGATCCATTTTTTCATCTTTTCTTTTCTCTATATTCTTCCCGCTGTCCTCTTCTTTTCCAGTAATTTCAGGATACATCACCACATTCATGTCCATTTTATTGAGTGACATTTGCATTCCCATATCATCTAAATCTCCATTCATTTTCATCATGCCATTCATCATTTTCATCCCTTCAAAATATTTTAATTTAGGCAAAGGCGAAATTAATTGTTTCACCCCATCCCCTATATACAAGGAAGCTGATTTGGTTCTATCTTCTGAGGTTACTAAAAGCTCATACGCCGTTTTATCGGCAGGAATCGTTACAACAACATCATACGTTTCAGCAACTGGAACAATTAGTCTGTCGACTTCTACAGGCTCCACATCATTTCCATCATTTGCCACAACAGTTATTTTACCACCGGCATAGGTCAACCAAAAATACGTTGATGCACCTCCATTTGCAATTCGCAATCGGACTTTATCACCCCCTTTTAACTGTGAAAGTTGGCTTTCGTTTTTTCCATTAATTAAAAATTTATTGTAGTAGACATCACTAACATCCATGGCATTCATTCGCTTCCATTCGTTAGTGACTTTTGTTTTAAAACGCCCCGCTTTTACGGATTCCGAATAACTTTGTGTTGTCCCTTTTTGAATCGCAAACCAATCAGAAGCATTGTGTAACATGCGATGTACAGTTTCTGGTTTCATATCCGTCCATTCACTCAAAATAATTGGAACAGTTGGTAAATCATCTATTCCTTTTCTAAAAGTCGAATCATCTGCTTTTTTATTCATAATAAACAAACCATACATCCCAATTTGTTCTTGCAAACCGGTATGACTGTGATACCAATGGGTTCCATTTTGGATAATCGGGAACGTATATTTATGGGTAGTATGCGGTTTGATTGGCATTTGTGTCAAATTAGGAACACCGTCATATTGATTCGGCAAAAACAATCCGTGCCAATGCAACGAAGTATCTTCATTTAATTCATTGTGCACATAAATTTCGGCAATATCACCTTCGGTAAAAGTGAGCGTTGGCATTGGAATTTGTCCATTTACGGCAATCGCTCTTTTAGATTTATCGCCAAAAGTAACGATCGTGTCCCGAACATATAAATCGTAACGAACTGTTCTTGGAGACGTGTTGTTTACAATTGTCTTCGCGGGCTCCAGGCTTGCTTTTGACATATCCATATTTCCCATATTATGATTTTGATGCGTATCAATAGTGTCAGATTTCAAATTGCCTTTATTGTCCTTCTTTATAGAAGTTTCTTTCATGGGCATTTGCATTTTATCCTGTTCTTTAACCCCCGTTTTCTTAACCACTTTCGTTTTTTCCTTTATCAATATCATTCCGCATTTAGGACAATTTCCCGGCGTTTTAGCATGAATTTCGGAATGCATCGGGCATGTATATGTTGTAGGCTGCGCCTTTTGTGTGCTTTCTTTCTTTTGCATGTTCATTTCTTTCATATCCTGTGCTTGTGAAAAGGAATAAAAAGCGAGAATGAATGTAAATACTATTATTTTTTTCATTTTTTTGGTTTAAAATTGATGTTGCTGTTTTTTAACAACAACTTTCACCCACCTGTATTGATGGACATTTTACTGTACCGTAACTACAATAAACACAACAATTACCTTGTTTGGGTCTTAATACAGTCTTACAATTCTCGCATTCATAAAAGAATTGACAAGTATCAGTAGGCATTATTTCGGGTTTTTATATCCGCAATTTAGGCAAGTTAAAGTTGATTTTAGTTCTACTGACGTACCGTTATAGATTACACAAGTAGTACAGATATCATTCAATTTATTTCTAGAGTAATTTACTCCAGTTGCTATCAATAATCCAAACATACCCATGTAAATAAAATAAGGGTTACTGTTAAAATAGTATCCGTAATAAATTAATAGAACCGATGGAACCCCCATTAATAAAGGGTAAACACTACGATGTTTGCGATAAGAAATGATTAAACCTACAATAGAAATTGAAACCATTGCCTGAAATATCCACATTGTCCATCCGCCAAACAACTCAAAAGCACCCAATCCAAATGTTGATGCTCCGACTGCAAAAAGAGGAAAACAGCAAGGTGAAAACAGTGCTGTTGTAAAGAGCCCCACTATCCCTAATTTATCTATGTTATTTATTATTTTCATTTTAAAGTTTTAGATTCCTTAATCGTAAGGCATTTACAATTACGGAAACCGAGCTGAAACTCATCGCCAAAGCTGCAATCATTGGTGAAAGCAAAACTCCAAAAAATGGATATAAAACGCCCGCGGCAATTGGAATCCCCAACACATTATAAAAGAAAGCAAAAAATAAGTTTTGTTTAATATTTCGCATCACGGCATGGCTTAAATTTTTGGCTTTGACTATTCCTTGTAAATCACCTTTCACCAATGTAATTTTAGCACTTTCAATGGCAACATCAGTTCCAGTTCCCATGGCAATTCCGATGTCGGCTTGTGCCAAAGCCGGAGCATCATTTATTCCATCTCCTGCCATGGCTACAATTTTTCCTTCAGATTGCAATCGTTTAATTTCCTTGAGCTTATCTTCGGGTAAACAACCCGCTTTATAAGAACTTAAATTCAATTGTGTCGCCACTGCTTTTGCCGTATTTTCATTATCGCCCGTCAACATTATGACTTCAACTCCCTGACGTATTAATTCTTTTATAGCTTCAACACTTGTTGTTTTTATAGCATCAGTAATCGATACAAACCCAACCGCAATTCCGTCAACTGAAATATAAGAAACTGTTTTTCCCAGTTTTTGTTCTGCTATAATTTGATTTTCTAACTCTTCAGAAACCGTAGCACTCACCTGTTCTATTAATTTTTTATTTCCAAGAGCCACTTTTTTATTGGTTACCGTACCAATAACCCCTTTGCCGGAAATCGCTTCAAAATCCATTACTTCGATTAATGAAACTTCTTTCGCTTTTGCAAAATTGACTACGGCTTGAGCCAAAGGATGTTCGCTATACTGATTTAAGGAAGCAATACTTTGCAATAGCAAATTTTCATCATTATTTATAGTAAATACTTTTTCAACTGAAGGTTTTCCTTCGGTAATTGTCCCAGTTTTATCTGTAATTAGAACATTCACTTTGTTCATATTTTCCAGTGCTTCAGCATTTTTTATCAAAACCCCTGATTGCGCTCCTTTCCCAACACCAACCATTACTGACATAGGCGTGGCTAATCCCAAAGCACATGGGCACGCAATAATTAATACGGCGATAGCATTAATAAATCCATAAACCAGTGCAGGCTCCGGTCCAAATTTTGCCCAAACAAAAAAGGTGATTACCGATACAAAAACAACAATAGGCACAAAATATTTAGCGATTTTATCCGCTAGTTTTTGGATTGGTGCTTTAGAGCGACTGGCAATATTCACCATTTCTACAATTTGCGAAAGCACCGTTTCCGAACCTACTTTTTCAGCAATCATCACAAAGGATTTATTTCCGTTTATTGTTCCTGCGATAACGGAATCATCCTTTTTTTTATCAACAGGAATAGGCTCTCCAGAAATCATCGATTCATCAATGGTACTTTCTCCATCGGTGATTTTTCCATCCACCGGAATTTTATCTCCAGGCTTTACACGCAATAAATTTCCTTTTATGATGTCGTGAATTGAGATTACTTTATCTGCTCCATCGCTGACCAAAGTGGCTTCGGTTGGTGCTAATTTCAACAATTCTTTTATCGCACCACTGGTTTGACTGTGTGCTCTGGCTTCTAACAATTGTCCCAATAAAACCAAAGTCAAAATGACTGTTGTAGCCTCAAAATAGAGCGAAACCGTTCCGTTATGAGTTTTAAATTCATTTGGAAAAATATCAGGAAAAAACATTCCGACTAAACTAAATAAAAACGCCACTCCCGTACCAATTCCGATAAGGGTAAACATATTGAGATTCCAAGTAATAATGGATTTCCAAGCGCGCTCAAAAAACATCCAACACGCATAAAAAACTACTGGAAGCGATAAAATTAGCTGTACCCAATTCCATTTTGAAACATCCATAATTTTCATTAATGGATTATTCGGAATCATATCCGACATGGCAATTAAGAACACAGGAACCGTAAAAACCACTGCTGTTTTCATTTTACGCACCAAGTCATTATACACCTTATTTTCTTCAGAATCGGTTGGTTCCATTGGCACTAAATCCATTCCACAAATGGGACAAAAACCAGGAGCGTCTTTGATTATTTCGGGATGCATGGGACAGGTATAAAACATTTTACTAGCTGTCAACGCTGCTTCTTTGACCAAATCCATTCCGCAAACTGGGCAACTTCCCGATTTATTATAGAATTTTTCGCCCTCACAGTGCATCGGACAATAATATTTTCCTTTTGCATTATTTGGCAAAACCACAGACGATTTTTCTTGAGATTTATTCGAACTGCAACATGACTTTTCCTTTGGTTTCTCAGTCGTTTCATGAGAATCAACCCCGTTATTCATTGCTATTGTATAGTTTCCGGCAGCCGTCAATGCCTCTTGCAATTGAGTTGTAGGAATGTGTTTATCCATTGTTATCGATGCCATTGGCGGATCCAAAGTAACTATTGCTTGAATTTCATCGATAGCATTCAATGTTTTTTCGACTTTGGAACGACAACCGTCGCAAGACATTCCGGTGACTGTATACGTATGTTTCATACTGTTGAATTAAAAAAAATCGATTCTATAAAATTTATAGAACCGATTTGAAAAAGACTTTAATGTTGATGATTCTCTTCTTTTTTATCACTTTCTTTCGGAGTCATTTCCATTCCGCATTTAGGACATTTTCCAGGTTTATCACTCATTTCTTTCGGATGCATTGGACAGGAATATCCCGATTTTTGAACTTTTTCAGGAGTCATTTTCATTCCACATTTAGAACATTTTCCAGGTTTATCAGAAGTTGTACCATCCATTTGACAAACGTATTTTGAAACTACTTCTGTTTTTCTCCCTTTACCCGAGGTGTCGTGTTTTAATGTTTTTACCAATTTCATTCCACATTTACTGCACTCCCCTTCTTTATTACTCATTTCATCCGGATGCATTGGACACACATACATTCCTTTATGAGTTTCCTTTTGGGAAGACGTCACCCCTTCTTGAGCTGATGCCATTGAATTCACTGCTAAGAATACGCTTAGTACGATAATTAATTTTTTCATTTTTTCTATTATTAAAACATTAAACTAAAGATTCATTTCTACAAATCAAAGGTACAAGACCGTCTATTTTGACTTGTTGTAGAATTTTGGAAATGATTTGTAAATTTTACAACCCATCAATTTGCAATCTGTTATTTTCTTTTAATTGTTTAAAATGAGTTGGCGTTACGCCCGTAATTTTTTTAAACTGATTACTCAAATGCGCTACATCGCTGTAATTCAACTTAATTGCAATTTCACTTAGTGTTAATTCCTTATACATTAATAATTCCTTTACTTTTTCAATCTTTTGAGCAATAAAATAATGCTCAATAGTCGTGCCCTGAACTTCCGAAAACAAATTACTTAAAGTGTTGTAATCTTGCCCTAATTGCTCGGACAAATAGCTTGACAAATTAGTTTTTAATTCATTATTTTGATGATGAACCAAATTAACAATTAGGCATTTAACCTTCTCAATAGTTATAGTCGTTTTATCCTCTAATAATTCAAATCCAAGTGATTGCAACTTTTTTTCTAAATCTTGCTTCTGATTGTCTTTGAAATTTTCTAATAATTCGACTTCACCTAACTCAACTGAAACTGGAAAAATTTCAATTTTTTCGAGTTCTGCTTTCACAACCATTTTACAGCGATCGCATACCATATTTTTGATATAGAATTTCATTTTACAATATTATTTTGACACATACTCTTAATAGTATTTTATATTTCATAAATTATTTATCTTATAACCAAAACTTGTTGATTTAACGGTAAAGCTGTCTGGTTTAAATGTGAAAAACACTTTTTTTATTTGTTACTTTTTTCAGCAGTTTTAGGAACAGGAACCGTTAATTTCATTCCGCATTTTGGACATTTATCATTCAACTTACCTTGAACTTCAGGGTGCATCGGACAAGCATACATTGTTGGATTATTTTTCATCATTTTTGTGTTATTACCCATCATCGTTGAATCATTCCCCATCATTGTAGAGTCTGAATTCATCATAGTGGCGTTATCATCCATCATATGAGAATCATTTGTTGAATTTTGTTTATTTTTTTGGTTACAGGACATCATTACAAAAGCCATCATCAGGCTAAAAAAAAATAGTTTTCTAACTATTGTATTTCCATTAGTTTAAATCACATAATTCACTCTATATCAACACAAAAATAGACTCTAGCCCTCTGAATTTCTGAACCATAACAGGAATTACGATTTCCTATTAAACTTCTTCTTATAATTTCATAAAATTGTATATTATTTGGCATTTTTTTAAGCTGTATTGCTTTTTAATATCCAGTTGACAGACTATCTTTTGTTTTATTAATCCAATCCATTAATTCGTTTTTTTGTGCAGGTGACAGTATTGCATTTTTATGAATTAAAGTGTACGAAGCTAAAGGCATTTCGTTCGATTTTATTTGTTTAACCATTCTGTCTAATTTGTTTTCCTGTTTTCGCTTGGAATAACTGCCAAATTCATTAAAGTTCAAATTTTCTTTACCTTCCTTGATATGGCTTTCCATAAAAAAACGTGCTGGTTGAATGTAAGAATACAAAGGATAATTAGTATTATTACTATGACAATCATAACAAGACGTTCTTAAAATAGTTTCTACATTTTTAGGAACAGCATACACTCTTGTAAAATCTACTGTCATATCCTGCTCGGAATTCACATTCCGAGCAGGTTGATACAGTTGCATCAATAAAAAAATAATTAATCCTATAAAAAATATTTTCTTGATGCTTTTCTTCATTTTATAATGTTTTTTTTATTGAACCACAAGTAAGCATAGTAGAACCATAATAAGGATTTTTTATTTCCTTGGTTTCACTTATCCAAATAGCACCTTTACCTTCATCTGCCATTGGACAATAATCTTGATATAATTTTTGTTTTGTTCCAAAGGTTTTTATTAAATCATTTATGTCTTTGCTCAACATAACAAAATGTTCTCTTTGATGATCAATTTTCCCAGGATTATCCCCTATATGTTCAGCGTGTTCTTTGGCATCACCAGTAATATCTAGATATTCAGCTTTTAATTTTGGATTTATACCACCAGTATTTACACTATTAAAAGTGGCATATAATATTTTTCCAGCATTAGCAGCTCCTTTAGAATCATCTTTTATCAATGCATTTTTAAGTTTCAAATAGCTACTTACAATTCCATCAATAGCAAATGAAGAGGAAACAACTGGTTTCACTTCAGATTCAGTCGTAAAAATAGTGGCCGTTTTTGTTTCAGTTTTCGGAGTTTCAGAAACAGGTTCTGTCAATTCCATTCCGCACTTAGAACATGCTTCGCCTTTTTTTCCTGTAATTTCAGGATGCATGGAACACGCATATAATTCTGAAGAGCTCTTAGCTGTTTCAGAATTTACTGCTTCAGCTTGCTTATTTTTCTGGTTACAAGCTGTAAATAGGAATGCACATGCAATCGAGGAAAGGATTATATTTTTCATATTTTATATTTATGTTACTAATTTTTACTTCTATTTTAAAGTTACTTTTATAATTCGCTCTACTTAAATCACTTAATTGTTTCTACAGTTTTTCCACAACTTAACATTTGAGAGCCATAATAAGGGTTTTTAATCGTGTCCCCTTTGCTCAACCAATTAGCCCCTTTTCCATCATTTGCCATTGGACAAAATTGATAAAAAACGGGAGTTTCATACTTAGCGACTTTTATCAAATCGTACATGTTTTTCGACAAAGGCATAAAAAGAGCTCTTTGTTTTTTAATGTCTTCTGTTTCAGAAATATTTTTGGCTCCAGCCATCAAATCCTTCATTACCTTCATCCAAACCAAGTGAACATCCATCGCCAGTTCATCCATTTTCACCTCATTCAATGCCGTTAATAAATCTTTCGCTATAAAAGAAACCGCTTTACCATCAGTTTTTACCAAACCATCTTTCAACAAAAAGTAATTATCAAAAACTGGTTTCAATTGATTATTCGTTTTCTGTTCTTGATTTAGAGTCCCTGAATTTTTATCGTGACTTTCATGATTTGTCATAGTTCCCATTTGCTTCGCCTGTTCGCTATTGCTAGGATCATTTTTAGTTTCGGATGTAACAGCCACTTTAGCTTCTCTGTCGTATTGACAACATCCGGGAAGATTATTGTAAGCGGCCTCTGGAGCAAGAAAGCTGTTGCTGTCATAACCTGCCAAAGCAATGCGTTTTAATATTTCCTCTTGATTTGTTTTTTGTGAATCATAGGTCAGGAGAGCCATTTTGGTATCTTTATTCCAATCTACCTGTGCTACCTTTTTCAAATTTCCGGCTTTCTCTATTGTTGTTTTACACATTCCGCAATTCCCATAAATTTTCACCGTTTCGGTTTTGGCATTTTTAATTTGTGCATTCGCGATTGTGACTGAAAGCAATACTATAATTGCCATCACTATTTTTTTTATTGAGTTCATTGTTTTAAATAATTTGAAGTGAGTTTGCCACAAACAACATTGGAGCAATGGTTTGCATTGCTGAAAATTGAATTTGACTATAAATTTAATGATTTTAAAGCATTAACGCTTTGAATTAAGCAGACTTATGGCTGTCTAAAAAGGAATTTAGCTTATTTTAGGTGGAAGCCAAACAGATCGGAAATCAGAAGAAATAAAGATTTCCGAATAATAATACTTTTGTTTTTCTAAAGAAAAACTAACGTTTTTATTGTTTAAATCGGTGTAAAATAATAAAGTTAAACCCAAATGAATTGCGGGACAACTGCAGGAAACACTCTTGCAAGCTCCATTACAACCCTCATGTGATTCCTTTTTAGAAGAATGTTCTTTGTTACAACAGTCAGCCTTCTCCGTTTTTGAAGAAGCCTCTTTTTTGCAACATGCTTTCTCTGATTTAGTTCCACATGCAAAAGCTATGCTTGGCATCATACAGAAACCAAACATAACAAATAGCACTATGTAAAACTTTTTCGACATTTATCAAACGATTTATAGCACAAAGATATTAAATCAACAATCATCGTGAATTTATTCACTCACAAATAGCTGTTAAATAATTGATTATTTTCCTTCTCCTAATATCCCATTCATGATGGATTGTGAAAGAGACAATATGATACTGAAAAGAAAGGCTGTCCAAAACGAATCGACACTAAATCCCCCTACAATACTGGTACACAATAAAATAATCAAGGCATTGATCACTAATAAAAATAAACCCAAGGTAACAATGGTAACCGGTAATGTTAATATCACCAATATTGGTTTGATAAATATATTAAGTAAACCCAAAACAACCGCTACAATTAATGCAGTAGTAAATCCAGCCACATGAACCCCCGGCATAAAATGGGAAATTAGCAGTACTAATCCTGAAGTAACAAGAATTCTGATCAATAAATTCATGGTTTTTTGTTTTAAAATTTTAATAAATGTAAGAAAAATTTAAATCCGATTATTTTATTTTAGGAATGAGATAACCCTTTCATAAAAAACAACAGGGTTTTCAGCGTGAAGCCAATGTCCTGCGCTAGGAATCGTTTCAACTGTTGCCGTTGGAAAATGGTATTTTATATTTTCGAAATCGCTGTCCAAAATATAATTGGAATTTCCACCACGAATGAATAAAGTTGGTTTCTCAAAAATTAAATTTTCTGGTAACGGAACTCCAATTTCATCCATTTTAGTATTGAAAACGGCCAAATTAAATCGGAAGGCGAGTTGTCCCGGCTCTTGCCAATACAAATTTTTCATCAGGAATTGTCGTGTTCCAAAATCAGGAATGTATTTTTTCATAATTTCCTCGACTTCGTTGCGGCTTGGTTTTATTGAAAAATCAACCGCATTTAATCCCGCCAAAATATCCTGATGATGCTGCGGATAAAATTTTGGTCCAATGTCCGCGACAATCAATTTGTTTACTAATTCGGGATGCGTTGTTGCCAAAAGCATGGCTACTTTCCCGCCCATTGAATGCCCAATCATATTGATGTTTTCTAAATTATGGGCTTGACAATATTCAAAAACATCCTGAACCATTATTTCATAACTGAATTCTTCTGAATGTAGACTTCGGCCGTGATTGCGTAAATCGAGAATGTGAACTTGAAAATTTTCAGCAAATTGTGTTCCGAGTGTTTTCCAATTGTCAGACATTCCAAGAAATCCGTGGAGAATTAAAAGTGGTTGGCCAACGCCTTCAATTTTTGAGTACAACATTTGATTTTAGATTTTAGATTGCAGATTTTAGATTTTAGATTGCAGATTTTAACTACTACCATCCAGATTCATGAATCACTTTTGATAAACTATTTTAATTTTTGCAAATACATATTGATCACATTATCCAATCCTAGATAAATGGCTTCGGAAATTAAAGCATGACCTATGGAAACTTCGAGTAATCCCGGTATGTTATCTTTAAAAAACTGAATGTTATCCAAACTTAAATCATGGCCAGCGTTGATTCCCAAACCTATTTGATTGGCTAAAATTGCTGATTCCATATACGGCTGAATTCCTCTTTGGTTACCCAAACTGTATTCGTGCGCGAAGGCTTCGGTATATAGTTCGATTCTTTCGGTTCCAATTTTTTTGGCGCCTTCGATCATTTCGAGAACTGGATCGACAAAAATAGACGTTCTGATTCCGTTGCGTTGAAATTCCTGAACCACTTCTTTGAGATAATCGGCATGTTTTATAGTATTCCAACCTGCATTTGAAGTTATCGCATCGACAGCATCCGGAACCAAAGTAACTTGGGTCGGTTTTATTTCGAGAACAAGATCGATAAAGGTTTTCTCTGGATTTCCTTCCATATTATATTCGGTATAAACAATGGATTTCAAATCGTGGGCGTCTTGATAGCGAATGTGACGCTCATCTGGACGCGGATGAATGGTGATTCCTTCGGCTCCAAACTTTTGAATGTCGGTTGCGACTTTTAATAAATCTGGAACATTTCCACCACGAGCATTTCGTAAAGTAGCTATTTTATTGATGTTTACACTTAACTTTGTCATTGGAACACTTTTTGATTGTGATAATAGTATTTATTGGAGCAAAAATACAAAGTAAAAGGTAGGAGTTTTTGCTTATTTTTGATTATTTTGCATGAAATATTGCCGATTGATTTATGACAGAAATAACAGAATATATTACCAACGATTTCAAAGCGATTGACAGCCATGATACTATTGCGGTTGTTCAAGAGTTTTTTGATGAATTGCACTTTTCGCACTTTCCAGTGATTGAAGAGGGAATTTATATTGGAAGTATTGCATCCGACGATATAGAAACTTTTGATACCGATAAGGAAGTAGCTGATTACCGATTTACTCTTGAAGGATTTTTTACCAGAACCAATACTATTTGGCTCGATGTTTTAGAAATTTTTGCAAAAAACCACACTAATTTAGTGCCTGTTTTAGATGAAAATAATAAATATGTAGGCTATTATGAAATAGAGGACATCATGAAATTTTTCCATGAAACCCCATTTTTAAAAGAACCTGGTGGAATTATTGTTGTCAAAAAACCTATTTTGGATTACTCAATGAGCCAGATTACCCAAATTGTTGAAAGCAATAACGGAAAGCTTTTGGGTTTATTCATATCTGATGCTGATGTTGAAAGCGTCCAAATAACCATGAAAATAAGTTTAGGAGCCATGAATGAAATCATCCAAACTTTCAGAAGGTATAATTATGAAATCATATCAGAGCATCAAGAAGACAATTACATCAACAACTTAAAGGAACGTTCTGACTATTTAGACAAATACCTTAATATATAGTTTACTCGTTTAATTTGTTTATTTACTTCAACAAATTAAACGAGTAAAATAAATTAAAGATTAAACAACAGATGAAAGTAGCTATATACGGACAATACTATCTTGTAAGCACAGAACCAATCATAAAAGATATTTTTGTTTTTTTTAATAAAAACAATGTTGAAATGGTTATTGAAGCAGAATTTCTTAAGATGCTTTATGAAAAAAAAATAATACAAAAAGAATACAACACTTTTTCATCACATACGGAATTAGACAAAAGTTTTGATATGCTAATCAGCATTGGTGGTGACGGAACTATTTTAAGAGCCGTTACATTAGTTCGGAATTCCGGCGTTCCAATACTAGGAATAAATGCAGGCCGATTAGGCTTTTTGGCTACTGTTCAAAAAGAGAATATTGCTACATTTATGCAGTTTGTAATTGATAAAAAATACACCATTTCAAAAAGAACTCTATTAAGTTTGTCCTGCACTCCCGAAAACGAATCGTTATTAGACATCAATTTTGCTATGAATGAAATTTCAGTTAGCCGAAAAGACTCTACCTCGATGATTACCGTAGAAACGTATTTGAATGATGAGTTTTTAAATTCCTATTGGGCAGACGGTTTAATTATTGCCACTCCTACAGGATCGACAGGATATAATTTAAGTTGTGGAGGTCCTATTTTAACCCCAGATGTAAAAAGCCTAGTAATAACTCCTATTGCACCTCACAATTTAAATGCCAGACCGCTTGTAGTTCCTGATGAAACAGAAATAAGACTAAAAGTTTCCGGTAGAGAAAATCAATATTTAGTATCCTTAGATTCCAGAATTACATCTGTAAAAAACGAATCAATCCTAACCATTAAGAAAACTCCTTTTCAAATAAACATGGTGGAAATCCCAGAAGAGACCTTTCTAAAAACATTGCGTACCAAACTACTTTGGGGAGAAGATAGAAGGAATTAATCCATTTTAGTTAAACACTATACGATTCTATCTATTTTTCACGTTTGGATTTATCTAACGTCTATTTGTTGTGAATTACTCAAAAGAGAGTACAATTAACTCAATAGGTATTGAATCGTATTGATAATTATTATATTTGCACGCAATTTTAACTAAATGAACAAAGTTTTTAATTTATTTTTATGCCTGTTTCCCTTTTTAGCAGTCCATGCTCAAATTCATGAAATTGGTGTTTTTGTAGGAGGCAGTAACTATATTGGAGATGTTGGACCTACAACCTATATTTCTCCAAACGAACCTGCTTTGGGAATCCTTTACAAATGGAATAAAAGCCCAAGACATGCCTATAGATTTTCCTATACACAATCAAAAATAACTTCAAACGATTTGGATTCTGAAGAGGCTGGTAGAAACCAAAGAGGATATCATTTTGAAAATAGCATAAAAGAAGTATCTTTAGGCCTTGAATTCAATTTTTTTGATTTTAATCTTCATGAAATGAAGAATAAAATCACACCATATGTATATTCTGGAATAAGTTATTTTAGATATGACGAATTATATATTTTATCAGGCATAACACGAAAAGATAAGAGTACGGGTTCTTTTGCAATTCCAATGAATTTAGGAATAAAATCTAACATTACGCCTAATTTTATATTAGCTGTAGAAGTTGGAGCAAGATACACACTAACGGATAATCTAGACGGAAGCAATCCGAAAAATGATAATTTAGAAACGTTACAATTTGGAAATTTAAATAATAATGACTGGTATGTGTTTTCGGGATTAACCCTAACCTATACCTTTGGAAACAAACCTTGTTACTGTGCAGAATAAAGAAATGGATTTACTAAATACGATAGACACAACTAATTTACCAAAACACTTAGCCATTATAATGGATGGTAACGGACGCTGGGCAAAACAAAAAGGGCTTTTAAGAGCTTTTGGACATGAAAGCGGAACAAAGTCAGTAAAAAAAATAATTGAAGCCAGTGCTACATTAGGAATAGAATATCTCACTTTATATGCCTTCTCTACTGAAAACTGGAACAGACCAAAACTGGAAGTAGAGACTTTAATGAGAGTTTTAATAAATTCCTTAAAAAAGGAGCTTACAACACTCCAAAAAAACAACATCAAACTGAATGCTATTGGAAATCTTGAAAAATTACCAAAATCAGCACAAAAGGAACTTCTCGATGTAATAAATAAAACAAAGGACAACACGCAAATGACATTAACACTGGCATTAAGCTATGGTTCTAGAGAAGAATTAGTCTCTGCAGTTAAGAACATTTGTAGTAAAGTTAAAAATAATATAATTTCAATAGACACTATTGACGATTCAATTATAAATGAGCATCTTTACACGCAAAATTTACCGGATGTAGATTTATTAATACGAACAAGTGGAGAACATAGAATAAGTAATTTTTTGTTGTGGCAAATCGCCTATGCAGAATTATATTTTACTGATATATTGTGGCCAGACTTTAAAGAACAAGATTTATATGAGGCTATTATTAGTTATCAAAAAAGAGAACGTAGATTTGGAAAAACAAGTGAACAAATTAAATAATTTTTTAGTGTTACATAAAAGCATAAAAACAGTCCTTACTATTTTGATTTTGGGAAGTTTTACTCAAATTAAGGCTCAAGAAAGAGTTCCTTTTGACCAAGGAAAAAAATACATTCTAGCCGATGTAGCAGTTGTTGGAAAAATAAGTTTCAATTCTCAGACCGTAGTAACTTTTGCAGGACTTCAAAAAGGACAGGAAATAACAATTCCCGGAGAAGAAATAAGCAGCGCCATAAAAAAACTTGGTAAATTAGGGCTTTTTGATGAAATCTCTTTTTATGTAAATCGAATTCAAAATGACAGTATTTATCTAGACCTAAATATTGAAGAATTACCTAAATTAAATCAGGTGAGATTTGTAGGTATTAAGAAAAATAAAACGGAGGCTTTAATAAAAGATAATAGCCTTACCAAAAATAAGATTGTAAACGAAAATTTAATCACTACGACAAAAAATTACATTGAAAATAAATACAAAAAAGACGGTTATTACAATACAAAAGTAACCATAAATACCACCAAAGATACAACAACAATTAACCAAGTAAACATGCTTGTGAATATCGACAAAGGTGACAAAATAAAGATTCAAAATATTGATTTTGTAGGAAATGAAAAGATTTCTGACAAAACATTGCGTGGCGCAATGAAAGATACAAAACAAAAAAACCCTATTCGACTTTTAAAAGCATCTAAATTCATACAAGCAAAATACAAAACCGATTTAGAAAAAGTAATTGCTGCTTATAAAGAAAAAGGATATAGAGATGCCAGAATACTTTCTGATTCTGTTACTTACAACAAAGACAAGAATGCATTGTCAATTAAAATAAATGTAGAAGAGGGAAATAAATACTATTTTGGAAATATTAAGTTTTTAGGAAATACTGTATATTCAGATCAATTGTTGAGTAGAATATTAGGTGTCAAAAAAGGAGAAACTTATAATGGTGTACTTCTTGAGAAACGAATTGCTGATAAATCAAAACCAGACGGAGAGGACATTACCAATTTATATCAAAATAGTGGTTATTTATTTTCAAATATAAATGCCGTAGAGGTAAAGACCGCTAACGATACTATCGATTTTGAGATAAGAGTTACTGAAGGACCTTTGGCTTATTTCAATAAAATTACAGTTGTAGGAAATGACAAAACTAATGATCATGTAATTTACCGAGAATTAAGAACTAAGCCCGGAGAAAAATACAGTAAAGAAGAACTGGTAAGAACTATTAGAGAGATTGGACAGTTGGGATTTTTTGATCCTGAAGCAATTGATCCAAAATTTAAAAATGTAGATTCTGGAGCTGGAACTGTTGACATAGAATACAATCTTGTTGAAAAAGGATCTAGCCAAATAGAACTGCAAGGTGGTTATGGCGGAGGTGGTTTTATAGGTACTTTGGGATTATCTTTCAATAATTTCTCAGCAAAAAATCTTTTAAACAAAGAAGCATATAAACCTTTACCAATGGGAGACGGACAAAAAGTTTCTTTGAGATTACAGGGAAGTACTTACTTTCAAACCTATAGTATGTCTTTTTCTGAACCATGGTTTGGCGGAAAAAAACCAGTACAATTTAGTACATCCTTATCCTATAGTAAACAGTTTTTAAATAATTATATAACACAAAGAGTAGATAAAACTAAGAGTTTTAATATCCTTACTTTATCTGTTGGTTTAGCTAAAAGATTAACTGTGCCAGATGATTTCTTTGTATTGTCACAATCGATAAGTTACCAACATTATGATTTACATAATTACAACACAGGATTATTTACATTTGGAAATGGAACTTCTAGAAACTTAGCTTACACAATAGGATTAACCCGAAGCAATAAAGGAGTAAATCCAATCTTCCCAACGTATGGTTCAGAGTTTAGCATTTCAGCAAAATTAACTCCTCCATACTCATTGATAAATGGAACTGATTATGCGACATTAGGCGATAAAGAAGAATACAAATACAAATATAAAGGTACTACTTATACCGGTTCAAACGGAATACAAGTAAATGAAGGGGATTATGTTGAAGTTATCCCTAGCACGACAAACCCTACTCCAAACAAAGTTTCTAACTATCAAGATGCAGCTGCTGACCCAGCAAAAGTAGATCAGCAGAAATTTAATTGGTTAGAATATTATAAAATTAAGTTCAAAGCAGACTGGTACACAAAAATTTATGGTAAATTAGTACTACGAACTTTAACTGAATTTGGATTCCTTGGAGCATACAACCAAGATAGAGGTGTTGTTCCTTTTGAAAGATTCTATGTGGGTGGTGACGGATTAGCAAATTACTCTATGGATGGTAGAGAAACCATACAATTGAGAGGATATCCAAACAACTCTTTAACACCGGTAAACAGCAAAGGAGAACAAATTGGAGCAACGGTTTATAATAAATTTTCATTGGAAATGCGTTATCCTATAACATTAAAATCATCAGCATCTATTTATGCATTAACGTTTTTAGAAGCAGGTTCTTCTTATGCGAATTTCAAAAGCTATAATCCGTTTGCATTAAGTCGTTCCGCTGGAGCTGGTTTACGTGTCTTCATGCCTGCATTTGGACTATTAGGAATTGATTTTGGATACGGTTTTGATGCCTTACCAGGAACAACTAAACCAAACGGATGGGAAACCCATTTTATCATTGGACAACAATTTTAAAAAAATTAGTTAAAAATTTTTCTAATACATTAAAGTTATGAGAAAACAATTTTTATTTATATTTTTAGCGCTAGTTGTAGTAACTACTTCTCATGCGCAAACTAGAGGGACTAAAATAGGGTATATTGACATGGAGTATATCCTTCAAAACGTACCCGATTATACGCAAGCAAAAATTCAATTAGAGCAAAAAGCTCAAAAATGGAAACAAGAGATTGAAGTTAAAAAGAACGAAATAGATAAGTTAAAAAACGCATTAAAAGCAGAACAAGCTTTACTGACAAAAGAACTTATTAATGAACGAGAAACAGAAATTAAGTTCCTTGAAAATGAGTCTTTAGATTATCAACAAAAAAGATTTGGGGCTAATGGCGATTTGATTCAACAAAAATCAATGTTAGCAAAACCAATACAAGATCAAGTTTTTACTGCTGTTCAAGATATTGCTGAAGCAAAAAAATACGATTTTATCTTTGATAAATCTTCTGATTTAACCATGCTTTTTTCAGCAAAAAGATTTGATGTAAGTGATCAGGTTTTACGAGTAATAAATCGAGCCGAAAAGAGAGAACAGTTAAGTAAAAAACAACTTAAGGAAGAAGAGGCAAAAGAAAATAAAGAAGATGCTTTGGATGAAAATCCAGTTTTAGCTGATCGACAAAAAGCATTGGACGAAAAAAAAGCAGCCAGAGACAAAATTATAGCTGAAAGGAAATTACTTCAAGAAGAGAAGAAAAAGGAATTTGACGAAAGAAGAAAACAACTTCTATCTGAAAGAGAAGCTAAAAAAACTGGTGCTGTAACTGACAACAATAAAACAGCTGCAACAACTGACAAAGCACAACAAATTGAAGCGTCTAAAACAGCTGCTGCCGAGGCAAGGCAAAAGCAAATGAATTTGAGACAAAAAACGTTGGAAGATCGCAAAAAAGCAGTTGAAGAAAAAAGACAGCTAATACTCGAAGAAAGAGAAGCAAAAAAAACTGGCACGATTTCTGCCTCTTCTAAAACAGAAGATATAAAGGCTAAAACAGTTATTAGTGATTCTACTAAAGTAGATTCAAAAAAAGTTGCAGAAGACGCTAAAGAGAAACTGATAGAGCAAAAAGCGAAAATTTTAGAAGACCGTAAAAAGGTATTGGAAGATCGTAAAAAAGCTTTAGAAGAAAAAAGAAAAAAAATATTAGAAGAAAGAGAAGCTCTTAAAAAAGCTAAAGAAAAAAATTAAAAAAAATACTAACAAAAATTAATACTAAATATTTTAAAAACGATGAAACAAATCAAAACTTTACTAATTGCTGCAATACTTTTATTTGGTGCAAACCAAACTATTAACGCACAAGCAAAAACTGCTCATGTTGATGTGAGTGAAATTATGGCAAAAATGCCAGCTATGTTAGAAGCACAAAAACAACTTGAAAAATTAAGTGGTACATACGATGCAGATTACAAAAAAATGGTTGAAGAATACCAAGCAAAATTAAAAAAATACGAAGCAGAATCTGCAACAGTTACTGAAGTTGTAAATGGAGAACGTTCTAAAGAAGTTCAAGATATGCAAAAAAGAATTGTTGATTTTAGAGATAATGCTCAAAAAGAATTACAACAAAAAGAATCTGATATCGTAAAACCTTTAATGGAAAAAGTAAGAGCTTCTATCCAAAAAGTAGGTAAAGCAAAAGGATTTCAATATGTGTTAGATGGTTCTACACTTTTATTAGCTGACGGTCCAAACTTGACTGCTGATGTGAAAAAAGATTTAGGTTTCTAAAAAACACAAAAATAGTTTAAAGACTGCTCACCCTAAAATATAGGATCGAGCAGTTTTTTTTTGTCAAAATAAATTTTAGGATATTTAAATGGTAGCACTTAACTTTGTTTCTATGAACAACAATCAACCAATAGGAATTTTTGACTCCGGTATTGGAGGCACTTCAATTTGGAGCGCAATTCATGATTTACTTCCTAACGAAAAAACAATCTATTTAGCCGATAGTAAGAATGCTCCTTATGGTCAAAAATCGAAAGAAGAGATTGTTGCTTTAAGCATGAAAAACACTGATTTATTGCTTAAAATGAACTGTAAATTGATCGTAGTAGCTTGCAATACCGCAACTACAAATGCCATTCGAGAATTACGAGAAAAGTATGATGTTCCTTTCATTGGTATTGAACCGGCCATAAAACCGGCCGCAACACATTCTAAGACTCAAATTATAGGAATCCTTGCCACACAAGGCACATTAAACAGTGAGCTTTTTAACAAGACTGCTGAAATGTATCAAGACACCAAAATAATTGAACAAGTAGGTCATGGGTTAGTGCAACTAATTGAGAATGGCGATATCAATTCACCGGAAATGATAAAACTACTTTACTCCTATCTCACTCCTATGATTGAGGCTAACATCGATTATTTAGTATTGGGATGTAGTCATTATCCGTATTTGATTCCTCAAATAAAAAAAATACTACCAGAACACATTCACATTATCGATTCTGGTGAAGCTGTAGCGAAGCAGACTCAAAAAATATTACGAGAAAAAATAGGTTTTTCTTCAACTAAAAAAAGCGAACCTATTTTCTATGTCAATAGTAATCCTAGGGTTTTAACTGAAATTTTAGAAAACAAATATACTGTCGAAGAAATAGATTTTTAATCTATTCAAATTTTCTTTTGACAAACCAAATTCCATCTAAACATAAATTAAGTGACAATTTATGATAATTTTCTTTGATAAGTCCATCACTGATTCTTCCTTTTTGCCCATAGGAATACGAAATATTCAACGCTGAAAAAGTGTTTTCGATAGGAAGTGAAACCCCAAGCGAGAATGACATTGAATTGATTCTTTTGTTATCAACCTCCAAATAACCCGTATCATAATTCAATCCGGTCGAGTACTGAATTCTATCAAAATAACTTCTTATATTTTTTGATTTACTATACGAAAATCCCAAAGCAAATTTATCTTGATTAATAAAATTACCATACAAGTCGGATTGATTTGTACTATTCCATAACCCTTTTCCATAATCAAGTGTCAGATTCAAGTTGTTTTTAAAAACTTTACTTAAACCCATTCCTATTTCCAATGGCATATAATAATCATCGGTATCAGATGCAAGCTCCGATTCAATTGTTGTAGTACCAGAATTATTGACTGTGGTTACGGATTGCTCTTTGGCAGCATTTATTTTTGTAGGAGATTTCAAATTGATCCCTAAAGTAAATGTAGAATCAACTTTGAACTGAGCTCCTAGAGATGCTCTAACGCCATTGTAATTCGTTTTTTTATAAATGTTAGTTACAGAATTAGAAGTAGTATAATTCCTATCATCAGTAGTGTTTCCAAAAAGTAAAGACGTTGAAATTCCTAAAGCTAATTTCTTACCTATTCTATACCCATATGAAACATCAAAATTATTCAATCCCCCAGTTCCCGTAGCATTCAAAATATAGCTTTCCTGGCTATCTTGAATTGGTAATGATAAATTAGATATTTTGAATGTAGAACTCGAATAAGGTTTTAGCGCTAAACTAAAAGCTGATTTTGATGTCACAGGGAAAGCAAAAGCGATATGGGAAAACTGAACATTATTCCGATTTTCTTTTTTTAGATTATTTTCATAACTCGACAAAATAGCCTTTCCTCCTACATCAAATAAAAAATGATTTTGATACATAAATCCCAAAGACGCGGGATTTAAATTATTGATAAATCGATTCGAAGGTAAAGCAATTCCTGAAGAACCAATAGAAGGAATTGATCCAAAATCAGAATCATACAAGGTTCCTAAACCATAAAGCGAATAGGGAGAACTGGAAATACTTTGTGAAAACGAAGCTGTTGTTATAAAAAGAAACAAACCTACGAATGCTATTTTATTTTTCATCTAATAAGAAATATAATAAATTTTCAATTGAATTTTGTTGTTGGCATTTTTCTGATCGCCTAAAACTAGTCTGTCAACTGCTCTTGAAATACTGGGCAATGTGAGAATTAATGAAGATTTAGAATCCGATTCTTTTAGCATTTCGCTTTGCAAAAAAGCTCCTATCGAAATTTTATACCCAATATTCTCATTAAATTCATCACTTGTCTTATTCAAGATTGCATAAACAGGTTTTCCGGCTATAGTATTAAGTGTTCCTTTAATTCTATTTAATTTATCTCCAACAAAAACCCGTAATGAATCTACTAAAGGATACGTGTCTGAATAGGTATTATTTACTGGCTTTATAATTAATTCAGCATCTACAATAGCTCCATTATCTGAGAGATATTTCAATTGTTTTATGTTAGGAAAATCTACCCGGCAAGCAATTCCCGTTCCTGATTGAATAAACGCTTTATTCCCTGTTTGCAAACTGGGCAGTCTATTTGACGAAATAGGCAAATCCTGAATTTGTGTTCCAGTTCTATCCAAAGTGATATTATTAAATTGCCTGGAGACATCCAAAACAGAGAAATTTTTAATTAAAGAGGTTTCTGAATCACCTAGGTATTTTGAATAATACAACCGAAGCGCGCTAGACATATTGAACCCTATAATACTGGAAGAATTACCTGATGTTGACTTGATAACAAATCCTTTGAGATATTCTGTAAACTCATCAAAATTTGATATTTCATGTTTTTTCAATTTTAGAAAAAGAGCATTTCCAAATTCGTTATTCAGTTTAACAACTACTGAATCCTTTCTATTTGGTTTTGGTTTAAATGAAATACTGCCTAAACTTTCAGCATCATAACTTAAGCTGGAATTATTATAAAAATTATTATCTTCTAGATTGGGCTTGACCTTTTGTGTCAACTTATGAATACTAAGCGATTGTACTTTTGTTGTGTCACCATAGAAATACTTAGCCTCTTTTAAAACCAATTTAATGGAATCGAACACATAATTTGGGGCATCCGTATCAGAACTCTCATTATACAGACTGTAACTTGTAGATGCCATTTGAAAATAACTGTCTGATTTTACTTTTCCAAAAATAGGGTCGTCATAATTCCCAACCAGAATCCTACTTTGACTGGATGTTACCAATGAATCAAAATTAATAGTAGCAACATCAACAGTTAAAGTATCAATCAATATCACTTTATTATTAACCGATAAATAGTCAGACCCAACGACAAACTCACCTGTGTCAGAATCAGAGTTACACGAATTCATCATAAGTCCAAAAAACAGCAACAACAATACCTTATACATAAATGTTTTTTGAACAAATATATAAGAGACCACTTTATACCGCATAATAACATATACCATTGGAAGCTTTCTGTCTATAAAAAGCTGATTCTAATCTACAATTAAGACAGCGGTACTAATTATTCATTCGACCATACAAATGCCTTGTTTGTCTATGAAATTGGGCGGTATATATATCTTCTTTTTTTTAATTGGATAACGTATCTACTTTTGAAACAATAAAAAAATAATGAGAATAAAGACTTTAGTAAACCTGTTATTTATGATTCCAATTCTTAATGCATCGGCCCAAAGTGGATACTCCTTAGAGTTGAATGTAAAAACACAACCAACTGAGAAAATCACAGTAAATGAAACCGGAATTGGATTAACCTTTTTTAGGAATATTGATTCTAAAAATAAAATAACCAACACTATCAAGTACAAAAATATTGGAATCAATTATTCATTAGAAAATTATGATTTACAAAATAGTCTTAATCAGTTTACTAGTTTCGGAAATGATTTTGAACTTTCTCATCAACTAACGGGGGAAACAAAATTGAATTTAGAAATTAATCCAATAGTTAATTTCGAAAATAATTTTGGAATTTCTGATGTGTCGATTCTAGGTGGTTTAGAAGTTAACCATTCTTTTAACCCTACAAATTCCATTAACATTGGTATAAAAAGAATGTCCATTTTTGGTAAACCGGAAATACTGCCTACTTTTTCTTTTCATCATCAAATAAATCAAAATTCATTTGTAAACGTTGGCTTTCCAAACTCAACTTTTTCTTATTCAAATAGCACTCGAAATAGCTTCAGTGTTACAAATAGTTTCGATGGAAATTTTCACAACCTCGATAGACCAAGAGTTCTTGATGATTTAAACACCGCAACAAAAGTTAGTTTTTCACAAATGACTTCGGCATTAGAATATGAGAGAAATATGGATTCAAACTGGTTTGTAAGTCTTAAAGGAGGTTATGAATTTAACAAAAAATACAATCTGACTAACAATAGTGGAGATTCAAAATTTGATTTCAACATAAGCAACGGCTACATTTTTAACATTGGAATAAAATACAAACATTAATAAATAAAATAAATTATGAATAGTTTAAAAAAAGGAATATTGTTCACTACACTTTTTGCAAGTTTAGTATTTGTAGGCTGCAGTAATGATGACGATTCCGTAGATTTAATTGGAAACTGGATTAAAAAATCTTCCTTTGACGGACCTGCAAGATCAAGCGCAACGAGTTTCGTAATTGGCACTTACGCTTTTGTAACCACTGGATATACAGGGGATGAATATCTAAAAGATCTTTGGGCTTACAATTCAACAGGCGATTATTGGGAGCAAAAAGCTGATTTTATTGGAGCAGCAAGAAGTTCAGCTTCTGGATTTGAATTAAACGAAAAAGGCTATGTAGGTCTTGGTTATGATGGCACTAATAAATTGAAAGATTTCTATCAATACGATCCTACCAGCAATACTTGGACACAAAAAGCAGATTTTGCAGGAACAGCACGTTATTCAGCTGTAGGATTCCAAGTGGGTGGTAAAGCGTATTTTGGAACTGGTTATGATGGAAATTATTTAAAAGATTTTTATCAGTACAACCCAACTACTAATTCTTGGTCATTGGCAAATGGATTTAGTGGAAATAAAAGAAGAAATGCAACTGTTTTTGTAATTGACGACAAAGCGTATTTTGGAACAGGAGTAAATAGTGGAGTTTATCAAGTTGATTTTTGGATGTTTGATCCGGCAACTGATGTATGGACAAGGAAACGCGACATTGATCAAGATACCACTGATGATTATACTTACAACGATGATTATGTAATTGTTCGTTCTAATGCATCCAGTTTTTCTATGAACGGATTAGGATATGTCGCTTGTGGCGAAAGTTCAAAATCGATATGGGAATACAATCCATCAACTGATATTTGGTTAGAAAGAACACCACTTGAAGGATCAGCAAGAACAGATGCTACAGGGTTCTCAATTAACCAAAGAGGGTTTGTAATGCTAGGAAGAACCGGAACATCTTATTTTGATGATTCATGGGAATTTAAACCTTTAGAAGCACAAAATGATGATGACAACTAATACAACTAATAAATTCTTCTGGACAGCAATCCAGAAGAATTTATCATTCCTAATTACAAGAAATAATGTGTTCCTACTATTGGGTTTGTTTTTATTTATTTCTTGTAACAAAAATGAAAATTTAAACATAAAATCCTTAAAAACGCCAACAGGTTGGGGTTATTTTATAACTAACAATAAAAAAATTATAATAAAACAAACCGTAATTCCCGTTATTAGCGAAAATAAAAGTTTCAAAACCGAAGAAGATGCGCTGAAATTGGGAAACTTAGTATTACAAAAATTGAAAGACGATTTATCGCCTACGGTAACAAAAAAAGATTTATTTTTATTAGCTGTAAAAATCTAGATGAACATAGAAGGAATTAAAAACAACAATTTAAACCAAATACTTTTTCATAGTATGATTTGGTGTTTCTTCATCGTTACCTCATTAATCCAGTTTTACGAAAGTCCATTTAGCATTAATACTGATTTCTATGCCCAGTGGATTACGGGAATACTATTATTCTATCTGAATTATTTATACTTAGTTCCTTTATTGCTTTTGCAAAAAAAATATTGGGAATATTTTACTATCCTAATTTCTATAATAATCCTCTTTATGATTATTCGGTATACTTTTTTTATGCCCGAATTTAAGAATATGAGACCTCTCAGAATGATAAATTCATCTGGCAAAGAGATTTTAGTAAACGCCAATTTTAAAAGGAAGCAGCCGTTTTTTTTTAAGGCGGTTCCTTCTTTTTTCTATATATTAATCATTACGATTGGTACAATCGTAAAAACCTTGTCTGAATTATATAACAATCAGCAAAATAAATTAATTGCCGAAACACACCGGGCTTCAACAGAATTAAACTACCTGAGGAAACAAACTAATCCTCATTTTTTATTTAATTCATTAAATAGCATTTATTCATTAGCCTATAAAAAATCTGATTTAGTTCCAGATGCAATTGTAACTTTGTCAGAAATGATGCGGTATATGTTGTATGAAACTGATAATAAATCTGTGTTTTTGGAAAAAGAAATCAATTACATTAAAAACTATCTTGAGTTACAAAAACTGCGATTGAATAATATTGAAAACATCACTATTAATATTCATGGTGAAACAAAAAACAAATACATCGAGCCGTTGCTTTTGATTTCATTTATTGAAAACGCGTTCAAATATGGCACAGATTACAAAGGAGCTGCTTTTGTAAAAATCAAAATAACAATTGAAGAGAATATTTTAGATTTTTGGGTAGAAAACAAAATTGAAAATCACAGGAAAGATCCGGAAAATTCAGGGATAGGAATGACCAATATTGAAAACCGCCTGAATCTTCTTTATCCTAATGCACACCAACTTACTATTATTGAGACTGACAGTAATTATAGTGTCCATTTAAATTTAAAACTAGACCAAATTCAAACTTCTTTTAATTAAAAACATGATGTAAATTTTAATTGTTCCAAATTTTAAATAAAAAACAAAAAAGATGAAATGTGTAATTATAGATGACGAGCCTTTAGCGGTTGATTTGCTCAAAGAATTTGTTAGCAAAGTAGATTCTCTTGAACTGGTCAACACATTCACTAATGCTATTGATGCGATTTCCATAATCAATCAGTCCAATGTTGATTTGATTTTTTTAGATATTGAAATGCCTCATTTTTCAGGAATTGACTTTATTAATGCAATAGAAAAAAAGCCGCTAATCATATTTACAACTGCTTATTCTAATTATGCTGTTGAAGGATTTAATCTTGGCGCGGTCGATTATTTGGTAAAACCCATTCCGTTTCATCGGTTTTTAAAATCTGTTTTAAGGGCACAACAAATTTTCAATCCACAAAACTTACCTGTAAGTAACAACTTGATTTCCACTCCTGAAATTGAACAGGATTTTATGTTTGTAAGAGCTGAATATGAAAATGTAAAATTGAATTTTTCAGATATTTTGTTTATTGAAGGATTGAAAGATTATGTCAAAATATACACCACTGACAATAAGTACACACTAACATTAATTAGTCTTATGAAACTGGAAAATCTACTTTCATCCAAAGGATTTGCAAGAATTCACAGGTCGTATATCATCAATATAAAACACGTGAAATCAATCCAGAAAAACAAAGTTATAATTGCCGAAAAAAGAATCCCGATTAGTGAAAGCTACAAAAGCTCATTCTTTGAAAAGATCAATTTATAAGTGCATTAAAATCCTATTCCTCTTTAAACCAACTGGAATACATTACGTAATTATTAGAAATACGTTCGATTTCACCTGCAAAATCAGATTGGTCAATATCTTTTACCTTTTTGGCAGGAACTCCGGCCCAAATCGAACCTGAACTAACAACTGTATTTTGGGTAATGGCAGCTCCAGCTGCAACAATAGAATTACTTTCAATAACACAATTATCCATTACAATTGCTCCCATTCCAATCAATACATTGTCATGAACCGTACAACCATGTACAATAGCATTATGGCCAATAGAAACATTATTCCCTATAATTGTTGGATGTTTTTTATACGTACAATGAATAATCGCACCATCCTGAATATTAACTTTATCCCCAATTTTAATAAAATTGACATCCCCTCTTATAACGGCATTAAACCAAACACTACAAGAAGAACCAAAACTAACATCACCAACAATAGTAGCATTCTCGGCGACATAACAATCCTCAGGTATTAAGGGTGTTTTTCCGTTAACAGATTTGATTAACATGGATAAAGTAAATTAATTAATTGCAGGACAGTTACATTCATATTTTTCAGGCTTACAAAATAAGTTGATTCCCAAAGTGATTTGGTGAAAACCTCCATTATCAAATTTCACTGGACCTGATACATGTGAGTAGGTATAAGCAAACATAAAATTATTAAAATTAACTCCAACGATAGGAGTAATATATTGAAGTTTTTGTTTGGAAACTCCTGAGCCATTAGTATATTCTGCTCCGTCTAAGCTTCTGCGGTAGGACAAACCTCCCCAAAGCATTCCAAAATCCATATTTTTGTAAGCTTTAATATTGAAGTCAATTGATTTTTCTTTGGTCTTGTCCACCAGTTGAAATAAAAATGATGGTTCCCACAATACTCTATCTTTATCCCCAAAAACATAACCGGCACTCAACAAATATTTTCTTAAGTTATCACTTTCATATTCGGTGTAAATATCTCGTCTGGTTTCAACGGCATTCTTTACTGTACCATGCACATAAAAATCTAAATAATTATAAGATGCTCCAATATCAAAATTAAAATAGGAATCTTTTTGCACGATGGTTCCATCTATAATAGGATCAAAATCACCTGATTGTAAAAAACTGGTTTCATCTAGTTGGCTTTGAATCAAACCTGCACTAATACCAAAAGACAGTTGGTTTAAATCAATTTCATCTCTAGAAAACATAAGATGATAGGCATACGTAAACTTAACTCCTTTTTGAGAATGATATCCATTTTTATCGTTAAACAAAATAATTCCAGCTCCAGCCTTTTCTCCCACTCGACCATTAAAACTAAGTGTTTGTAGCTCTGGCGCATCCTGCTGACTAAACCATTGTTTACGGGCAGTAAGCCTAATTTTTGCACAATTTGCTGCTCCTGCCATAGAAGGATGAATCAAATAATAATTATCTGATAAATAATCAGAATACACCGCAATACCCTCTTGTGAAAAAGAATATTGATACATAAAAAAGAAGACTGCTAATAATTTAATTTTGTTATACATAGAAAAACTAATATATAAAATGATTCGTTAGCCAATAAAATGCAGTAACAACTCTTTAAATAACTAAATTATTGTTAATTTATTTTATTAAAATTCAAATATAGCTATTCGTGGAAAATAACTTTACTAAATTTGTAAAAATTTACAAAGATCATGATAAAAGTTACCATAAAAGAAACTCAAAACCCAACCATATTAAAATTTGAATTTCAGGATTTCATTACTCAAAATGAAAGTTTTGAATTCAAAAATATAGACGAGGCAAAATCTTCACCATTAGCACAACAATTGTTTTACTTACCATTCGTAAAAACAGTTTACATCTCTGGAAACTTCATCGCTATTGAAAAATACAGCATTGTAGAATGGGAAGATGTAAAAGATGCGGTGTCAGAGCAAATAGAAACATTTGTAAACAATGGCGGAATAATCATTACACCAGACGAAAACAAAACAAAAAAACAGCCTATAACCGTTTACGGAGAAACTACTCCTAACCCATCTGCTTTAAAGTTCGTAGTAAGCAGAATGTTGACCAAAAATGCTGTTGAATATAAAAATATTGATCAAACAGGTTCATCGCCATTGGCTAAAGAACTTTTCAAATTTCCTTATGTAAAAGAAGTATTCATTGACGAAAACTACATATCTGTAACCAAATATGAAATCAATGAGTGGCAGGAAATTACCTTAGAAATAAGAAGTTTCATCAAGCAATATATCGAAAATGGGGGAACCGTTTTAGATGAAAATTTTATCCAAGCAGCAACCGCAGAAGAAAATACTAAAGCACAAAGTTTTGATAATCTAGATGTCACTTCGCAACAAATTATCAACATATTAGAGGAATATGTAAAACCCGCCGTACAAGCTGATGGAGGTAATATTGCATTTGACTCTTATAATGAAAGTGACAAAACCGTAAAAGTAATTCTTCAAGGTGCTTGCAGTGGCTGTCCTTCATCAACATTTACATTAAAAAGCGGTATTGAAAACATGCTAAAAAGTATGTTAAATGACGAAGGAATCAAAGTGGAAGCAGTAAACGCATAACTCAATAAAAAAAAACATAAGCAACTGAAAATGTTATAGTTATATTAAAATAGCCTTTAATTTTAAATAAAATAGGTACATTTAATCTTTAACTTAACAAATAGAAATTATGTCAGTATTAAAAGTAATTGAAGTACTTTCCAGTTCAGATATAAGTTGGGAAGATGCAGCACGAAAAGGTGTTGCAAAGGCGGCTAAATCCGTAAAACACATACGTTCTGTATATATTAAAGACCATAGTGCAGCCGTAAGTGGAGGAGAAATAACAGAATATAGAGTAAATTTAAAATTAACTTTCGAACTCGAATAGCTTAATTTGACCCAATTAATTTAAGCGTTTCATTTGAGACGCTTTTTTTTATAATATATTTTCAGGAGCTATTTCCCGTCATCCGTTTCAATCTTTCTAGTCCTGAACTTGTTTCAGGATCCTGAAACAAGTTCAGGACTAGAAAGGATTTCCACTGCTACCGGGGCTAAACAATCCCAATAAACGAGCTACATTTATAAACTAGTCTCTATTTATTACAACACGTCAACAATTCTATTAATTTGAAAACCTGAATTTGATTTTAAATTACTCGGAACAAAGTAAAAAATTAACCATTTTCAGAGCATTAGGTTTAGATTATTTCACAAAAATAAATAGTTTACATACTCCCAATATCATTTTGGCTCTAACCAAAAAAATATCAAATATTTCCCTTTTAGCTTCAAGATAAAAAACTAATGAGAGTCCATTTTATGTTTATCAAAACCAAACGTATTTAACCCCAAACACTGATTTTCAGCAAATTATTAACGATTCAATAAAGCGTTCTTAGAAAAAATTGCTTAATATTGTAAGACTAATCAAAATAAATATCATGGGACTATCTTCATTTTTTAAAAATTTATTTGGCTCAGCCAAAGAAACTGCTGGTGAATTAGCAGACAAAGCGGAAACAACTTTTGAACAAGCAAAAGAAACTGCAGCACCTTATATTGAAAAAGCAGAGGCATTTGTAGAAGAAACTTTAGACAAGGCAAAAGAAGCTGCTACTCCAATTTTAGATAAAGTAGAAACCTTTGCAACTGAAACAATAGACAAAGCAAAAGTGGCTGCCACCCCAATATTAGACAAAGCAGAAGTATATGCCGACCACGCCAAAGAAGCTGTAAGTGACTATTCTGAAAAAGCAGGTGATGCTTTAGGAAAAGTAGTAGAAACTGTAAAAGAAAAAGCTACCACAGCAGTAAACAAAGTTGAGGATGTAGTAAGTGAAACTAAAACAATTGCAACTGACGCTGTTGATACAGTTTCTGAAAAAACTAGTACTTTTATAAGTGATGCTGATTCTGAAGCCACTCAAACTGCTAAAGAAAACATAAATAGAATAGAAGAAGACGCAGATTAATTTATATAAAAATAATTTATTTGTATTTTTGCACTTCAAAACTTAACCTTCTCTTTTGAGAGGGTTTTTTATTATTTAAAAAATGATCTTAAATCCTAATCAAATTACTGATTACGCCAGTACTTTTATTCAACTATTAATCGATTATTCTCCCAAATTAATTTCTGCTGTTGTTGTTTTGTTTGTAGGGCTTTATGCCATTCGACTTATCAATAGATTAATCAGAAAAATAATGGTAAAGAGAGATTTAGACCCTACTTTAACTAAGTTTCTTGCTGATATTTTACTCTGGGTTTTAAGAGTATTACTATTTGTAACTTTTATTTCAAATCTAGGGATAGAAACTTCTTCTTTTGTAGCTATATTAGGAGCAATGGGACTTGCAGTAGGTTTATCGCTTCAAGGTTCTTTATCCAATTTTGCAGGAGGAATGCTAATTATTATGTTCAAACCATTTAAAGTGGGACATACTATTGAAGCACAGGGCAACATTGGAACAGTTAGTGAAATCCAAATATTTGTGACTAAATTAATCAACGGGAACAATCAAACTATTTTTATTCCAAATGGATCATTATCCAATGGCACTATCATCAATTATTCTTTACAAGGATTTAGAAGAGCTGATTTGACTATTGCTATTTCCTATGACACTGATATAAAAAAGGCAAAAGATATTATTACTGCTGTTTTAAATAGTAATCCAAAAATACTTAAAACTCCCGTAGCTGAAGTTTCAGTCAAGAATTTGACTGATAGTGCCATCCAACTTGCAGTTAGGCCATGGGCAAATAATGAGGATTTTGGTGCCGTTTTCTCTCAAACTTTAGAAAGCTGCAAGATAGCATTTGATGCTGCCGGAATAGTTATTCAGCCATTTGCTAAAGGATTATCTAGAACAGATTCTTAATATGATTCGTTATTTCTTTGAAGTAGTAATCATAAAATCTTTCAAATAAAAAGGTTCAAAATAAGCGACATCTACTGTGTCGTTTGTTTTGAATTTTTCAAAACTCAACAAGCTCATTTCTTTGGCTGAAGGACATTTGATATCTTCCAAGAAAACAAAATTATCTTTGGTTAAAACTGCTTTACACTTTTCGGTACAATCACCTACAAAATAAATCGTTTCCTGAAAATCTTCAAATGAATTTTCAGTAATAATTTCAGCTAAAGTTCCTCTCTTATTCTCAAAATCAGGAGTGAAAATGGCACTGTACACTTCCATTCTTCTTGCATCAATCATAGGAATAATCAAACCAGTTGAAACTGTCACCTGAGAAGCTAAAGTTTTCAAGGTATCAATAGCAATCAAGGGTATGTTTAAAGCAAAACACAGCCCTTTTGCGGCAGAAACTCCTATTCGCAATCCCGTATAAGATCCAGGACCTTGACTTACCGCAACAGCAACTAAATCATTAAAAGTAATTCCTGCTTCTTGTATAATTTCTTCGATAAAAACGTGCAACCGTTCGGCGTGAGAATACCCTTCTTCTGCAATTTCTTTACATAGAATTATTTTTCCTTCTTTTGCAAGAGCAACAGAACAGTTTTTTGTAGCGGTTTCGATGTTAAGTATGTAATCCAATTTTATTTTTATTTTAACGTGAAAATCGCAACCATAAAATAAAATTTACAATTGTGAATTTCAAATATATGTACTTTATGTATTATTTCTTGCTTTCTTCCTTATCTTTTTCTGTTTTTAACGTTACTTTATCTCCAGAATTAAGCTCTTTAGAAACTGTAGTGTAAGGCCCTGTAATAACTACATCACCTTTTTTAAGCCCAGTTAAAACTTCAATATTAGTATCATCCTGAATTCCAGTTTTAATGATTCTTATTTTAGCTTTATCACCTACTTTCACAAAAACACATTCAAATTTCTTATCACTTTTAGGCGCTACTTTTTTCTCGTCGGATTTAGGATCCTCAATTTTTATTTCCTTAACAGCAGCTGTATCTGATTTTACCACAACTGAACTAATTGGCACAGACAATACATTCTTTTTTGTTTTAGTAATAATATCTACTGTTGCAGTCATTCCCGGTCTAAAAGGGGAATATGCCGCCGGTCTTCCCTCTAATAAATCCTGATACGATTCTTTAAGTATTCTTACTTTTACTTTAAAATTAGTTACTTGATCAGCGGTCAAAGAAGAACTTGCTGAGTTAGAAATACTGGTAACAATTCCTTTAAACTGTTTTTTCAAATAGGCATCAACTTCAACTTTTGCTTCGTCACCCACTTTTATTTTTACAATATCATTTTCATTTACATCAACTTCAACTTCCATATTATTGAGATTTGCAACTCTCAACAATTCTGTTCCAGCCATTTGTTGTGTTCCCAAAACACGTTCACCAAGCTCAACATTAAGTACTGAAACCGTTCCATCAGCTGGTGCATAAATAATTGTTCTTCCAAGGTTGTCTTGAGCTTCATTAACCGAAGCAGAAGCACTTCTAACATTAAAGTAAGCGGTTTGCTTCGCTGCTTTTGCAACCTCAAATGACGCAACTGATTTATCCCAATCTGATTTGGAAATAATTCCTTTATCGAATAACGTTTTGTTTCTGTCATAACTTGCCTTAGCTTCTTTAAAAGAAGCATCAGCCTGACTCAAACCTGCTTTAGTTCCTGATAAATTGGCAACTGTTCTGTTTAATCCAGAAGTATATAAATCAGGATTTATCTTTACTAACAAATCTCCTTTTTTGACTACTTGTCCTTCTTTTATTGGCAAAGAAATAATTTCTCCTGAAACCATTGACGATATTTTCACTTCAATTTCAGGCTGAATTTTTCCTGTAGCTGAAACTGTTTCAACTATTGTAGTAGCATCAACTTGGGCTGTTTCTACTTCTTTACCTTTATCTTTGTTTCCAATAATTCCTTTTTTTGAAAGCACTACTAATAATGCAATAATAACCACAGCACTACCAATTAAGATATAAATTGTTTTTTTTGACATAATAATCTAGTTTTTAATGATTGGAATTCCAAAATAGAATTCTAAAATTTTAATTTTAAAAATGTAATCGTATTTCGTTCTAAGAACCTCAGATTGTGCATTAGTAAGCAACGTTTGTGATTGATTAAAATCAAAAGAATTCATCAAACCTACAGCATATTTTTCTTTGGCATAATTATAGGCTTCTTGTCTTGATTCTAATGCTACAATGGAAGATTCATGTGCATTTAAAGCGCCTTTTGCATCTGTAAACGCAGTAAAAACATTTCTTTGCAAATCTAAATCCTGTTGTTCTAAAGCGATTTTTGATTTTTCTAAACTTACCTTTGAACGTTCTACATTATTTCTTGCTGAAAAACCATTAAAAATTGGAACAGACAATTGTGCTCCAAAAGATTGTCCTTTATTATTGCTAAATTGATCCCAAAATGGCAATGCCTTTCCTAATACAGGAGAAAAATTATTTTGCAAAACATTTTGATTTGTCCCTTGTACATAACCAACTATAGATGTAGGATTTGACGTATTAGGCAGAACACCTACAACTCTGTCACTGTAAGCAACCCTAGAACTAAAACTATAGAATCCTTGAAGAGTAGGTTGAAAGGCCCCTTTTGCAATCGCAACATTTTTTTCTGCTATCTCCAAATTGGTTTTGGCAATTTTCAATTCGATTTTATTTTCTTTTGCTTTATCATAGATTGCTGCTGGAGTTTGTGCTAAAATATTGTTTTCATCTTTAGCGTTAGTATCATCAATGATATCAAAACTCTCAAATTCTTTTAATTGTAATAACTGAGCTAAACTCAATTTTGAAATTAACAAAGCATTCTCAGCTGCAATAACATTTTGATTATTAGAAGCTACAGTTGCTTTAATATCTAACAAATCTCCACGAGGAATTGACCCTGCACTAACTAATTCTTCTGAACGAGAATATTGTTTTTGATTGATCCCTAATTGTTCCAGTTGCACTTTTAAATTCTCTTTATTAAAAAGAATCTGTAAAAAGGCATTGGCAACATTTAGCGCTACATCTTCCTGCATTTTTTGCAATTGATATTTAGCTGCTACTATCGAAAGATTAGCTTTGCGAAGTGTATTTTGGTTTTGCAAGCCTTTATAAATATCAATCCCAATATTTGCTCCTGCAGAGGTAAACTGAGTTGTTTTATTTTGCAAAAGTCCTGTTGTAATATCCTGATTTAAACCAATATTCCAAGAGTGAGACGCATTAGCATTTAAAGAAGGAAGAAAATTTCCTATTGCGCCTTTTTTATCAATTGCAGCCGTTTTAGAATCTAATTCGGTTTGCTTGATTGAAATATTGTTTTGTATAGCATATTTTACACATTCTTCTAAGGTCCACTTTTTAGATTGTGCCTGAATAGTAATGCTAGAAACTAACATTAGAATTAAACTAAGAAAACTTCTTTTTCCCATATATTTCGAATAAAAGTGCAGTATCACTGCTAAACAAATTTAACTTTTTCTATTAAAGAACTTAGAAATACTATAAAATAATTCATACCAGAATCCGTTATAAAAACAATTAGACTTTGAAAATTAGCATTTGTTACAAAAAATGCTAAAAATATATTTGTTTTGTTAATTTTGCTTTTTTAAACCAAAATAAAATGCTAAAATTCTTTTCATTCTTACTCTCTATAGTGCTTATCTTATTGATTTCCGGTTGTTCTACTTCTCAAAAAATAGCTACTTTAAAACCTGAACCTGATGATGCTGTTCCATTAGTTTACGAAAATATTCCCTCTTTTATTAATTTGCCAATTAGCATCAAACTAAAAGACATTGAAAATCAAACGAATTCAATCTTAAATGGACTAATCTATGAGGACAACAATATTGAAGATGACGACATAGAAATGAAAGTTTGGAAACAAGCACCAATTACGATTACAAATGACAAAGGAGTTTCTGGAGACAAAATAAAAACTATTTTACCGCTTAAGGCAATAGTAAAATATAGAATAGGGACAAAAAAACTAGGGGTTGAATTTTATGACACACGTGAATTTAACCTAGATGGAGTGGTGACTTTAATAAGTGATACTGGTCTGATTAATTGGAAACTAAATACTAAAACCGAATTAAAATCATTAGATTGGAACGAAAGTCCAACAATGACCGTTTTTGGAAAAAATGTTCCTGTAACTTACTTAATTAATCCAGGAATCAAACTTTTCAAATCTAAAATTGAAAAAAAGATAGATGATGCTATAGCAAAATCCATGGATTTTAAACCTAATGTCCTATCAGCATTAGAGAAAATTTGCACTCCTTTTCAAATGAATGAGGAATATGAAAGCTGGCTTCGTATTATTCCAATTGAAATCTATTCTACTACTGCCAAACTAAAAAACGACACCTTTTTATTAGATATGGGTATGAAATGTACTATGGAAACATTGATAGGCAAAAAACCCGAATCAAAATTTGACAAAAACAAAATTACTTTGAAACCCGTCATCAAAATTCCCGAAGATATTACGGCAAATATCGTTGCGGTTTCTACTTATGAAGAAGCTTCCAAAATAATGACTAAGAATTTTTCTGGACAGGAATTTGGCTCAGGCAGTAAGAAAGTCAAAGTTCAAAATGTAGCAATTTGGCACAAAAACGGCAAAATGATAATTGCTTTAGATGTATTGGGATCTGTAAATGGAACCATTTATTTGGCAGGTTTTCCTCAATATAATGATAAAACGAAAGAAGTATTTTTTGACAAATTAGATTATGCATTGGACACAAAGAACAAATTAATGCGTACAGCTAACTGGCTTGCTCAAGGATTAGTTTTAAGAAAAATCCAACAAAGCTGTCGCTATTCCATAAAACCAAATTTAGACGATGGCAAACAAAGCATGATGAATTATTTGAAAAATTATTCGCCAATGCCAGGTGTTTTTGTAAATGGAAAAATGGAGGACATTCAATTTCAAAAAATCGAACTAACCAATCAGGCTATCATTGCTTTTATAAAAGTAAAAGGAACGGTAAATGTATCAGTTGATGGTTTAAAATAATCTTGAATATCTACTTTAATTTATTCTTTTTCATACGATAAACAGCATAACCAATAGCTCCTACCAGAACATATGGTATTACCATTAAATAAACAATTCCATCATTTACTGCTGCTGCTTTAGCTTTATTTCCTTCACCGGATAATGCTGCACGGCACATAGCACATTGAGCATTTGCAGGTAAGTATAAAAAAAAAGACACCAGAATAAATGCACTAGTTTTTACAAATCTTGAAAACTGCATCGGTACAAACTTTTTCATATTTTCTCTATTGAACATAATATGGCGAAATCATTAAGTAAACAACTACTCCAGTAACTGCAACATACAACCAGATAGGAAATGTAATTTTAGCAATTTTTTTATGCTTATCAAATTTAGCGGCCAAAGCTCTCACATAAGTAATCATAACAAGAGGAATAATCGCAATCGATAAGATAATGTGTGTTATCAAAAGGAAGAAATATAGGTATCTAATAGCTCCTTCTCCACCGAATTTAGTAGAATCAGCAGTCATATGATAGGCTACATACATAACTAAGAAGGCTACTGACAGTACGATTGCACTTGTCATTAACTGCTCGTGAAGTTTTCTTTTGCCATTTTTGATTGCTATTACAGCTGCTACTAAAATAATAGCCGTTAATCCATTTGTAGTTGCATAAATAGCTGGTAAAAAAGAAAGCGGCTCCACATTGTAACCAAAATCTTTTAGTTTCACTCCAAAGAGAATTGCTACAACTACAGGAATTACAATTGAAACAATTATAATAAATTTGCTGAATTTTTGTTCAAGTGTATTATCTTCCATCTTTAATCTTTTAATAAAATATTAATATCTTGTTGAATATCTCTAACTCCTTTTTTATCTAATCCATCGTAATATAAAATTGGATTTCCAAAATCATCTTTTCTACAACGGATTGTACCATTTTTATCAACTAAGGCAAACAACCCTGAATGCTCAAAACCACCATTTACTTTACTGTTTTCTCCAACATAAAGATTAAAACCTTTATTGGCAATACCAAAAATATAATCTTTATCTCCCGTCAGGAAATTCCAATTAGACGATTTTACGCCTAATAATTTAGCATGTGCTTTCAAAATTGCCGGAGTATCATGAGCCGGATCAATAGTAATGGAAACAATTCCAAAATTAGGGTTTCCAAAAAAACTACTTTCTATGGCTAACATACTCAAATTCATCTTTGGGCAAATAGAAGGACAAGTTGTAAAAAAAAATTCTAAGACATAAACTTTACCTCTATAGGTCTCATTCGTAATTTTTATATTATCCTGATTGATTAATTCGAATTTTGGAGCAGGGCCTATTTTAACTAATTTATCATCATTTTTAGTAGTTAAACCAACTTTGTCCAAACGATCCCCTTTTACTACATCATTATTTTCTATTCTATCAATTATTTTTGGCACTGCATAAATCCCAAAAAGTAAAATAATAAAAGAAATCCCTATGTATGATTTGTTTTTAAGCATTATTTCTAAGAATTAAAGTTCTTTGGTTGCATTATGATTTTTCTTAAGAGCCGCACGGTATTCATATAAAATAACTTTGAAGTCATCAAGCATCTCGTTGCTCAAATCAGCAGGATGAAATGTATCATACCCTTCTTTGTATTCTTTATTTTTCTTTCTTCCCCTAAGATTCCTTACTTTATCTATAATATAAACATTTGGAGTCCCTAAATTTTTATCTAGTTTCCCAACCAGTTTAAGTTGATCGTAATAGCTATTGATTTCTTGAGGTGAAGTAAATACAAAATGCCATTGACTAACATCTGTAAAAGCACCTAATGCATCCACCACTTTTTTAGCATCTTTTTCAGTTCCTAAAGGACAAATTACAACAAATTGTAAATCTTTGAAAGTATGGTATTGCTGGTATATTTTTTCATTTAGATTAAAAAAATTACCTCTATTTTTTAGAATCTCTGTACCAGAAAAACCTAAAATGGTTATTTTATTATTTAAACTAACTTTTTCCCCTTTTAATGATTCCCAGTTGCCAAAATCAGCAACCTTAGGAGTAATAATAGGCAACTTAGTAAAACTATTTATACCTGATGCAAAAAAAAGATAAGCTACAATAGGCAAAATAAAAAGAACAAAAAGAACAATATTTTTTTTCATTGCAATGATAAAATTTAAAGTACAAAAATAAAAAAAGGCACGCAATGCGTACCCTTTTTTTGAATTAATATCTTGTTAAAAATTCCATTTAATCGTAGAATTCTTAAAAACCTCATAAATATAATTCCCTTCAGTCAAAAGAATGAAAAGCAAATATAATATTAAAAAAATTACTGGTAAAACTACTGCATTTCTTAGAGTACTTTTCTCTCCTTCCATGTGCATGAAGGCCCATACAATAAAATATGCTTTTACAAGTGTTAAGATTATGAATAACCAGTTTAACAAACTCATTGCCATGAAACTATTCATATGAAGAGCATCTGGCTTAATAATTCCAAAAATTACTTCAACAATAGTTATTACAGACAAAAGACCGAAAACCGTCCAAATTCTTTTTGTATTAGAAACATGTTCGTGTGACATAATGATAAATCTAAAATTAAACTAAGTAGAAAAACGTAAATACAAATACCCAAACTAAATCGACAAAGTGCCAGTATAACCCCACTTTTTCAACCATTTCATAACTTCCTCTTTTCTCATAAGTTCCTACTAGAACATTGAAAAATATAATGATGTTAATGATTATCCCAGAAAATACGTGAAAACCGTGAAATCCTGTTATAAAGAAAAAGAAATCAGCAAATAATTTACTTCCATATTCGTTGTGGGTTAAATTTGCTCCTTCAATAACCAAACTGGCTTGAGTCAATCGCAATTCAGAATCTTTTCTTGAAAGAATAGTTTTTTTCTTTTCGGCAGTGATGGTTTCTGTTCTAATCAAAAGATCAGGATGTGCTTTGAAACCAGCTTGAACTTCAGCTACAGAATAAGTCGAAATAGCCGCCTCATCCATAAACCATTTTCCTTTATTTCTTGTCAATTGCTCTCTATCTTCCGGCAAAGTTGCAGCAAAATCAGCTAGAGCTACACGGTGACCTTCTTTATCAACAAACTGAAGTAAACTACCTCCTTTTGTTTCAATAGCACCATACTCCCCTTTAATAAAGTTTTTCCATTCCCAAGCTTGTGAACCAACGAAAATAATACCTCCGATGATTGTTAAAAACAAATATATTGTCACTTTGTCTTTTTTCATCTGATGTCCAGCATCAACTGCTAAAACCATCGTTACAGATGAAAAAATCAAAATAAACGTCATAAATGCCACGTAATACATCGGGGCCGAGACACCGTGCATGAATGGGAAGTGAGTAAACACTTCATCGGCTAAAGGCCAAGTTTCAATAAATTTAAATCTAGAAAAACCATAAGCTGCTAGAAATCCAGAGAATGTTAAGGCATCTGATACGATAAAAAACCACATCATTAATTTGCCGTAACTTGCTCCCATTGGCTCTGTGCCGCCTCCCCAAGTTTTTCCTTCACTATTTGCAGTAGTAACTGTCGCTTCCATATAAGTTATTCGTTAAAAAGTTCCCAAATTTACGTTTTTTTATTATTTAAAGAAATATAAAAATAAAAATAAATAAACCCATAAGAAATCAAGAAAGTGCCAGTACATCGCACCTAGTTCAATTCCAAGAGTTTGAGTTGAATTGTATTTTTGTTTAAAATGATTATAAATTATAATTAGAAGTGAAATTAACCCACCAGCAAGGTGAATCAGGTGCACAACCGTTACAATATATAGAAAAGTAGTCGTTATAGAACTTTCACTTCCGGTAAAATAATACCCATTAGCGACAATCTGACCAAAACCTACAAATTGTAAAATAACAAATAATATTCCCAATGCTAAAGTAGACAAAAGAAATGCAGTAGTTGCACTTTGTTTGTCTTTTTGAATCGCTTTTTTTGCCAAATGAAAAGTAATACTACATCCAATGATTGCAACCGTGCTAAAATAAAATGCCGTAGGCAATTGAAAATCTTTCAACCAATCGGCTCTAGATTTACTTACCACAAAAGCACTAGTAAGCCCTGCAAACATCATGGTCATACTAACCATAGCAAACAGCAATATCAATTTATATGATCGCGCTGTTCTCGATTTATGTTCGTCTGTTGTCATTGTAATCTCCATAACTATCTTAAAAATTTATCAAATATATAAACTAATTGTAACAATGTAATATAAGAAACACTTACCAGCATCAACGTTCTCGCTGCTTTTGCCGTTCTTAATTTGTATAATTGCACTCCATAATAAAGCATCCAAAGTCCTAGTAAAAATACGACAATAGCGGCTACAGGCGTAATAAACAACTGCCCTGTATAACCCAAAACTGGTAAAAGCGAAGCTATAATAAGCCAAACTGTGTATAAAATAATCTGTAAAGCAGTTGATTTATCTTTTTTCCCTGTAGGAAGCATAAAAAAACCTGCTTTTTCATAATCTTCGTATAAAAACCATCCAATAGCCCAAAAATGAGGGAACTGCCAGAAAAACTGAATTAAAAATAAAGTCCCTGCTTCTATCCCAAATTCTCCAGTTGCCGCAACCCATCCCAACATAAAGGGAATTGCACCAGGAAATGCTCCTACAAAAACCGACAATGATGTCATAGTTTTCAAAGGCGTATAGACACTCGTATAAAGAAATATAGAAATTGCGCCAAACATGGCCGTTTTAGAATTGATTGTATACAACAATACAATTCCAATAATAGTAAGAAGACTTGCAATAATCAAAGCTGTATTAGAAGACATTCTACCAGCCGGAACGGGACGATTTTTTGTCCGATCCATCAACGCATCTAAATCCTTTTCAATAACCTGATTAAAAGCATTAGAAGCGCCTACCATACAATACCCACCAATGGCAAGTTTTAACAACACCATCCAACTGAAAGAATGGACATCAGTAATTCCAAGCATAAATCCTGCAATAGACGAAAACACTACGCTAACAGCGAGACGTGCTTTAGTTATCTCGCGGAAATCAATATAGACAGACTTTAATGAAAGGGTATTTTGTGTTGCGTTCAATACTAATGTTTATTTGCTTTGTAAAAACTTTTGCAAAAGTAGTTTATCAAAAGGGATTTGACAAAAAACAATTCATAAAAAAGCTTTTTTAGAAATATTATTAAAGCTAATAATCAAAATACCAATTAAAAACATCCGAACGTATCCCTAAAGTAAACCAATTAGTACTTTCATTAAAAGTCGTTGCCGTATTCTTTGTTGGATCAAAACTTCTATAAATATAGCTTCCGAAAAGTTTCAGGTTGGTTGCTGGATTTATCAGATATCCAGCTTGAACATCTGTGATAAAAACAGCCGTTTTATTTCCCTGTCCTACTTTTACACCGCTATCTAAAGCTCTGTTTTCGTCATAATCTTTATAGATATTCCCCCCGTAATTATAACCATCTTCGGCTGTATCAAAATCCAATCCTCGGGTACCCATCGTTATTTTTGCATCAGCAAAATACCTGTCTTTATGATAACGCGCGATAACTAAAAATTCTTTGAAATTTCCGCCCCATTGATGCCCTATACTTTGATTGTTATGCCCATAATTTGTGATGGGATTACTATGGGAATACACATAAGGACGCACATGATTGTACTCTAACTGCAATACCAAATTATCAACGTGAAAAGCATTATAATATTTAACACCTAATTGATATCCAAATTTATTTTTCCAGCTATTGTCTCCTTTTTTAACATCTCCAAGAGAAAATTCATCAAGAAGAAACTGTCCGTATGTATTGATTTGATTGTTCCATTTGTATTTATAAGTCAACCCCAAAAGCGCATTTCCACTTCTGGCAGAAGAAGCAAATTCAACCGAACGATAAAATATAATTGGATTTACAAAATTCACATCAAACCCCCTGTTATTTGTATCAGTCCAAATTACTGATTCAAAGAAACCAAGATTCAATTTATTCGACACATTCCAACTCAAATAATGATTTGCCATAAATTTAGTAGCGTACGTTTTTTCGAGGGTAACCTCTGGACGAACATCTTTAAGCCACATATAGGTATTGGTGTATTTTATTTTCCAAAAATTAGTATTTATTTTAAAATACGGATATGGACTTGCCCCGTCACTTTCTAACAAAGATCGATATCCATCACCTATAAAATTTCTTCCATAACCCAATTGCAAATCAAAATATTTACTAGGCGCAAAAGTTATATTGGCTTCCGCCAAAGGAAAATCATACGCATCCGTTTTAAAATCTTTGGCAATTCCCATACCTGGAATAATTGCAGGATTTCCGCCTGCTGGTTTTATAGATTCTGCATAACGATTGTAGTAATCCGCAAAACGCCCCTGACTTTCAAAAACTGTAGCAGTGAAATTAATTTGCTTCCCTAATCCTCCACGGAAATTGATTCCACGAGTATTTATATAAGTGTAATTCGCTTTAGTTTGAGACGCCTTACCAACTTGTAAATCTAAAATAGGATTCAAAGTAAACCAGTAGCCGTCTCCTTGAATTTCAACCATACTTTCATTCCATAATTTTCTGGTCCACCAACCGGAAACATTCTTCTTTAGTTTATCATTTGCTGCTTTAAAATCATAATATTTTGATACTTCCACATAAGTATACGGTTTAGATGCAGTGTGATTATTGCTGCCAACTTGATTTAAAGAAGCATCAAACTGAGAATAATAACTATGGGAAAAAGGAATATTCAAATGACTTTCAAACTGAGGATTATTGAATTTTTTGTAAACAATACTATCCAATTCGGTAAGTTGTTTTGTTTCATTTGGCAAAATTTCTGCGCGAGCAAGTACCTCTGAAGCTAACTGTTCTGGGCTTTTTAATGGAATCGCAATTGTAATTGTGTATCTCGAATATGTTGGTTTTCCATTATAAGTTGACGGTTTAATCTTTGGGAATATCCCAAAAACTCGCTTAGTTTCTTTTATTAAATCCTCATCAGTAGCATTTACATAAATCACTTTGAAAACGCCATTAGCGTCAACTTCAAAAAGCACTTCTACACTACCTTTGAAATTATTTTGCTTAAAATTCTCAGAAACTTGAAAATTTTGAAACACAAAATTTTGCACTTGATAGTAAAAACATTTTTCCAATTCCTTAGATTGCAAGTTTTCACAATTCAAAAAAACAGGAAATCGTTCAGGCGAAATTCCCGATTGAGTTGCATTATTACTTATGTCTTGCGAATAAATAAAAAATGAATAAAATGATAAAAGTAACGTTGACAACCCCTTTTTCATATTGGTTTTCTTTGTGAATTTAGTAATCAATTTGTGAATCTTGCCCATTAGCAATTGCTTTTGCCCCAGACGTTCCTATTCGTTTTACACCCAGTCGTATCATTTCAACAGCCTCTTCATAAGTTCTTACACCGCCAGCTGCTTTTACCGGAAGTGGCGAAGCATTTTCCAACATCATAATAATGGATGGAATTGTGGCTCCATTTGGCAAATCACCTTCCGTTTTATAAAATCCTGTTGATGATTTTACAAAAACCGATTGGTACAATTCCTCTTTAAAATTTGAAATAACTACATTTTTTATCAAAGCAGACAATTGTATAATCTGTTTATCATTTAGTGCAGCCACTTCTATAATCCATTTTACAACCTTATTATTTTCCAGTCCCAATAACGTGCATTTTAGGACTTCATCTTTAACCAAATCAATACTACCATTTTTAAACGCTTCATAATTACAAACGAAATCCAAATCATCGGCTCCATCTTCAATCGCCTGAATCGCTTCAGAAAGTTTATCCTCAACACTCGATTTTCCTTCTGGAAAATCAATCACCGTACCTATTTGCAAATTTGAATCGGCATCAATAATCATTTCTTGGGCGATAGAAACCATATTTGGGCGAATCATAATAAGCTTAAAATGCTCATTAATGGCTTCCTGAATATATTTTTTGACAATAACGACATCATCAGCTTCACTAAGTCCTGCCTGTGTTGCTGTTTTTAAATAAGTAGAATCTAAATATTGTTTAATATTCATTTTTCTTATAGCTTAATGATACCTATTGCTATCCAATTAGCAAAAATACATTTTAAATTCACATTTATTTACTATTAATAACTACTTCGTAAGGATCTAATCTTATTTTATATTTCCTGATCGTTAAAAAAGTAAAAACATTTGTAATATAAAAAAATCCCACCGAAGTGGGATTGTAATTCGTATCAAACTTTATTTAAGTTAGTGTACTTGTTGAAAAACAAAATTATACAAACAGCAAGAGTTGCTCCAGATAAATTTGCTAAAACATCAAACAAATCTCCTTTTCTAGTTGTGGTAAATAGCGTTTGCGCTATTTCTATTGCTATTCCAAAAAAAATGGAAATTATAAATGATACTACCAAAGGCTTAAAAACATCCGAACTATTTATTTGCTTCTTAAAAAAGAAAAACCAAAGCGATGTAAATACCAAATGAAAAAAGGAATGAACAACTTTATCTAGATTCGTAATTTGAATAGCAGGAATATCGCTTGATTTAATTAAACAAAAAAAGACGATTAACCCTGTCCAAGTTAAAGCTGCCCAAAAATAGAATTGTTTAGGCACCAATAAGTTCTTTGTAAGATTCGCTTGAAAGCAATGAATCAATTTCAGCTTCGTTTGCAATTTTTATTTTTATCATCCATCCAGCTCCATAAGGATCAGAATTTACACTTTCCGGTGTATTTTCCAATGCGTCATTAAACTCGACAATTTCACCTGATAAAGGAAGAAACAAATCAGAAACCGTTTTAACCGCTTCAACAGTTCCAAAAACTTCATCTTTTTCTAAAGTCTGGTCTAAAGTTTCCACCTCAACATATACGATATCCCCTAATTCTTTTTGTGCAAAATCAGTAATTCCTACTGTTGCTATGTCGCCTTCAATACTAACCCATTCGTGATCTTTAGTGTACTTTAAATTTGCTGGTATGTTCATATAAATACTAATTGATAATTATTAATTGATAATTGAATTTTATGTGACAAATGTAACAATCTCAATTCAAATCTTGTTTAGATTTTAAAAAAATTAATTCCCAAAATTATAGCGCATCGTAAATCCTGATCGAATATTTGTCAATGGGAAAGAAGTTGATATTACTGCTTTCGAAAATGAATGATCATAATAGAAAATCGCGGTCAAATTTTTACTGAACGCATAATCCGCAGTTATTTTTAGAGACCATATATTTTGTCCTCCGGCTAATTGATTGTTATTATAGTCTAAATATCGAACAATTGTTTGATTATTTCGATAGGAAAGATCTCCTTTAAGGTTGATATCACTTTTTATAATTCCTGTTGGATTATCTGCTAATCTGGAGGAGAAAATAACATCTTTAAATCGGTAACCAAGTCCTACAACATACTCTATTCCTTTTACTTCTGTCAATAGGTTATTATCAAAACTCATTGACAAAGCTCTATCTTTCTTTATTTCGGTAAGTACTTTTAAAGAGCTTTTTAACTCAAAATCCATTCTAATAAGCGGACTAAATTGCTCTACTAAATTGAGATTTGACATGATTGTGCTATTGAAAAAATTACCGCTTGCATCTACACCGTTTGGTGTTTTATCATATTCGAAATTAGATCTAAATGCACTAATTGTGTATGAAGCTCTATAACTATGTTGCATCGAAAAGCGTTTGAAATTCTTTTTGAAAAAATTATAACGCATCAAACCATTGTACTTAACAGCCCAATTAGGTATTGGGAAACTTCTAAAAATCCCAAGTGAAACTCCTGAAGCATTAGATCCAGAATACGCTGCTAAGAAAGCCGGCAGCAAAACCGCTTGATTATTTTTACCATAACCTAAAGGATATCCTTCTGCATCAAGATTAACTGGATTACTAATATCTATACCACGTTGTATTGCCAATCGATTTGCAACGGTAAGTCTATTACTTCTAAAATCATCAAAAGCCGCAGATGAATTTTCATCACTTGTTGAGAAAGATGTTTTTATCAGAACTGTAGAAATTGAGAAAAGACCATAACTATATGGAGATCGTGCATTATATTGTCCATCAGTTATATCATATTGTTCTGAAAAATTCTTGGAATAAGATCTATCCAATGACAAATCGATTTTTAAATCTGGAAACAAATCAACATTTGCAGTAGCTTTAAATAACTTATTGGTCACTTGAGAATAATTTTGATTAAAATTAGGATAGTTGGTAAGCCAACCGTTTTTAGCAGCCTCATAACGTACGTCATCTTGACTTCCAAAAATAAATCCTAACGATGGTCTTGAAGAACCCAAAAACCCAACACTCGGCGTATATCCTGGCAATATCGTACCGCTATTCTCGGTGTAATTCATTTGAATGTTTTTAACACTGGTCAAAACCCCGATTAAACCGTCAACAAATTCATTGTTTTTTACAATTTGTTGTGTATTTGTATTTACAATTTTTTCACCTGGTTTTGGAGCAATTGCCTTAGGCTTTGTCACCGGTTTATTGGTGTTTTTTGTCAATCCTAAATACTTATAAAATGCATCCATATTGAATGTTGCATTCAAATTACTGGAGCTTGCATTTTGAACTGTATTTCCTAAGTTATAACTGTTACCATCAATCTCTATTTGTGACAAAGCATTAGAAGAACGTTGCCAACTGTAATCACCTGTATAAGAATAATTAGCTTTTACAAAACTAAATAATGGAATTTTATTAATTGGTATCTCGTAATTTAAAACCAATTGTTGCATGTGCTGATTAGGATCTCCAATATCCCAATAACTATCCCATATTGTAAAACTATCAATAGGCTCATTATTCTTATTTAGATAGCTTTTCACAATATTGCTAGAAGAAGCCGTATAATTTAATTTTAATGATTTTGTCAAATTAAAATTAAATCCATATTGATAATTGAATGCAAAATTTCTTCTGTATAATGGATCTAGACCTAAACCTTCTACATCAACTTGTCTAAATTGCTGGCGATTGAATTGTCTAATAATATTGGTATTAAAAGAAATATTAGAAGGCAGGTAATTAAAATTAAAATCACTTAATAATTTCCAATAATTACTTTTTTTCATGAAAGCAGTTTTCTTGAACGGCTCGACTGGCTTTGACTGAAAAGTATACGCATAATCAACGGATGAATTCGCATGCTGATCGACATAATCTTCTATTTCAAAATCATGTCGTTCTACCTGATTAAAAGATTGAGAAAAAGTGAAATTTTCAACATCATAAACATGTTGTTTCTGCTCTGCTCCTCTTTCTTTTCTAACCCCGATAAAATTGATACTTTGACGTTTCGTATAATCAGTTGCGCGACTTTGAATATTATCTCTTTCGGCTTTATCTGCAGTATTATTTAATAACTGTTTTAATTTAATATCTTGATTAAAAGGATCATATTCCGGAGTAATCATTTCTTCGCCAATGGCATAATTGAATGGTAAATTAACACCCCATTTTGGAGGTAATAATTTCCCTAAATTAACATTCGTAACAATATTATATTGTTTCGTATCCTCTCGACTTCTCTCATTTGGACCTTGTTCTAATGCTCCAAAACCAATCGTACTTTTTTTACCTGTTGCAGAAACTGTAGCAAAATCAGCAAAATTTGAATCTACATTCAATACTGCTGCCATACCTCCTTTATTATCCATATCGGCCAAACGAAGTTCATTGAACCAAACTTCTCCTTTAATATCTTGATGCGTTTCATTACTTTTCACACCCACCATTAAAGTTCGTGCCTGGCCAAAATTAGGATTCCCTTTTATACCCAATCTCAATTTGTTACTTTTGTTTGCTAACGAAGGATCAAGATCATCTTCATATTGATAATAAATTCCATCTAGTGGGAGCGTACTTTTATCAATGCTCATCGCCAAAATCTTCAATTGTGTCAATAATGCCAATGACAAATCAATTTGATTATCTTCAGGCCAAACCGCTTCGGCACTCAATGCGGAACAATCCGAAGTTGATGATGAGGATGGAACAGTAACTTTTAAAGGAATTTCTATTTGGTAAAAATTCTGTGTAAAGTCATTTCCAAAACGAATAAAACCTACCATTTGATTGTCTCGAAGCGCAATTTCATTTGGTAAAGATTCAGCATGCAAAAACATTTTCAATTTTTTAAACTGACGCATGTCGATACTCACATTTTTAAAAACTCCTCTTGAATCTTCCGGTTCCAGTCCATTACCAGAAACCCTTAAAGATAGTGATTGTTCATTCTGATTAATAACCGTATTATTATTGTACAATTGTTCTCTTACTACTCCGGGTGGAGTAATATAATTCACCGGACATCTTTCGTTATTTTCTTGAACATTTACTGCTAACACATCCAAATTAGTTTTGTCATCAGCAACATTTGTATCATTAAAATCGAGCGTATTCGTATAGCGTCTCCATTCCCCTCTCACTAAATCCAATGCTCCAAAACGAACCGTTACCAAATCATTAAAACCCGTCATGAACATTCTCATGAAACGGATTGATCTAAAATCAGAGATATTCCCAATTGTATTTTCAGGTTGTGAAACTGGTATTTTAAACTGAATCCATCTGGCATCAGTTGTACCTCCATTTGGTAATGTGACTTGAGTATTTCTGATATCAGTAATGTAATTTTGTCCGACACTCATATTAGGTTTAACATCAATACTATATTCATAATAGGCATTGATCGTATTCATGGTGTTGTCTCTATTGATATCTTCTACATCTGGAAACGTGGTAGAACCTCTATTAGGATCGTTAATATCAACCGCTGAGTTACCGTCTACACCATTATACTTTTTATATCGGTCTAAAACATTTCCTGAAGCATTCAAATAATAGGTGTAATCATCAGCTGCAGGATCTGGTTCTGATGCAAAATTACTGTAAATCGCACCTTCTTTGGCATTAGGCAAACCATCTAACCCAACGTCCTGATTCTTTCTATTATTAACATTGGTGTCAAATGCATAAATTAAAGATTGCGATGCGGGAACATCTCCCCAATTGGCTGTTCCTGGATTTGGTTTTGAAATAATTTGATCTGGCCCAAGTCCATTTTCATATTGCTTTTTTCCATCTTTCAAAACATCCTCTGATACTTCTCCTAAATTGAAATAGATTTTACCAGTATTGGATTGAGGTATTTCACCACTTCCCACATAAGGATCTAATATCCAAAATTGAATGTATTCTACATTTCCTTGTTCGAAATTAGTAGAATTCAATGATCTCATAATTCCACCAAAATTAGAAGTTGGATTTGTAGACACATTTGAACTATTATTATACGGACCTCTTTCAGAAGGATAATAACTTAAATCTAAAGTATTAACTACTTGAGATTGTCCTTGTGCAATATCGGTCAAAGGATACAATTCCTCACTAAAAATTCTTCTGGTTGTATTGAAAGACAATTCTTCATTTGTAATTCCAGACGGTTTTTGAGTATAAAAAACAGGATCTATCGAGTACCATGCTAACTTTGCTCTTTTAAAACCATAACTCAAATCATTGGCACTAGCATTGAAATCATAGGTGCTTCTGGTGTTTTTCTCTGGAGTCGATGACAAGCTCCAAGCATACGGAGAACGCATATCAATAGTTGATTGAGATCCTTCAAAATCATCAACATATATAGTTGACTCCCCTTGAAATTGATCTGCTTTTGGGGAATCCGGTTTCAAAAATGCAATTTCACCTCGTATAGAAAGATTTGAAGGAACATCAGTATCGATATTAGGTAATTTATTAACTAATCGGGTAAAGAATGGAACTTCCGTTGAGAAATTAGTATTAAATCCAAAAATGGTATTATTAACAGATTCCTGACCAAAACTAGATTTTTGAGTAAATGGTTTCTCAGTCATTTTTAAAAAAGTCGCTCCCACCAAAAAATTATCAGAAATTTTATGCTCTACATTTACACCCATAAACCTTCTGGTTTGCTGACCAAAAACAGAATTGTTTTCTAAAGATACATTAATAGGCGTATTAGAGGCTTGAAGCGAAGGATCTAAAATCTGGACTCTTCCCAATTGATAATTCACGCTGTAATCAATTCCTTCAACCAAAACCCTACCTCCAGCTGTAACAACAACTGAACCTCTTGGCACATTGAAAGCACCAATTGGGATTCCATCGCCACCGGTAGATTTATATTTACCTCTCAATAAAAATTTATTCTTATCGCTATCTTGTAAAGCACCGGATTGTGTGTTTCGATACATGTTTCTAAACACGTATTTCTTTTGATTGGCGTTATATGTATTTGCATCATCATAACTTTCTCCTCCATTTGATAATTTAGAAAAAAGCAGTTCTCCAAAAGGCTCTTTGGTTGTGAAGATAATTCTACCATTTTGAGCATCGATCGTCAAGCCTTGCATAAAATCAAAAAAACCGTCCCCGCCTGCTTGTGGATCATTGTTGTAATTGAGTTTATCTAAATTAAAAACTTTAAGTAAAGGTGTGCTTGTTACTAAATCCGGTGATGGCAACGGTGAAACAATATTAATATAATTTAAAGGAGATGGATCGGTATAAAGTATATTAAACCTAAAGTCTTCCTGTTTCACTTGATAAGCTCCTTGAATCTGATAAATATTTTTCATCATCAAGTTCCAAACAGGGTTTTTGACATTGGTCAAATTACTTTTTAGCATTTTCAATATCAAGCTTTGTGTTATGATAGCTTGATTTGATGTATTACTATTACCCGTTACTACTGTTGCATCTACACCATCATTACCAAATTCACCCACTTGATACACTTTATCACCAATTGTATATTGATATGCAACCGCTAAAACCTCATCATTAGCTAATCGCTGTTGCAATGAAATATAACCTAATTGAGCATTAAACGTATATTCATTAGGATTTAGTTTTCTAGCGTTTTCTAATTTAGAATAATCTGCACCTTCATTAACAGTAACTTCAAATCCTGATCCAGATGTTACTATCTCACGTATGTTTTTGTTCAATAAACCAGCATCTATACCTACTTTACCTATTTTAGCAGGGTCAAAATCATTATTTGAGTTGTCCGAAGGAGAATCGGTTGTTACATTAAAAAATGGATTAGGAACTGAAGGAATTGGATCTAATACCACTACTTCGTTGTCCTGCAAACCGGCTAATTGCCCCTCCCCTAAATCCTGAATAGCTATAATGTTTCTAAGATTGTTTCCAGTAGTTGTATTTACCCTATTTTGCTTATTGGTAACCCAAACCTCCAATCTTGAAATTTGAACTCTACTGTCAATAAAAGGATAATTTTTTAAGGAAGAATCGTATTTGTTTCTAAAATATTGGGATAAGAAAAAGTGTCGGTCATTATCATAATCCAACGCATACATATCAAAGTTCTGAATCGTTCCTCCACCTTGAGCAACAATACTTTTTGTTTGGGATTTTTGTTCTGAAAATATACCTGTAACAGTTGTTTTACCAAATTTTAATTGTGTTTTTACACCGAATAAACTTTGAGCACCTCTAATTAAAGAACTATTCAAAGGCAAACTTACATTTCCGACTTCAATTTTTTGAATAATATCATCTTCTGAAGGAGCATATTCTAACTTAATTAAGTTTTGAAAAGCAAAAGTAGACTGTGTATCATAATTAGCATTTACATTGAGTCGTGTCCCTACTTTCCCCATCAAACTCATACTTATCCTTTGATTAAAGTCAAAAGAAAGATTCGATCTGTTTCTTGGTGAAAATGATGGATTATCTTGTTTTGTATACCGCATTCCCAAATCCATTTCTATTGATCCGGTAGGTTTCACGTCAATTGTATTACTTCCAAAAATAGATTCAAAAAGCCCTGATTTCACATAATACCTTGGCAATAAATCTTTTTTGGCGGCTTCACTGCCTTCTTTTTTTCCGTCAATAGCATCTGCTTTTTTCTTGAAATAATCTCGCATAGATTCTTTCAAAACCAAATTTTCATACTCTTTTGGAGTTAATATAATGGGATAATTAATGGAAAATCCATCTACAGAATTCGTGTAAATATACCTGTCTGTAACTGGATCATAAGTATACGCAGAAAGAACACTTTGAGGATCTTTTAACTGAACTTTCCCTGTAGAGAAACCAGTTTTAATTGTATCCTGAGCGGCCGGTGTTACCTGAGCTTGCGATACAAAACCACAAAATATGACTAGCAAAAAAATACAAATTTTATGCATATAATCCGTGTTTTGAGTACCTTTTATAAGTTTTTTAAAGCTTTCTTAATAATCGATTCAACAGAAGCCTCTGGATCCTCTTTTACAATTTTTTCGATGATTCGTTCTGAAGTTTTTCGAACAAACCCTAAGACCTCCAAAGCAGATAACGCTTCATCTCGATTTGTATTGCTTTGTGACATAGAAACTTCGTCTAAATCATACAATTTCAATACTTTTTCTTTTAAATCAAGTATTACTCTTTGTGCCGTTTTACTACCAATTCCTTTTATAGATTGAATGGTAACCACATCACTTGATGCAATTGCATTTGTAATTTGTTTTGGGTCTAATGATGACAACATCGTTCTAGCTATGCTTGCACCAATACCAGAAACTGACAATAATAATTTAAAAATCTCTCTTTCTGATTTTTCTACAAAACCAAATAAAGTATGCGCATCTTCTTTTATTTGAAGATGCGTATACAATTTTATAAAGTCAGCATTGGGAAGCAATGAGTAGGTATGTAAGGATATATTTACATGATACCCAACACCTCCACAATCAATAACTACTTGTGTTGGTGTCTTTTCTACCAATTTCCCCTGTATATGTGCAATCATTTTTTATAATATATGTCTCCAAATATAATAAAATTAGCACATAATTTAACTAAATTCATTTATTTAAATGTTCTTTTAATCAAAGAAGTATTACCCTACATTTATTTTTTTCTTCTCTTTTTCTTGAGCATCAATCACAGCAATAGCGGCCATATTTACCATTTCTTCTACACTTGCTCCTAATTGAAATATGTGAACTGGTTTTCCCATTCCCAACATAATAGGCCCTATTGAATCAACTTTATTTAATTCTTTCAAAAGTTTATAGGTAATATTAGCCGATTCCAAATTAGGAAAAATTAACGTATTTACTTTTTTACCTGCTAGTTTTGAAAACGGAAATTTTTCTTTTAACATTTCTGGATTCAACGCAAAATCAGCTTGAATTTCACCATCAATAACCATTTCAGGATGGTTTTTATGCAAATAATCTACTGCTTCTCTCACCTTAGTGGCACTTTCATTTGTAGAAGAACCAAAATTAGAAAACGATATCATCGCAATTACCGGCTCCACTCCAAACATTCTGGCCGTTTTTGCAGTCATAATGGCAATTTTAGCCAAATCATCTGCAGAAGGATTTATGTTTATAGCCGTATCCGATAAAAACATAGGACCACGACTGGTCATCATCATATTTGTAGTGGCAACAAGAGAAGCACCATGAGCTTTTTCAATAAGTTGTAACATTGGTTTTACAACAGATGGATAACTTCTGGAATGTCCTGTAACAAGCGCATCTGCTTCACCTTCATTGACCATCATGGCGGCAAAATAGTTTCTTTCACGCATTAATTTCTGAGCATCCAATAAAGATATTCCACGTCTTTGTCTAGATGACCAATAGGTTTTGGCAAACTTATTTCTTCTAGGCTCTTCTTCTTTTATTTTTGGATCTATAATTTGAACATCAGCATCAAAACCTAGTTCTTCTTTTAATTCTAAAATTATTTCTTTATTCCCCAATAAAATTGGAAAACCAATCCCTTCTTCTAATACAATTTGAGCTGCTTTAAGCACATCTAAATGATCTGCTTCCGCAAAAACGATTCTTTTTGGATCCATTTTGGCTCTATTGGTAATCAAACGAACCATTTTATTGTCATTTCCTAAACGATCTAAAAGCTCTTCTTCATACTTTTTCCAATCCGTAATAGGATTTAATGCTACTCCAGAGTCCATAGCCGCTTTTGCAACAGCAGGCGCCACAATAGTTATTAATCTTGGATCAAATGGTTTTGGGATGATATATTCTCTGCCAAAATTTAATTTAGTTGCTCCATAAGCAACATTTACTTGTTCAGGAACCGATTCTTTTGTCAATAAAGCTAGCGCTTTTACAGCAGCCATCTTCATGGCTTCGTTTATCTTGGTTGCACGAACATCAAGCGCCCCTCTAAAAATATAAGGAAATCCAAGAACATTATTCACCTGATTAGGAAAATCAGAACGTCCCGTAGCCATGATAACGTCTTTTCTAGTTGCAACAGCCAGATTATAATCAATTTCAGGATCTGGATTTGCCATTGCAAAAACGATTGGATTTTCTGCCATTCCCATCAACATTTGTGGAGACATAATTCCACCTGTTGACAAACCTAAAAAGATATCTGCACCAACTAATGCTTCCTCAAGACTCATTGATTTTATGTCTCTGGCATATTTTTGTTGCAAAACAGAAAGAGAAGGATTGTCTTTCGTCAAAACTCCTTTACTGTTAAACATCAATATATTTTCAACTTTTACTCCTAATAAAACATATAAATCGGCACAAGCAAGTGCAGCAGAACCCGCTCCTGAAACCACCATTTTTACATCTTCTGATTTTTTATTAGCCAGTTCTAGTGCATTCAACAAAGCAGCCGATGATATAATAGCTGTTCCGTGTTGATCATCATGCATTACTGGAATATTCAGCTCTTCAACCAATCTTCTTTCTATTTCAAAAGACTCCGGAGCCTTAATATCTTCCAAATTAATTCCACCGAAAGTTGGTGCTATATTTTTAACGGTCTGGATAAATTCCTCAATATCTTTTGTCCCAATTTCGATGTCAAATACATCAATATCAGCAAAAATTTTAAATAATAATCCTTTACCTTCCATTACTGGTTTAGATGCTTCAGGACCAATATCACCAAGTCCCAATACCGCTGTACCATTAGTAATTACAGCAACTAAATTTCCTTTTGCAGTATATTTATAAACATTATTAACATCTTTTGCAATCTCTAAACATGGCTCGGCTACACCAGGGGAATAAGCCAAAGATAAATCTCTTTGTGTTGCATATTTCTTAGTGGGAACTACCTGAATTTTACCAGGAGTTGGCTTTGCGTGGTATAATAATGCTTCTCTTCTTTTGCTGTCTTTGTTCATTTTTTTAGATTTTATTCTATCATACAAAGATAGAAGACTTGGTTTAAAAAGTCAGCTTTTATCCTATTCTTTTATAAAAAAACAGACTAGCGCCAATAGATACAAATAAAAATAGCTGCAAAAATTTGCAGCTATTATAGTATTGAACTATTTACTTCTATTGAGTAATGTAAGAGTTTAAATGTTGAATTGTATCTTTTTGGATTTCGATTATTGCTTTTACAACATCACTTATGGATATAATTCCTATGACAGTATCGTTTTCTAAAACAGGTAAATGTCTCACTCTTTTAGTACTCATTAATTCCATACAATAATCTAGATTATCGGAAGGTTTAACTGTAAACACTTCCGTTTCCATAATTTCATGAACCAAAGCTTTCTTTGAAGATTTAGCTTTCAAAACAATTTTCCTGGCATAATCCCTCTCAGATAAAACTCCTTTCAAAATTCCATCTTCAATGATAAGAATGGCCCCAATGTTTTTTTCACTCATCACCGTCAAAGCTTCGTATACGGTGTTCGTGGAAAGTACGGAATAAACTTCCTTACCTTTTGTGCTTAATATTTGATTAACAGTCATAATAGATAAGTTTAATTTATTATAAAGTTAAAAAAAATAGTATTCAAATGATAAATTTATTTATTTATTTCACATTAAAATAAATCAACCGGCGAAGTCAGCTTATTTAGTTCTTGTTTTAAATTGTCACTCAATATTTGTAAACCATATTGATAGGACGCATTCATCCAGCCAAATCCTTCCTTGGCGATATAATCAAATTCAGTTCCTACATTACCATATTCCGCAAAAACTTTGTGCGAACTGATCTCTAAATCAAATTTTTCGGGAATAGTTCCGTTGTATTCCACCGCATTTTTGGTGATTAACCACAACCATCTGTAGACCATTTCTTGAGCCTTATTGAAGAATTTATAATTAATCAGACCCTCCCATAATAATATTTGATGTGGTGCCCAACCAAATGGATAATCCCATTGTCGTTGTGGCGCATCTTTTGAGAAACTGTCAGTGCTTGCTTTTGTACTTCCTGTAATTCCGCCCGTTTTTATAAATTGCGGCAAAGCTATTTCTACTAATTTTTTAGCTTGTTGTTCATTACACAAGCCAGCCCATAAAGGAAAAAATGTAGTTGCTGCTTCAAATGGAAATTGTCTTTTATTTACAAAATCATAATCAAAATACATGCTTAATTCTTCATTCCAACACAATTCATCAATTTTCGCTTTTCTAAAAAGTGCTTTCTGGTCCCATTCTTCCGAAGTATACATCACGTCACCAACTTGGAAAGTATTATTAAAATACTCTTTAATCAAATATGCAATGTCCTTTTCGTATTTATAAAGAAAACTATTGATGTCTACCGAGTTTAAATTGGCACACGTATTTATAAGCCTATCGGTTGTGTCATGGCCACTTTCTCTCAAGCTACGGTCATGAACGAAGTACATATCAAGATCAGCATCAACAAGAGTTCGGTTTAAATACTGTTTTTCAAACTCTCGTATTGGCAAGTTATATTTTTTAGCATAAGGCTCTAAAACATCATCAAAATGTCCAGGCTCTACCTCAAATGGCATTCCCACTCCATCTGCTTTGTATCGATTTAAACCTGTTGGTGTCAATCGTTTTCCCTGAACCATCCAAACGGTATTGTATTCCAAGATTACTGTTTCTAAATGACTTCTCAACCATTCTAAACTTGGCGTTTTCTTTTTTACAATTGCGATTAATAATGAAGAATACAATGGTGGCTGCGTTCTTGTTAAGTAATAACTTCTATTCGCATTTAGAATCTTACCGTAATGTATGATTTGATATTTAAAATTTTCAGCAATTGACATTGCTTTTTCCAGTTGATTGTCAATAATTAAACCAACACCTATAAAATAACTATCCCACCCATACATTTCATTAAATCTACCCCCGGGAACCACGAAAGGCACTCCTTGAAAACTGTATACTTTTCGCTCTAAAGCTAAAGCCAAAATACCTGGTTTTTCATCCAATGTATCTACATATTCCATCGAGAAATTTTCGGGCAAAATGCCTACTTTAAAATTCTGAAGTTCTTTTTCTAATTCTTGAAAATAGGCAACACCTTGCTTGTCTTTTGCCGAAACATAAAGTGTAGGAACCTCATTGTTCGTTTTCTCGTCCTGAAGAATTTGCTCTAACCCTTTTCTATCAATAGTTCTGGTCAATTCATTCCAATAGTCATCTCTAATTTTCCTCGAAATTCGTTCTACAGGATTCTCTTGAATACGACTCAAATCTATCTCCCCTTTATCTACTTTATTTTCTTTTAATAAAGCTAATTCCTGAAGTAAATTTGACAAATGATACGTTCCCTCAATAACAATTTCTTGTTTGGTGTTTTCATCAACTAAAGCAAACTTTTTAGGTCCATTATCGTCCTTAGTAATTTTTTTATCTTGATCGGTATCTTCCTGAAGTAGTAATTCATGGAATACCTTGTCTATGTTAATTAAGAAATTCATATTTTAGAAGTAAGTTTTTTTAATATAAAGAATGAAACAAGCAGTAATGACATTGGAATTAAAGTATAGAAAAATGCATTTTCAGGCCCTTCGTTTTTGAACAAATACCCAATAATTCTAGATCCAAGCGTGCCTCCAAGAGCCGAAAAAACAACGATTAAACCCGTCATTGAACTGTGCAATTTCTTTGGCAAAGCACTCAAAACAACCGAATTTAAGAGTGGATAAATCGGCGCAATAAAAAGTCCAACCAACGGAAATGCAAATCCTATTAATGGAATATCGCTAAGCGAATTAATTTCTTTTACTTCTAATCCAACTGTTTTTGGAAGCACAAAAACAACTATCAACATCGCCATCACGATACAAAAGCTGAGAACCCAAATCCAATCAATTTTTTTAGTAATCACACCCGCTAAAAGTCGTCCAGTTGCCAAAGAAATTGCCAATATACTCGCCATCATAATACTAATATTTTGTGGCAAATGCAGCACTTTACTATTGAAGGTAGGCAACCAAGACATTATCCCTTGCTCAATCATCACAAACAAGAAAGCACTTATTACAAAAACGATCGTGAGAAGTTTGGCAAATAATTTGAACATTTGTGCAAAATCATCGACCAAATTAACGCCGGGGATTTCCGCTTGGTTTTCAAATTTGATGAAAAATAAAAATCCAAATGATACTACTGAAATTCCGGCCAACAACCAATACACATTTAACCAGGAATCAGGATTTGCATCCGAATTAAAAGCAGGAAATAAAAAATAAGCCAAGGCAATTCCTATCATAAAAACGCCTTCAATACTGCTCATCAAGCTATTGTGCTCTTTCTGATTTTCCGTTATTGTACCAATTAATGAATAAACCGAGACTTTTATCAGGGCAAACGAAACTCCAACGGTTGCAAAAAGTACCTTTGCGGTACCAAATGAATTTCCAAAATACATATTTATACAGGCTAAAGAAACCAATGCTAATCCAATGAGCATGGCTCTTTTGTACCCTATTCTTGGCAAAAATGATGCTATCAAAAAAGAAACTATCGCAATAGGTAAATCTTTGAAGGCTTCTAGAATACTGGCTTGCAATTCATCTACTCCATAATTTGCTTGCGATTTTAGTATAACAATCCCAACACTATTTAATAATATTGCAAACACAAAATAATTGAGATACATCGCAATTTTGACAGCGTTTTTTTTCATTTTTTTAGTTTTTAATCATTTGGACAATTAAGATTTTAAATTCCTTCAGTCGTCACTATCTTTAATTTGATATTTTAACACGCGAAATTTTTTGATTACAGTATAAAATTTAAAAACCCATAGTGCTTGTCATACCATTTACCGTATGGTTAATTGTAAAACCATTGGTTTCAAGGTTTGCCCTTAGGTGCGCAACTGTGGTGCCATTCACCCATTTGACATCTATAATAGCATCCACGGCATCATTTATTTCTACATGACCTGAAAATGCATTTGAAGTATTTCTTAAGTGCATGATTTCTAGTTGTTTACTTACAACTTCCGTTTTCAACCCTTGCGCAATATCGTGCATTGTCAATGTGGTACGATTAATTTCTTTATGTCCGGCACTACCCCCATTATCTGCTGCTTCATAATTGTTTTTACCTGCAAAAATATCTAAATACCAAACCTGCGGTATTCCTGGCATAAACATTTGAATGACTCTCGCAAGAAGCAACTTTTGTTCGTCTTCACCTAGTGCACTAAAAAATGTAGCATTTATTTGATAATAAGAAATTTTATTCCCTGAAGGATCGTAAAGATTCTTTACACGACCACCACGTTCCATGATTTTATTCATGATACTTTCAATCTCGGTATCTTCTAACAATCCTTTATTATAAACGCCATTTACCTCCTTACCTTTCAAATCTAGAACAGGTATTCCATCATGGCAACCAAGCATGTTTACTGTTTTATATCCTTTAGCAATAATCTCCTTAGCCCAACTTAACAAGGCTTTACTAGTTTTATTTTCGATAGTATGTATCGTTAAACCAGGTAAGAAAAAGTCATAGATATAATATCCTTCATTGGCTACCTCATCATGTAAATGCAAACCATATTCTGCGTGAATTTCTGGCAATAGCATCAAATTATTTTGTCGTGCTATTTTCTTAATACGCTCTAAATATTCCCAAGTCCCAGGTTTATTAAAAAAATTGGATTCCCCTACTTGTTTATGCAAATAGGCAAAAGCATCTAATCGAAGGATATTACAACCATAACCATTTAATTTCTTTAATGTCTCCTCATAAAAACCCCATACTAAAGGCGATTCAGCATTGACATCCATTTGTCCTAAATAGGAACGCTTTTGTTCTACAATTTGTAAAATTTCTGATTTCAAAGGAGTACAATCTTCAAAATCAATAGTCATAAAATCTTGATTATCATTAATTTCTGTATTAATTACGGTAACAATAAATAGACTTTGCTCTTCTGTTAGTCCTTTTACATTTTGTAAATCTGCTACAGCAATCGTATTATAGGTTATTTGCTGATAAAAAGTATTCCAATAAGGCTGTTCTCTGCCATCCGGAAAACGTACTTTCAATATGGGCAAACCCGACTTTCTCATAAATAATTTATTGAGAAACTCTGGCTTTGGAATTACAATGCCATCTTCATTTTTTACCCCGTTTCCTTCCCAGAACTCATTCCAATTGATAAAAAAATCTTTAAATTTAGATTCATTACCGTGTTGCAGCAGGTCTTTAAACTGAGGAGAAGCTACAGAAAGATGGTTTAACACAATATCAAATTTCAGCTTTATCTGGAGCTCATTCAAGTCCTTTAAATCTTTTGGGTCTACTAAATCTTTATTTATATCATAATCAATAATAGAAAAACCTCTGTCTAAATCACTATTAAAAAAAGTAGGTAAAACGTAAATTAAAGAAAATACATCTTTAAACTCTTCCATTTTAAGCATGGCTATGGCATCACTAAATTTTTCTCCAATACTATCTGGATAAACATTGAGCATTACGCCATTGCTGATTTTTGTAATATTTTCTTGCATCGTATTTTATAAAAGTTTAGAAAGGATATTGATGTTATCCGGTAATCGCCCAACATTTTGCAGTTTTAAAGCTGCTAATTTTAAAGCGATATCCAAACATTCATGAATTGATTTTTCTTTTATATAAGCAAATAAAAATCCAGACCAAAAAGCATCACCCGCTCCAGTGGAGTCCATAACTTTGTCAATTTTTATAGCTGGCATTTGTATTACTTCTTTCCCTTTTTGAGATAATTTCACCCCTTTGCTGCCTAAAGTTAAGCAAACAGTATCTACTCCTTGATGGTGAAAAAAATCAAATATCTCTTCATGAGGAAGTTCCTTCTCAAAAAGTCGCAACATATCATCTTCACTAATTTTTATTAATGGATTGAACTGACAATAGGTTTTGATTACTTTAAAAGCCTTCTTTTGACTTTTCCAGAGCTTTCTTGCATAGTTAACATCGATACTTAGCTTACATCCTAAATCGTGTGCTTCTTGTGCTTTCTTTAAGATCGTTTTCTGTGCAGGATTTTTACTTAATGCGAAACAGGTGGTATGAAATATCTTGGTACGAGAGAGTATTTCCTTTGAAATTTGTTCTTCATAAATACAACAATCTGCTGAACGATACGGAATGAAATCTGGTGTACCCTCGGATCTTGAAACAAAAATCACACTAGTCGATTTATCCTCCAGAACATTAAGATGGTTTGTATTCACACCAACACTCGTTAATCGTTCCGTAATATAGGACCCAAAACCATCGTTCCCAACAGTTGCAACCATGATGGTATTCAAACCTAGTCGCGTTGAATTCATAGCAACATTAGTAGGTGAACCTCCTAAATACCTATGATAATCTCTAGTTTCACTAATAAGCACTCCTTCTTGATGTCCAATAAAATCTACAAGAACTTCACCAACACAAAGGATGTCTATTTCATCCATATTATTTATTGTATTATTCACTTAATTTTGTCTTTTTTATTTTAATTAATAATGTGAAGAGAGCAGCAATCACTAACAATACTCCTGCAAAACTTATCGCTAATCGAGGGTCATTATGTAAGAAGTTTTTTAAAATATAACCAAATGAAAGGTTTTGAATAATCATTGGGATCACAATCATCATATTAATAATTCCCATGTAAACGCCATATCTTTCTTTTGAAATAACAGCAACAACCATCAAATACGGAATTCCCATCATACTTGCCCAAGCAATGCCGTAGCCAATAACTACAGCAAAAAATACATACTGATTTTGCACCATAGGAAAACATAAAAGAGAAACCGCTCCTAATAACAAACAGACGAAATGAATCATCTTAGCACCATGCCTTTTGGCTAATTTGGCCAAATAGAAGGCTATTGAAAAAGTAACTATAAACCCAAATGCACCAATCAATCCATTCCATTCCACTGCTTTTTCATATCCTACTGTATTCTTTGGCGTTACATTCCAAACAGACAAAGCAATACTTTTTGAATTATTTTGCCAATAACACATCATGGCATACCATTGAAACAAATAGACCAAAAACAGTTGCCACATCACCGTTGGCATTTCTAAAACCGCTCTATAAATATCTATAAAAGGAGAAAAAACATTTAATGGCTCCGCTTTTAAAATTGCTAATTCTGCTTCAGTTGGTGGAATTTCTTTAGTCTTAGATATACTCCACCAAATGGAAGTTATAGAAAGTACTGCTCCTAGAAAAAAGGAGGCATAAATCCAAGTAGGCAAGGACCCCGTATAACCGACGAAAATTATTGGAAATAGAAAAAGAGAGATATAGGCCAAAAACTGCCCAAAACCAGTAAAAAAACTTTGCGCTTGAAAACCCATAGGTTGCTGGTCCTCGGTCAATGTATCCGCAATAAAGGCACGATAAGGTTCCATCGCGGTATTATTACCAACATCTAGAATCCAAAGCAAACCAGCAGCCATCCACAAGGAACTACTAAATGGGAATAAAAATAAAGCAATACTACAAACCATTGCACCAATAAAAAAGTAAGGTTTGCGCCTTCCCCATCTTGGATGCCAAGTTTTATCACTCATTGCACCAATTATGGGCTGGATTAACAAACCTGTTAATGGCCCTGCAAGGTTTAATATAGGTATTTGATCTGGGCTTGCATGTAAAAAATCATAAATAGGATTTACGGCACTTTGCTGCAATCCGAAGCTATATTGTATGCCAAAAAAACCGACATTCATATTGATTATCTGCCAAAAACTTAATTTTATTTTAATTCCCATTTTTTGGTTAATGTATTGGTTTGTTAATTTTTTTTAAATTTAATTTTTAAATTCCCAATTCAATACATAATTAAAACAAAAACGTTTTCGGAATATCCGAAAACGTTTTCGAAATGTTAAAATAATCTAAATTTTTAACCTCTATTTTGACGCAAATGGAATAATTATTTTTGTTTCCCATTCCAATTCATTTCCTCCATTAAAAGGATTTGCCAAAAAATGTTCTATTGGTTTATTTTCTAATGTATAGTCATGTTTCTTCGCATAATCCAATAATGCAAACCAAGCTCTATCAGAAGTCCTATAATTTCCAAAATATGTTGCCTGAAGCCCTTTCAACGCAGGTATCGTTTTAAACTTGACATTACTGTCTGGAAGATATTTTGTGTTTTTAGGAATAGGAAAACAATAATTAAAACTAACAATTTCTTTATCCTCATCCCAATCAGTAATTTCTAAATAGGGACGATAACCTATTATTTTTATTTTGTTTTTATCTAAATAGCCTATAATTTTAGGATCATATTCAAGCATAGTTTGGGCTTTTTCCTGCAAAACACTTTTTAAAGAAATATACGCTACATATATTTCTTCAGATGACTTTTCACCATCTATTCTAATTTTAAAATCGTCAATATGGTCTTCAAGTCCCATTTTAAAGTATTTTATTTTCTCTATTTGTTCCGTTCTAAACTTAGTGGCAATAAAAGGAGCTGTTAACCTGTTGTAAAATGAATGGTTTAAATCTTTTATTCCAATAGTTACATTGGTCATTGAATCGTTTATTGATTTCATATTCCAAGTGTATTCCATTTTTTCATTTCCTTTTTTCATCTGTTGTTTGATGAAATCAAAATTTCTCTTTTCTAAAATAATATACATTTCATTTTGCTTTTTAGATCGAGTTGTTGTCCATTCCATAATTCCTTGAGAAATGGTTCCTGTAGCAGCATTGACTTTAAAAGTAATGGTATAATCCGACTGCTTTAATAAAAAATACCATCCTAAAAAAGAAAATAAAACGACCGCTAATAACCACTTTAACTTATTATTCATTGTATGAATTTGATTTATTTAGATTTAAAAAATTTGATTTCACTATTAATATAGGTTCCTATGTTTGTCCCTTGGACTAGCCCATTTTCAATTGCTGCCCTATAATGAATCCCGCCATACAATCGACTAATTGCGGCTTCTGTTGCGGCTTGCTTGAAGGATTTAAAAGGTCTTTTTGGCAACCCGAAAGAAACTTCGGAATCATCAATGTAACTAAAATTATCTCCAAAAATAGACGTTAAAATTAGTGACGAACAAGAAGAAATCACGGAATGTCCGCTCGTATATTCTGGAAAAGGAGGGGTTTGTAATTGTGGTCTCCAATTTTCATCAATATTTTGATTAATATAAGTTTCCGGTCTCACTACATTCGTTTTAAATTTTCCATTCCAACAACTGATAATGCTTTCAAAAACTCCGATTGACGTTTTAGTATAGGCAAAAACGGCAGTTTCAAAATCAGATTTATTTTTTTTCAACGCAATTTTAGTTATGTTCATCCAATGGGCATCCGGTGAGTTTTTCTTCTTGGCAAACATCATGTGTCCCTGTGTTACTGTAGCATATGGATTACAATCCCAAAAAGTAGCAATAGCAGATTCTTCTGGAATTACCGTACTTTTATTTCCCTCCATGCTTATTAATTTTTTGGAAATCATATTCCCTACGTCATAGGTTTCCTTTGCATCTTTGTAAAAAGCAGAATTTTTATTTGTAGAAAAAGGATAGGGTGCAATTGCTTTAAATTGAGAAGCTGAATCCATCACTAAAGTTCTTATTTCGCCCCAATGTGGTTCCACGGCATCCATATAAGCCGGTGGTGTAGGCTGCCATCTTCCTGGCTGATTCGTATGAACTGAAAATTTAGAAAAAGTTCGGGTTTGTTTATAATTGTCTTTCCCCATCCATTTTTTAATTTGATCGGCTACTTTTAAGCCATACTCTTTTGAAACCAGAAATTCCTTAGCGTTCTCATCTTCCCATTTTTGGTACAAACTGTCTCTATATTTCCCTAGCGCTTCTTCGGAAAAAATTAATTGTTTACTCACCTCAATATGGGCAATAAGTGCTGCTAAATTTTTATTAACTCCACTTTTTGGATCTAGTTTAGGAATAGAATCTAATCCTTTTAATTGTCCTTGCAGACTTTTATATTTAGGGCTGTTTTGAGCCATAATTTCATAAGCTGCAATATTCGGATAAACATAAATTCTACTAGCTACTGGAGGAGAGAAAATATCATGAACCATAATCCCTGTTACTGTATCAATAGCTGAGCAATAATCACTGGTAGTAATAACAATGGCTTTTTCTTTTTTGCACGAAGCAAAAAGAAGCACCATAATTCCTAAAAGATAAATTTTAGTTTTCATTTTTTATTGTTTTAATTCTTATTCATCGGCAGTTCATAGACTTCCGCTTTTTTATTATTTATGGTTACCAATAAATATTTTTTCCCATTAAACGGAATAATATCCAAGTGACGCACTGCTTTTTGCGTCAAATCAATTCCTAATTGATTCCCTAAATAAATTGTTTTTTGATTTTTAATTAACGCTCCAGAAAAGCCATCAAATCGGCTGTGATATGGAGTCACCCCAAAATAATTTCCTGCAGCAAAAACTTCGTCTTGTCCATCACCATCAAAATCAGCTTTCACAAAACTTGTAATTGGGCTAACTTGCATTTTATTGGTAAATGGAACAAAAGTGAATTTACCCTTGTCATTTCTTAAATATCCTGATTTTAAATTATGGACTTCATACAATTTTGCTTTGTCTAACATTTTGGGATCAAAAACTTCCTCTAGTGTTTTTCCAGCAAAGGATTTATAGGTGTTAAATTTCTTTTTCAACATTCCACTGAATTCTTCTGCTAATTCATCTAACCCCAATGTAGTGTAGTATTTTCCGTTTTTTTCGATGGCAACAATTGTTTCAAAAGTGTCGTTGGTATCAAAATCATCGTAATACATTTTCATAGGAAATTCCGTAGAGGCTTTGAATTTTGAATTCATTCCCCAATTGCCCACTAAATAATCTTGATCTCCATCATGGTCGATATCAAATGCACAAATAGACTGCCATAACCCATTCTGATTTCCTGGTAAAAGACTTTCTGTAACCTCTTTAAAACTTCCTTTTATATTGGCAAAAAATTTAGGTTTCATCCATTCACCCACTACAATCAAATCTAGGTTTCCATCATTATTAAAATCCGTAACCACTGCATCTGTTACCATTCCGATTCCCGTAAAAATTTTACTTTGAACTATCGAAAACACACCTTTATTATTATTTAACAAATAACAATCTGGCATTAGCCCAAAACTATTATACTTAGAATTATTTCCGATAAACAAATCCAAATCGCCGTCCTTATCATAATCAATTGTTTTAATAACAGAAGCATTCATTGCCTTTGTATCTGGAAAAGCACTTTTAATTAGTGTATTTCCTAAATACAATCGATGAATCAGGTCCGCAGCATATTGTCCACTTCCAGAAGCAACTACTAAATCATTTTGCTTATCACCATTGAAATCACCAATCACCGCCGAGGCATCTTCATAAATGGAATCTAAGTAAATGGAATGGAATGCTTTTTTTGAAAATCCTTTTCCATTTTGAAAGTAAATTGCGGCTAACTTTCCTTGTGAACCTCCAAAGAAAACATCTTCTTTACCATCATTATTCAAGTCTCCAACAACAGTTGCCGGTCCACGATCAGAACGTTGATACGGCATTAATTTTTGAGCTGTAAAATCAACAAAGTCATTTTCTTGATGTGTAAAATCGATTCCTAAATTGGTTTCTGATTTTTTAAAAATAGGCAAAATAGCTGGATGTAATTTTGCATAATTAAATACTTTACGCCCAGCATTAGGTTGGATTGTAAGCGTCTGATTCGTTTTTACATTTTTCAGGGTTTGGACCGTTTTATCTGGCCAAATTACCTGAATAGAATCTACTTGCTTTATTTTTCCGTAACCAAAATGAATTATGGGTTCTGAACTCGATTGAAAACCACGAGTAGTTTGAATTTCTTTGAATTGTTTTTTGCCTTTTACATACGAAATCACTTTACTTCCTATCCCGAAAGTATTCTTTCCTCCAAAACGCAATTTTAATTTTAAATAATTGGCTTTATTATTAGTCCTGTTAATATAAATAGAAGCCACACTATTCAAATTATTGGTTACAACATCCAAATCACCATCATTATCTAAATCGGCATAAGCACCCCCATTTGAAATAATGGAATCATTTTCTATCCATTCATTAGATTTGTTTTTAAATTGTAAATCTTTAGCTCCTTGAAACACATAATTGGTTACATTGCCTTTAGGCATTTTCTTTAGCGCCTGTTTATCCAATAACTTAGTTGTATTAAGTTTGGTTTTTACATGGTCATTTGAAAAATACTTTATGTAATCCAAATCATTTGGTCGTTTCGGAATTCCATTACAAATAAAAATATCTTGTTCTCCATCTTGATCATAATCAGCAAATAAGGAGCTCCAACTCCAATCTGTTGCCGCTACCCCACTCAACAAAGCTGTTTCTGTAAAATGTTTCCCTCCCTGATTAATTTGCAACATGTTTCTGGTATATTGATAATGATACCCTAATTTTTCTGTTCTAACCTTCAACATTTGAGGATTGTCGTCACCCGATGAAGATTTTAAAACTTTTTCATCCTCCGGCAACATATCCAATGTCATAATGTCTGGAAAACCATCGTGATTGATATCAGCAACATCTATTCCCATCGAAAATCGACTAATATGACCGAAGTAATTCTTCATACTTTCTGTAAATGTCCCATCCCCATTATTTAAGTAATAATAATCATCTTCATGAAAATCGTTACAAACATAAATGTCTGGATTGCCATCCAAATTAAAATCAGAAACCGCTATTCCTAAACCATAGCCATTAGCACCACCAAAAATTCCCGCTTGCGCGCTTACATCAACAAATTTGCCATCATCATTTCTAAATAGTTTATCTCCACTTTCATAATTTCTTTTATTTCGAATATCGGCTTTACCATAAGAAGCTTCCGAATGAATCGCATGATTTAACAAATACATGTCTAAATCACCATCGCCGTCGTAATCAAAAAACGCTGCCGAAGAACTGTAATTATCAAGATCTAATCCGTATTCTGAAGCACTTTCAGTGAAGGTATTATTTTTATTATTAATAAATAATTCATTATGACCTTCAAATCCATTGATTCCTACCACTGCACAAACATAGATATCTAAATACCCATCGCCATTAACATCGGCCATAATAGAACCCGTTTTCCAATCACTTCCCCCCTCTATGCCAGCTTTTACAGAAATGTCCTCAAATTTATTGCCGCCCTTATTGAGATATAACTTGTTTTTTCCTTGATTGGACGTGAAATAAATATCTACTAAACCATCATTATTAATATCACCTAGAGCGACTCCGCCTCCATTATAATAATAGAGATAATCTAAAATCGAAATATTCTTTGATTGATCTAATTGATTGTTAAACTTTACATTACTTTCTTCGGGCGATAGTTTTTCAAATAATAGATTTTCATTCTTTGAACAACTTATAAATAGCAATGACGCTAGACCTATTTTAAAAAAATTATTCATTGCTTATAAATAGTTTTGGAGTATTATTATTGAGTACCGCTAAAATAGCTATCCTATTATTTTTATTCTTAATTGTTTTAATCTTTTGCACTTCTCCAGTTAAAAAGAAACCAGAATTAGCATAAGGAAGCCAAGAAAAATTACCTTTTTTGTCTCCTAACAAAACACTTCCATGATTGGCATCTAATCGCCCAAATTGCGGTTTGAATTCATATTGATTTCCTCCAAGAATGATATCTAAAATCCCATCCTTATTAACATCCACCACACAAGTCGTATTTACGGATGAAAACTGCACTTCTTTTGGTAATATTTTTATTTCAAACTGACCATTACCCTTATTAATAGCCACAACACTTTCCTGAATCACAGCCGTTTTTTGTAAAGAATTGCCGACTACATCTTGAGCAAATATTTCTTGAACTGATTTGTTCGCATAATCAGCATAACTTAAATTTTTCTTTTTAATAGCTGGAATTTGTTTTGCCAATTCTTGTTTTAAATGAATTGGCATATCTTTACCTCCAATAGTACGAGTAGTAATTTGTTCAATAGTTCCATTACTGTCAAAATCATTGACAAATAATTTCATAGGATTTTTAGCAGAAGCTTTATAAGTTGTATTAGTTCCTTTATTCCCAAAAATAAAATCTTTTTTACCGTCATTATTCAAATCCACACAATTTATTGAATTCCAAAAACCTGAATAACCAGTCAAATTTGATTTAAAAATAGCCAAACGTCTTCCTGTATTTTTAAAGATTTGTGGAGCCATCCAATCTCCTACTACAATCAAATCTTTCTTAGAATCATTATCAATGTCTTCCCAAACCGCATCAGTAATCATTCCAGTCGAATTAAGTTTAAAGGCTTTTTTATCGATAATATTTGTAAAATTTCCTTTGCCATCATTTTCTAATAATAAATGTTTTGGGTCAATACCATAGACTCCTGGAACACTTCTACTCCCCACAAAAACATCTACATCCCCATCATTATCAAAATCACATGGTGCAATAACCGATACATTATTATTAGTTGTTGGAATGGTAGTTTTGCTTTTTATAAAAATCCCTTTGCCATTATTCAAATACAAACGGTTTTTATAATTGGCTTGATCCGATTTCTCATTTCCGCCTGAACCTACAAATAAATCTAGGTCCCCATCATTATCAGCATCAAAGAAGCTAGCGGCTGTATCTTCAAAATCAGCATCTACATCCAAATCTTTTTGAACTGTGACGCCAAAACTATTGTTTCCTTTGTTCAAATAAATTTTTCCTGCTTGTCCTTTGGCACCTCCAATAAACACATCATCATTCCCATCACCATTAATATCCCCAACGGCAAGTGAAGGTCCTTCTTGTGAGAGCATTTTAGAGATTAATCCTTCATAATCAAAATCGATGAAGTCATTTTCTTTATGAGTAATGAAGTTTGATTTCACCGCTTTAAACAAAGCTTTTGGCTGTGTTTTTTTAAAGACATACTCTTTTTTAGCATCACCAATTGATAAATTGATAGTTGAATTGAGAATTACTTTTTTTATCGTTTGCGATTTTCCATTTGGCCAAATTACCTGTAATGAATCTATTTTTTTAGTTCCAATACCAAACGTCATTACATAATCAATAGAAGATTGAAAACCTCTTGAAGGAATTAACTCTTGTCTTATAATTTCCTTACCTGAATATAATTCAACTACACTACCGACAGCAAATTTATTTTGATTATCTCCTTTCAATTTTACCTTTACAAAATGATTTGCTTTGTTTTTCTCTGAATTATTTCTGTAAACAAAGGATTCCATATTTACATTATTGACTACTAAATCTAAGTCCCCATCATTATCTAAATCACCATAAGCCGCACCATTAGAGAAACTTGGCGTATCCAAACCCCAATTTATCGCATTATTTGTAAAAGTCAGATTATGATTGTTTTTATAAGCGTAATTTGAGATAGGCGTGCTTGGCATCTTGGCTATGATGGTTTCAATATCTTCTTTTTTACCTGTAACTACCATTTTCTGCAAAAATTCATTTGCAAAAAAGTCCATAAAATCTTGATTCGTCAAGTCATGATAAATCCCATTACAAACATAAATATCTTTATACCCGTCATTATCCATGTCAAACAACAAGGCTCCCCAACTCCAATCCGTTTTAGCCACGCCTGCATAATTAGCTACTTCAATAAATTTATTATTGTCGTCATTAATCTGTAAAGTATTGGACATATATTGATTAAAGAAATCTAAATTCAATTTTCTAGTTAATAAATCATAGTTATCAAAACTAGTTGTTGTTTTTAAACGGGCATCCCCCTCTGGCAACATATCAGTTGTAAAAACATCAGATTTACCATCATTATTAACATCCGCTAAATCCGCCCCCATAGAAGATTGACTTATATGAGTTGCCCAACCTTGAATTTGTTCGGTAAACGTTCCGTTTTTATTATTGATGTATAAATAATCTCTTTCATAAAAATCATTTGAGATATAAATGTCTGGATATAAATCACCGTTAACATCCCCCACAGTCACTCCTAAACCAAAACCAATCAAACTACTAAAAATACCCGCTGATTCGCTAACATCAACAAATTTCCCATTGTCATTACGCATCAATTTATCACCACCTCCCTTAAGGATTTCAGCAACGTCCCAGTCTTTATCTCGTAATTCTCTTTTATTAGAATAATTTAAAGTCCCCACCGGAATAAAGCTGTTATTCAAAATATAACAATCTAAATCCCCATCCTTGTCATAGTCAAAAAAGGCAGCATGGGTTGTAATACCAGTATCCGCAAGATTGTATTCAGCCGCTTTTTCTGTGAAAGTAGTATTCCCGTTATTTATATACAACTGACTTTTTCTTATAGCATCAATATTACTTCCTGCATCACAAACAAAAATATCTAGCCAACCATCACCATTGACATCCACCATTACCACACCTGTAGACCACGCTTTTTTACCTTCAATCCCTGATTTTGTTGAAATGTCTTCAAATTTAAAATTGCCTTTATTCAAATACAACTTATTTGTGCCTTGATTAGAAGTAAAAAAGACATCCGCCAAACCATCATTATTGATATCACCAATTGCTACACCGCCACCGTTATAGAAATTACGATATTTGAAGATATTCATATTCTTACCGTTTTTCACCTCATTCTTAAAACTGATACCCGTTTCAGAAGCATCTAATTTAGTAAACAAGGAATTTGAATTTCCTTTTGAACAACTTATAAAAATTATAGATAGAAAAAAACCCGCAATACACTTCAACATCTTAAAAATGAATTAATTTAAATAAATATAAGGTCGCAATTTATGTTTTTTTCAGTTTATAAAAAAATTAAAAAGAGCCAAAAAAAGTGTAAAATAAAACAAAAAAAGAGCTTCATAGGAAGCTCTCAATTATAAAAAAATTAAGAGGGTAATAAATTACCCTCTTAATAACTAACTCCAAATATAATTAACAGTAAAGAATACTTTTAGTATCCAGGATTTTGTTTAATATTAGGATTCAACAAAGCTGTTGTTGGTACGGGTAACAATACTCTATACGCATCAGTATTCTTCATTGTAGCTCTAGCAGTAGTATAAGTTCCAAAACGAATCATATCATTTCTTCTCCAACCTTCTTCCCACAATTCTGTAGCCCTAGCTTTATCAATGTTAGCCAAAGTCGACAAATTAATTATAGTGGTAATTCCTTGACGAGCTTGTAATTGAGCAGCAATAGAAACAACAGTACTTGTGCTTGAACCACCTCTTGTTATAGCCTCCGCTTTCATCAATAAGGCATCCGCGTAACGGAATAACACATAGTCATTTTCCGGTTTATCCATATTAGACACATCTGGAATGTATTTTTGTGGACGAATACCCCATCTTTCTAACCAGGTTTGAGAAATGATTTTACCATCTGCTGGCAAATTTGCCAAATCACTTTGAAAATCTAAAGGTAATGAACCATTTTGAGCTCTTGTTGTTAGAGGAGTAACTCCTCCTTTGTCATATTGCTGTCCTTTACGCAGTCCTAGAGGACTACCGAAAGCGGTAATAATAGCTGGATCATCATTTTTAATACGTCTATCTGACGGATCAAATTTGTCGTAATACTCTTGTAATACAGAAAATCCGTTCCAACCACTAGGAACTTGATTGTAATGATTCCCCATATACCATCTTGTTCTAATAGCACCCATATCCACACCATTAATGTTTTTGGCTGTAAAAATTAACTCCGGACTAGTATGATTTGCTGGTTTAAAGTTATCCCAGTAATCATCAGCTAATCTTGTAGAACTAGAAATAGCATCAACGTATTGAATTACTTTATTCATATTAGCCACATTGTTCGCATTAAATCCCGTATGACTTGGCGAATCAAATACCGCTTTATTCAAATAAATTTTAGCTAACAAAAAGTTTGCTGCATCTTTACTTGCAATTGAAGGATCAGAAGCATCTTTTGAAGGCAAATTAGGCAATGCTTCTTCAAGCAGTGCAATAATTTTAACTGTCGCTTCAGGAGAAGTCCAAACTTTAGGAAAATCGTCTGGAGAACTACCTGCTTCTCTGTATGGCACTTGACCAAACATATCAATTGCATTGTAGTAGTAGTAGGCTTTCAAAAATTGAGCTTGTGCCTTCTTACTAGCTGGAATACCTTGTATACCTAATGCCAAATCACAATTATAAACACTTGATAGCATTTGTCTCCAAGCAGTATTAATTTCTCTACTGTTTGAATCCCATGTGTGAAAATGATCTTGCAGCCAAGCACCACCATCACCCCAGTCACCTGCACGTGTTGGTACAATAACGAAATCTGTAGAAACCTCTTGCACTGCAAATATTCCGTCTTGGCCCTCGAATTGACGTAATCCATTGTAAGCTGAAGTCAAAACTGCATCAGGATCTGCCTTTGAAGTTTCAGTTGCATCAAGGATTTTTTCATCTAAATTAGTACAACTAACTCCAAGAACTAACGCTCCTGCAAAGATACCGTACTTTATAAAATTATTTTTTTTCATTTTTACTCTAATTAAAATGTTACGTTAAGACCTACTGAAAAAGCTCTAGCTTTTGGATAAGACAAATAATCTATACCTGCTGAAGGGATACCATTTAAAGATTTATTAGTATCAACTTCCGGATCAAAACCTGAATATTTAGTAATTACAAATAAATTAGAACCGTTTACATAAAAACGAGCTGATTTTACTTTAAAACGCTCTAAAACATCTCCTTTAACAGTATAACCGAAGGTTAAATTACCCATTCTAATAAAGTCTCCTTTTTCAAGGTATTTAGTAGATGGTGTATTAGCATCAGATTTTGATTGAACTGAATTTGCAACTTCTGGAGTCACATTTTTACCTCCCAATTGATTTTGGTAGAAAAGAGCGACATTAGTATTGTTAAATAAATAATTTCCGAAATTCCCATATAATGATGTTGAGAAATCAAAACCTTTATAGGCCAAACTTGTTGAAAAGCCTGCAGTCATTTTAGGTAACGGCTGTTTGTCTAACAACTTTACAGCGCCTCCATCTGCATATTGAGAAATCCCATTTGCATCATATCCTGTGAATGTTGGAAGATAATAGGTATACAACGGATATCCATCTTGAATTCTTTGAACATAAGCATCACTCAGACCTTGCCCGTGAATAGCCCCAACGTTGTACACGTTTGCAGCACCCAAATTTTTAATAGTATTTGACAAAAATGCCACGTTACCAGAAATGTCCCAAGTTAAATCATCTGTATCAATTACTTTGTAAGATAATGAAACCTCAACTCCTTTGTTTATTAAGTTAGCCGGTAAATTAGCATATTTGATACCTTGAGGAGATGGTTGTCCTGAAGTTGAAGGGATACCAACAATTAAGTCAGTAGTGTTTTTGTTGAAATAATCAACAGATCCTGTTAACTTATTATCAAGCAAAGCAAAGTCTGTCCCTACTCCATAAGAAGTTGTAGTCTCCCAAGTTAATTGAGAATTCGCATTGTTTACAACATTAAATTGATTTGGACCATTGTATTCAATTATACCTACAGAAGAGTTTCTTGGGAATTCAGTATTACCTGTTTTACCAATATTTCCTCTTAATTTCAAATCATTAACTAAGCCGTCTTTTCCATCAACTATTTTGTAAGCCAAACCTAAAGAAGGGAAATTTCCGTATTTATTACCAGCTGCTGTTTTAGAAGAACCATCACGTCTTACCGTTAAATCTAGATTCAATTTATTATAGAATGCTAATGATGCTCTGGCAAAAACAGATTGCATTTCAACTAATCCTTTGTAAGAACCAGTTCTTGTTTCTGTTGGGATTCCACCTTCCATATTTTCTAATAAATTACTTTGTGTAGCAGCAAAACCTTTTGCAGATACGTAAGTACCATTAGACGCATAGTTATAGTAGGAATATCCAACAATTGCATTCAAGTTAATATCTTTTGTAATATCTTTTGTGAATGTTAAATTGTGTTCAATAGTTTTGTTTACTCTTTGATCATTAGAAACTGTCGCTTGTCCTCTGTACGTTTTTAAATCCGCAGGATTAGTAGCCGTTGCAAAATCTTGAATATTTAAATCTGGGGAAGCTTGTTGCTTTACAGAAGAATTAGACGTTTCAATACCAACAACCATGTTGTATTTCAAACTATTAGTTAATTTCACAGTAGTGGTTAGGCTACCTAATAATTTAGACAAATCACCATTATTAGAGAACGAATTCATCAAATGAACAGGATTAAGATAATCACCACTTACTCTTGTGTAACCGCCTGGCTGTGCTGGGTCATAAACTGAACGCGTTGGGTTCCAATACAATGCAGCACTTAATAAGTTACCAATATATCCTGTGTCATTCGTAATCAAACCTCTACGATCTTTGATATTAGAATAAGCTATACGAGTTTCTAATTTCACTTTACCATCAAAGAAATCATTTGAGTTGTAAAAACTTGCAGTAATTTTATCTAACCCAGTATTTCTTACAATACCATCAGTATTAGCCATACCCAAAGAAACTCTAGTATTAGAATTGTCTGTTCCACTTGAGAAAGACAAATCATGATTTACAGTGCTACCTGTTTGTAATACTTGTTTTTTCCAATCGAATGCTCCACCAAAATGGTTTGCTGTCTGACCTGGAGTTGCCGCTATAAATTCATCAGTAGATAAAACATTGAATTTTGAAGCATAAGAAGAAGTCGTGTAAGAAGTAGAATAAGTTAATTCTGGTACTTTAGACTTTCCTTTCTTAGTTGTAATAATAATTACCCCATTAGCCCCTCTAGCTCCATAAATCGCCGTCGAAGAAGCATCTTTCAAAATTGACATACTTTCGATATCATTTTGATTAATAAAGCTCAATGGATCTTTGGCACTCATAGAACCTAAATTCATATTAGCACCACCTGCAGACACGTCGCCTCCGGCTAAAGGCACCCCATCTACAACAATAAGCGGTCCGTTACCCCCACGTAAAGTACCATTACCACGAATTCTTATTGAATTTGCAGCACCTGGCTCTCCGCTTGAAGAAGTAATTTGAACACCTGCAACTTTACCTCTCAAAAGTTCAGCTGGATTAGTAGCAGCAACATTATCAAATTTCTTTGAACTGATTTGATCAACTGCACCAGTAGCATCTTTCTTTTTAACAGAACCGTAGCCAATAACTACTACTTCTTTTAATTCAGATGAGTCTTCTTTTAAGATTACTTTTACTGAGCTTTTCCCTGCTACACTTACTTCTTGACTTTTAAGACCAATGTAACTGAAAATCAAAACTGCGTTTGAGCCAACATTTTTGATAGTGAAATTTCCATCGAGATCTGTTTGTGCTCCATTTGTTGTTCCTTTAACTAATATAGAAGCCCCTGGAAGCGGACCACTAGCATCAGATACCGTACCGGACACATCTTGCGAATAAGTCAAACTAGTACATAGCATCGTTAGAAACACCATCAAGCCTTTTAATAGACTATTTTTCATACGTAATAAATAAGTTGGTTAATAATTTGTTTTAATGGTTTGTTTTAAAATATGTGGTAAACATAATACTAATTTTATGATAAAATTAAGAAAATTACAAACTATAACGTTTTCGTTGAGTCGAAAACGTTTTCGATTTTAAAATTAATACTTCAAAAAATTAATACTAAAATTATATAAAATTTAAAAAAAAGCGTTAAAAAAAACACATAGTCATAATTAGACTCAATTTACCATATTCAATATTTAAACATATATCAAAAAAAAAGCTTTATAACGAAAATCACTGCAGATTCCTTAATCTAAAAGCCTTTTTCACACTTATTTATCAGATAGCCTTTAATTCTAAAATTAGCAGTCTTTCAAATCCGATGGCTTACTTAATTAAGAATCCCCTTTTTTGGAGGAATTTATTTATGGTAATGATTTTGTTTTAAAAGAGGTTATTAAGAAGAATTTTGAGCTATTTCCATAAAAAAGCCACGAATACACTTCTTTCAATTTCTTAAAAAGATTAAAAAGTGCGATCGTGGCAGGAAATTTTTGTTTTATGCTGTTATTCTATTGTAATTGTTTTGTTATCCATTCCCAAACCAATTATTTTTAGTGACTTCCATTTTTTGGGCAACAACCCTTTATTATATTTCAATCCATGATCGGTTTGTTCAACACCTCCAAAACCATAAATTACGGCTTGCAGCATTGCACCAGCTCCTGTTGCAAAATAAGGATTATTACTGTTTGCTGATTCAGAAAACACACCAAAAGGAGGTCGACTATTTGGCAAATAGGATTTTACAAAATAATTATAAGCCTTTTCCTTATCTCCTAATCTGGCATACAAAACGGATAAAACTCCTGAGGCCATTGCCGGACCATCTTTTTTATCGATTTTTTCAGTGTAATATTCCAAATCTTTCTCAATTTGAGCTTTATCAGTAATAATATGTAACGGATATGCTAATAAATTAACATCGGCTTGTTTAATAATCTGTCCTTTATATCCTTTGTAATTCTGAGTAATTCCATTTTCTGTATGAATTACTAATTTTTCAGAAACTGCTACCCATTTTGGATCAACTGGCTCGTTCAAAATTGTAGCTGCTTTAATCGTGTTTTTTAACGATTCAATAGCTGAAGCATTTGTGAAAGCATTATCATCGACATGTTGTGCATATTCATCAGCACCAACAACATTCAAAATAGAATAACTTCCATCCTGATTCTTAACTACTCGACTTACCCAGAAATCAGCCGTTTCTTTTAATACGCTCCATTCTTTTCTTAACCACGATTTGTCTTGAGTATACGCATAGTAATTCCAAAACGCAATCGAAACATCTGCCGTAATATGTTGCTCAAAAATTCCTGTCAAAGCCCAAGTTGGTGTCGCCTCTTCTCCTGTGTCATCAGACTCCCATGGATACATTGCTCCTTTATATCCATATATCGTAGCTTTCTGTTTTGCTTTTTGCAAACGGTCCGAACGGTAATCCAGGCATGATTTTGCCATATCAGGTTGCAGTGCCAAAAGTGTAGGATACATCCAAAGTTCACTATCCCAAAAAATATGTCCATTATACCCTTGAGAAGACAATCCCATAGGCGCAATACTTTGTCTTGTTTCCGGACGTATATAGGAATACAAATTATACAAAGAGAATCTTACCCGTTGTTGCGCATCTAAATCTCCTTCGATTTGAATGTCTCCTGTATTCCATAATTCAGCCCAAGCTTCTTTATGACGATTCAATAAATTATCAATTCCTTGTTGCAATGCATAAATTGGTTGTCTTTCGGATTCGTTCAAAGGATCTGTAATATCTTTTGAAGTACAAATCCCTCCGGCAATAGCAAATCGATATTTTTTTCCCTTTAATAATTTTTTAGAAAAACCAACTTCATTTCCTACTTGCTTCAATGTTTCGCTTTGCCCGTCAAAAAGAAATGTAGTAGATGCTGAAACGGTATATTTACCCGTTAATGTTTTTGCAGTTGTTCCAAAAACCGGCATTAAATACTGATTGTCTTTTAATACCCTAAACTGACTTTTAGCATCTTTCAATTCATCAGGGACAACCATGTAATTATTAGCTACTATTTCGATGTCTTTATCAGGAGTAATTTCAACAATTGCCATAGCAGAATATGGAACCGCTCTATTGGCTAAAATTGTATAATTAATACTTGCAAAATCTTTGAATGTAAATGAGGTTGTGCTAGTTCCTTCTTTCATAGAAACCACTTGAGCCCAATTATCAATATTGTCCGATTTTATTTCTTGATTGTTTATAATAAGATGTAAGTTTAAAAATTCAATTCCTCTTACAATTCTGCTAATTCCGTTTTCAGGACTACCATCATAAACTCCATTCAATAATATCTCTTTTGTTTTTAAAGGGGTGTCATCCGTAACAATTCCTATTTGACCATTTGCCATAGCAACTCCATAATAATTTTCTCTTGAGTTTGCATATAAATGCCATTGATCTGATTTTGTTTGTCCAAAAACAGCTTGACATACTAAAAACATTAAGAACAGGCTTTTAAAATTTGAAATCATAGTTATAATTTTTAATAATATTTTCAAACTTATATAATTAATTCGTTAAATAATTATATAATTCGATATAGTACATTGATTCCAAATCGAAAACGTTTTCGACTTACCGAAAACGTTTTTGATTATTACGAATTCAATAATTAAAAAAAAGAATTCTATTTTTATAGATATAATATAAAAATAAACCCTTTTTTAAATGAAGTTCACAAGTACTATTCCATTAATCTTATTTTTATTCGGAACTTCATTATTGTTATTTTCTTGTAAAAAAGAAGAAAATAATGCTATCATTACTGTTAATTCTTCTGAAAAAATAGAAAGTGATTCTTCAAAAATATTCAAAGAACCTTTTCGACCGCAATTTCATTTTTCTCCAGAAAAAAAATGGATGAATGACCCCAATGGGATGGTGTATTACAAAGGCATCTATCATCTGTTTTACCAATATTATCCAAATGATATTATATGGGGACCAATGCATTGGGGACATGCAACGAGTACGGATTTAATCCATTGGAAACATAAAAAAATCGCTTTATTTCCTGATAAACTAGGACTTATATTTTCAGGAAGTGCAGTGATAGACCAAAATAACAGTTCCAAATTGGGAACTAAGGAAAACCCGCCAATGGTCGCAATTTTCACCTATCACAATATGGAAGGAGAAAAAGCGGGAAAAACAAACTTTCAAACACAAGGGCTGGCTTACAGTTTAGACGAAGGAGACACTTGGTTAAAATACGAAGGAAATCCAATTATAGGAAATTCTGATTTAAAAGATTTTAGAGACCCTAAAGTTTTTTGGAATACCGCAACCAATCTTTGGAATTTAGTTTTAGTCGCTGGAGATCGTGCCCAATTTTATACTTCAAAAAACCTAATAAATTGGACATTGCAAAGTGAATTTGGTAAAATTAATGGTGATCATGGTGGTGTTTGGGAATGTCCTGATATTTTCAAACTAAAAGTAGCCAATTCAAATGAAGAAAAATGGGTATTACTTGTTAGCATTAATCCTGGAGCACCAAATGGTGGTTCAGGGACGCAATATTTCATAGGAGATTTTGACGGAAAAACTTTTCGCACGGTCCAAAAAGAGACTAAATGGATTGATTATGGAACAGATAATTATGCAGGAGTGACTTATAATGATGCTCCAAATAACAGACGCCTCTTTATTGGCTGGATGAGTAACTGGCAATATGCACGAAATACACCGACAAAAAACTGGAGAAGCGCCATGACACTTCCAAGAGAACTTTCACTAGAAAAATTAAATAATAATTATATTCTAAAGAGTACTCCAGTTGAAGAACTAAATAAACAATTTACTACTGAACTATCTAAAGATTTGTTATCGCTAAATGCAAATCATACTATCACAATAAATTACGACAATCTAAATCAATCCGATATAAAGTTTAAAGCCTATTCAAAGAATTTAAAATTGATATTTTCTAACGAAGCAAAAGATTCTTTAGTAATTGATTATGATGCTAAACAAAAAACATTCTCTATAGACAGACGGCATTCCGGAATTGTAAATTTTGAAGCCAATTTTGGAAAAAAAATCCACAAGACTTCAACCTCAAATATTGTTTCAAAAACTATAAGCTACCATATGATTTTAGATTGGTCTTCGATAGAAATTTTCTTAAATGATGGTATTTATACATTCACTGAGCAAATTTTCCCAAAAAAGGCTTACAATAAACTGAGTATACAATCTAATGAAAATCAAGAAATTAAAAACATAGAAATCTCAAAAATAAAAGGAATTTGGCAAAATTAGAAACCTTTCATCAAAATAAAAACAACCAAACTAACAACCAAAAACTATAAATAATGAATAACGTTCGAAATTGGTCTCTTACCGTAGCTGTGGCGGGATTTTTATTTGGTTTTGACACCGTCGTAATATCTGGCGCTAATTTACCAATAAAAGAATTATGGCATACCACACCATTATTTCATGGCATTTTTATTATGTCTATGGCATTGTGGGGAACTGTTTTAGGTTCTTTATTAGGAGGAATTCCATGTGATAAATGGGGTCGAAAGAAAACATTATTTTGGATTGGAATCCTATTTTTAGTATCGGCTTTAGGTTCTGCTTTAGCGCCAAATCCTTATATCTTTTCTTTTTTTCGTTTTATTGGCGGAATAGGAGTTGGAGCTTCTTCAGTTGCAGCACCAATCTATATATCGGAGATTTCGACTCCAGAAAACAGAGGTAAATTAGGAACACTATTCCAATTCAATATCGTATTTGGAATCCTAATTGCATTTTTCTCTAATTATTTATTCGAAGGTTTTGCCGGAGCCAATGACTGGCGATGGATGATAGGAATCGTGGCAGTTCCTGCTTTAATCTATAGCATTGTAGTTTTACAAATTCCGGACAGTCCGCGCTGGTTAATATTAAAAAAAAGAGATGATAAGGAAGGAATGAAAGTTCTTGAAATGATTTATAACAAAGAAGAGGCTTTAGAAAATTTCCATGAAATTAAAAAAGATTTAGTTGACTCAACGATCAAAGAAACTATTTTTTCGAAAAAATACAAACTACCAATTATTTTAGCTTTTTTACTGGCATTTTTCAATCAATTATCCGGAATCAATTTTATACTATATTACGCTCCAGAGATATTGGAAATGGCAGGATTAGGTTCGAAAGAATCTTTGATGAATTCTATTTTAATTGGACTAACAAATCTAATTTTTACTATTGCTGGAATGCGATTAATAGATGTTTTAGGAAGAAAACAACTGATGATTATTGGCTCTTTAGGTTATATTATCAGTTTAGGCATGGTAGCTTTAGCCTTTTACAACAATATGGGACCTATTATATTAATGTCATCTATTATGCTATTTATAGCCTCTCATGCTATTGGACAAGGAGCTGTAATATGGGTATTTATCTCCGAGATATTCCCTAATAATGTTCGTGCCAATGGACAATCCTTTGGTACAGGAATTCATTGGATTTTTGCGGCCTTAATTACTTTGGCCGGACCTGTAGTAATTGATCTATTTAAAGAAAATCCTTGGCCTATATTTGCATTTTTTGCATTTATGATGGTATTACAATTAGTTTTTGTATTGTTTATGATGCCTGAAACCAAAGGATTATCACTCGAAGAATTAGAACATAAAATGCTTAAAAATGGATAACCGTAAAAAAGAACTCAGTATTGTATGTTTTGGAGAAGTATTATTTGATGTTTTCCCTACACACAAAAAAATTGGAGGAGCACCTCTAAATGTAGCACTTAGATTAGCTTCACTTGGAGTAAAAGCTCAAATAATAAGCCGTGTAGGTAATGATGAAATAGGTAGAGAAATGCTAGATTACATTAAAAAAAATGGTATTTCTACAAACAGTATTCAAATAGATGAAACCCTATCTACCGGAGAAGTGCTCGTTCAATTGAACGACAAAGGCTCTGCATCTTATACCATCAATTATCCTGTAGCTTGGGACAAAATTGAATGTAATCCCGAAGCTGAAAATACGGTAAAAAAAGCTGATGCCTTTGTATTTGGAAGTCTAGTTTGCAGAGACCTAACTTCCTACCAAACTTTATTAGAGTTAATAAATTATGCCAAATATAAAATTTTTGACGTGAATTTACGCGCACCATTTTACACAAAAGAAATACTTATCAGTTTGATGTTACAATCTGATTTTATAAAGTTTAATGATGATGAATTATATGAAATAAGTGCTTTCCTAAACTCACCCTATCATTCCTTAGAACAAAATATCCTTTTCATTGCCGAGCGCACCAACACTAAACATATTTGCATAACCAAAGGAAGCCATGGTGCCGTTTTGTTTTACAATGAAAAAATGTACTATAACAGTGGTTACAAAATTGATGTAGTCGATACTGTAGGTTCAGGAGACTCCTTCTTAGCTTCTTTATTAAGCAAGTTATTAACCACGAATGAACCTCAAAAAGCAATTGATTTTGCTTGTGCCATGGGAGCTTTAGTAGCAAAAAACACGGGTGCAAATCCAAAAATATCTATTAAGGAAATTGGTGAATTTATGAATCCCACAAAAAAATAATTATAAATACTATTAATACAAACAATCATGAAACCTATTTTTTCTTTATGCTTATTTTCTGCTCTTATGCTATTTTTATCTGAGAGCACATTCGCACAAAACATATCAGTAAAAACAACTCCACAAAATGATTCTAAATGGTGGAAAGAAGCCGTAGTCTATCAAATATATCCTAGAAGTTTCAAGGATAGCGATGGTGACGGAGTTGGCGATTTAAAAGGAATCATATCTAAATTAGATTATGTAAAAAGTCTAGGAGTAGATGCTGTTTGGCTTAATCCAATTTATACTTCACCTAATGATGATAATGGCTATGATATTAGCAATTATCGTGAGATCATGAAAGATTTTGGAACTATGTCCGATTTTGACCTTTTGTTAAAGGAAATGCACAAACGTGGCATTAAGCTCATCATGGATTTAGTGGTCAATCACAGTAGTGATGAACATGAATGGTTCAAACAATCCAGAAGTTCCAGAGATAATAAATACAGAGATTACTATCATTGGTGGCCAGCCGAAAAAGGGAAACCACCATATAGATGGAGCTTTTTTGATGTGAATAGTGATGCTTGGAAATATGATGCCCAAACGGATTCCTATTACCTCCATTATTTTTCTCAAAAGCAACCCGATTTAAATTGGGAAAATCCAAAAGTTAGAAATGAAGTTTATGACATTATGAAGTTTTGGTTAGACAAAGGCATTGATGGTTTTAGAATGGACGCTTTCCAATTTGCCTCTAAAGACACAACTTGGCCAGAATTACCAAAAGGATATGAAAAAAATATCATAAAATATTATGGTGTAGGACCTCATTTACATGACTATTTACAAGAAATGAATAGAGAAGTTTTTAGCAAGTATGATATGATGACAGTTGCTGAAGGTGCAGGAAGTTCTCCTGAAGATGCAATGCTATTTGTAGATCCCGATCGAAAAGAACTAAACATGGCATACCATTTTGAAAGTGTTGATATTGGCAAACATTTAAAAGATTTTGGCCTAGTAAAATACAAAGATATTTTTTCTCGATACGACAAAGCTTTCAAAGATAAAGGGTGGCTTGCAATATTCCTGGCCAATCACGATCAACCTAGAATGGTCAGTAAATTTGGTAATGACACTCCAAAATATAGAGCTATTTCTTCAAAAATGCTTTCTACTTTCATAATGACAATGAGAGGGACTCCATATTACTATTATGGAGATGAATTAGGAATGGACAACATTCGTTTTAATTCTATTGATGATTACCATGATGTGGATACCCGTAACAAATACATTGGTTTAAAAAACAAAGGCGGTGATTTGAATGCATTTTTAGAAGGACAAAAACAAACTTCCAGAGAAAACGGAAGAACTCCATTTCAATGGGATACAACTCAAAATGCAGGTTTTACTACCGGAACACCATGGCTGAAGGTAAACCCAAATTATAAGACCTTGAATGCGGAAGCACAAGAAAAAGACCCAAATTCAGTATTGAATTATTTTAGAAAATTAGTCCAATTACGCAAAAAAGAACCAACTCTTGTTTATGGAAAATATACGCTATTAGACCGAGAAAATCCAAATGTATATGCCTATATACGAGAATTAGATGGTAAAAAATTATTAGTGCTATTAAATTTTACTGATAAAAATAGCCCATACAAAATAGGGGTTTCGACTGCTAAATCTAAAATTATTTTAGACAACTACACTGGAACTAAAATAGTAAAAAACAACATTTTACAACCTTATGAAGCACAAATAATCGAACTCAAATAATAACAAATTATACTGAAATAGTTAATTTCAAATTAAACTGTTTCTTGAAAATTGAATTACAATAAATTAATTGTAATTTCGTTTTCAAGAAGCAGTTTTTTATTCGGCTTTTACTATTTAGAGTAATGAAATATGAATAACACCACTCTCAAACAAATTGCCTCCCAATTAGGAATTTCTATAACTACCGTTTCTAAGGCTCTGAAAGGCTATTCAGATGTAAGTGAAAAGACAAAAAAAGCAGTTATAGAGCTAGCTAATAAACTAAATTATACTCCAAACAGTTTTGCAGTAAACTTAAGGACAAAAGAGTCTAAGACAATTGGTTTGATAATCCCTACTCTAGTTCATGATTTTTTTTCAAATGTAATTCAAGGAATTCTTGAAGAAGCTGAGAAGAGAGATTACTTGGTTATTATTTTACAATCAAATGAAAAATTAGAATTTGAAAAAAAACAAATTGACCTTTTATTAAATAAAAGAGTCGATGGAATCCTAATATCCTTATCAAATGAGACTGGTGAATTTGAACACTTACAGACTATACTGTCTCATAATACACCTCTTGTTCTTTTTGATAAAATTGCAAAGCTTGTCAACTGTTCTAAAGTAACTATTAATGATAGAAAAGCAGCTTATGATGCCGTTAGCTATCTTATAAAAAAAGGATATAAAAAAATAGCCCATTTTAGAGGATCCTATTTACCACAAAATTCCATAGACCGTTTTTTGGGCTACAAAAAAGCTTTAGAAGACAATAATATTATCTATGATTCCTCTTTGGTTTATGTGTGTGACACCAACATGGATTTTGAAAACGGTTATGAAAATGCAAAAAAAATCGTTAATGAACACCCGGAAATCGATGCGATTTTTGCAGTTACTGATTTAGTAGCTGTAGGAATCATTAAATATTTCAATGAAGTAGGCATTGCAATTCCACAAAAAATAGCTGTTTTAGGATTTAGTAATTGGTTTATGTCTAGTGTAATGAGTCCTAAACTTTCAACTGTTGACCAACCTGGATTTGAAATTGGAAGAAAATCAGCCTCAATTTTATTTGATGAAATTAATTTAAAAAAGAATAATTCTCCTGTGATTTTTCAATCAATTGAATTAGAAACTAGCATAATAGAAAGAGATTCAACTTAATAAATAGACTTTTTTAGTATAATAATAATCATCCTATTTTTAATTTAACTAATCAATATTAATTTGTTTATTTTGATAAAAACTTCAGAAATAAGATAAAAATTAATATCTTGGTGAAGAATATTTGACGTTATAATATTTTTTCATAAACATAAAACAAGGTAAAACCCATCGAACTTTAAAGGGAAACCGTTTCTGAGAAATATTTTTCTAAAATTAAATAAATAGAAATACAATTCATGAAAGACATCACTCTTAAAGAAATTGCAACTAAACTCGGAATTTCAATAACAACAGTTTCAAAAGCTTTAAAAAATTATCCTGACGTTAGTGCAAAAACTAAACAAGCAGTGATTGATCTTGCCCAAAATCTACACTATACCCCTAATAGTTTTGCTGTAAATTTAAGAACAAAAGAATCTAAAACTATTGGATTAATTATCCCTGAAGTTGTACATCATTTTTTTTCGAATGTAATAAATGCAATTATTGATGAAGCAGAGAAAAATGGCTATCTAGTTATTATATTACAATCAAATGAGTCACTGGCTTTAGAGAAAAAACAAGTAGAACTATTGATAAAAAAAAGAGTCGATGGAATTATCATTTCGCTTTCTAATGAGTCAAATAATGATGATCATTTAAAAGAAATAATCACCCGGAATATTCCTTTTGTAATGTTTGATAAAATCAACAAACTAATTTCTTGTTCTAAAGTAATTATAGATGATCAAAAAGCAGCATTTAATGCTATTCAACATTTAATAGATAATAATTGCAAAAAAATTGTTCATATTCGTGGACCTTTAAATCCTCAAAATTCAATTGACCGTTATATTGGATATAAAAAAGCATTAGAAAAAAACAACATTCCTTTTGACACCAAATTAGTCTATACTTGCGAAACCGTAACCTTTCAAGAAGGAGTAGATTTTGCAAAACAAATAATAAAAGACCATCCTGATGTTGATGGAATATTTGCTGTTACAGATTTAGTAGCCGTTGGTGTTTTATCTTATTTTAATGACAACAACATTAAAGTTCCGGGTCAAGTAGCGGTAATTGGCTTCAGCAATTGGTTTATGTCACAAGTACTTACACCAAAATTAAGTACTATAGATCAACCTAGTCATGAGATGGGGATTGAGTCTTTCAACTTATTATTGGAAGAAATGAATTGTCATAAGGAAGGAATTCCTTTTAAACCAAGAACAATTGAATTAGAAACCAATATTATTATTAGAGAATCTTCTATAAAAAACAATCCAATTAATTAGCCTAATCTAGACCCCAAAGTTATTCTAGAAAATCAATATTTCTCTTTAACCCTTGGAACTTTGCCCTTTTTAGAGGCGAATTTTTAAACACAACCTTAAATGTTTCTTCCGTAATTTCTCTCCAATCTTTTTTGGACATAGAAAGTAATTCTGGATTTGGATTAAATAAAGGTTCATTATGTGCTTTTGAAAACTTATTCCATGGACAAACGTCCTGACAGACATCACATCCAAAAGCCCAATCATCAAAGTGCCCTTTCATTTCATGAGGAATATTCTCTTTCAGTTCTATAGTAAAATAAGAGATACATTTACTTCCATCTACAATATATGGTGCTACAATAGCTTCGGTAGGACAAGCGTCGATACAAGCGGTACAGGTTCCGCAATGATCTGAAGTAGAATTATCATGTTCTAAATCTAAATCAATAATGAGCTCTGCTATGAAGTAAAAGGAACCAACTTTTTGAGTCAGCAAATTGCTGTTTTTACCTATCCAGCCTAAACCACTTTTTGCAGCCCAAGCTTTATCCAATACTGGCGCTGAATCTACAAACGCACGCCCTGAAACGGCACCAATAGCTGATTGAATAGAAAATAAAAACTCTTTAAGCTTTTCTTTAATAACAAAATGATAATCTTGTCCATAAGCATATTTAGAAATTTTGTAGGAATCTGGATTTTGAATTTTTTCTGGATAATAATTTAATAAAAGAGAAATCACACTTTTCGCATCATCAACAAGCAACGTCGGGTTTAGACGTTTGTCGAAATGATTTTCCATATACGACATTTCACCATTTCTATTTTTATTTAACCAATTTTCTAAGCGAGGAGCTTCCTGTTCTAAAAACTGAGCTTTGGAAATACCACAAGCCAAAAACCCAAGGCGTTTTGCTTCGGATTTAATGAACTCTGTATATTTAGTTTTTTGAATTATGATAAAAAAAAGTTAAAATTGGCAATTAAATACTAGCCCTGATCACTTCACTTAACTTCTATTTTTATAGGTGCTCAGTGACCTTCATTTGAAGCGATATCCTATCTCATTTTTTCACGAGATAGATTTAGACGAATAGTGGGAAATAGCTTCAAAAAGTTAAAACAAACCGCCTTGAATACTGGTGTTTAATTTACCCAAATGTTTATAGGCTTTGTCAGTGACTTCTCTCCCTCTTGGCGTTCTCATAATGAAACCCTCTTGGATAAGAAATGGCTCATAAACCTCTTCTATAGTTTCACTACTTTCGGATACGGCTGTCGCCAAAGTTGATAAACCTACGGGGCCACCTTTGAACTTTTCAATAATTGTAGTAAGTATTTTATTATCCATTTCATCTAGACCATGAGCATCTACATTAAGGGCTTTTAGTGCATAACGAGCAATTTCAATATCTATTTTACCATTTCCTTTTATTTGTGCAAAATCACGAACACGACGCAATAAAGCATTAGCGATTCGAGGAGTCCCTCTACTTCTGCCTGCAATTTCGATTGCTGCTTCCATTGTGATAGGCATTTTGAAAATAGCAGCACTTCTCTCCACGATTGTGGTTAATAACTCGGTCGTATAATATTGTAAGCGTGATGATATCCCAAAACGGGCTCTCATGGGCGCTGTTAATAGTCCAGAACGAGTTGTAGCACCGATTAAAGTAAATGGGTTCAGATTAATTTGTACGGTACGAGCATTTGGCCCAGATTCAATCATTATATCAATTTTGAAGTCTTCCATTGCTGAATATAAATATTCTTCGACTATGGGGCTTAATCGATGGATTTCATCTATAAACAATACATCTCTTTCTTCAAGATTCGTCAATAAACCGGCTAGGTCTCCAGGCTTGTCTAAAACAGGACCAGAAGTAATTTTTATTCCTACTTGAAGTTCATTGGCAAGAATATTAGCCAAAGTTGTCTTCCCTAAACCTGGAGGTCCATGAAAGAGAGTGTGGTCAAGTGCTTCATTCCTTTGATTTGCAGCCTGAACAAAAACTTTTAAATTTTCTAATATTTGGTCTTGACCGGCAAAATCATCGAATGAAAGCGGCCTTAATCTTTTTTCAAGATCAAGCTCGTCTGCATTATAACCGTTTGTAGTTGGATCTAAATTTTCATTCATGAAACAAAGATAAAGAAAGTATTTAGTTTGGCAGAATTCCCTATGAAGACTTTATAAAAATATTGACAATCATAACTAAAAAATCGGCTAAACAACTACCTTACTTAGACAGCTGTCTAGTCCTGAAAAAACGATACAGGATTAATAAAAAATAAAAGTACAATTTTTAAACAGTAGTAAGCTCCGGTTTACTACTGTTTTTTGTTTTATAGGTTCTCATTTTAATTATA
>NZ_JBLNKT010000003.1:0-216118 GCF_048158525.1 Flavobacterium algoris
TTTTATTGGCAACAACATCCGATTGGACCCCTGCAATGGCAGTATCAGTTCCGGCTTTGTTGGAATCAACCGTAGTTTGAACCGAATTGATATTCGTTTGCAAAGTGGTATCCGCTAAATCGCTTGCCGTTTTATTGGCAACAACATCCGATTGGACTCCTGTAATGGCGGTATCGGTTGCGGCTTTGTTTGAATCAACGGTAGTTTGAACTGTATTGATATTCGAATGCAAAGCAGTATCAGCTGAAGCTCTTGTTCCAGTTTCTGTTGCCAAGTTAGCGGCAATTGTAGTTTCTGCTGCGGTAGCTCTGGTTAATTCTGTAGTTAAATTTGTTCCTAACGCAGTATCAGCTGAAGTTCTTACTCCAGCTTCTGTTGCCAAGTTAGCACCGATTGTTGTTTCTTCAGATTTAGCTCGTGAGATTTCCGATTCTAAACCTAAATTATTTGTTGAAACATTAGCGTCTACATATTCTTTTACTGATTTTACACTTGGATATTTTACATCAGAATCACCGTCAACAATAACATTTGTACTTTTATTTGAACTATTTTCTTTTGAACTTAATGCATTTAGCTCTGCTAAACTAAGAGGTTTATTTAAATCACTTGTATTATCAATATTTTCAATAACTAAATTCTTTCTTGCATCCAGAAGAGTCGTTGCATTTGTACCACCATTTTCAATAGAAACAACACCTACGACATTAGTGGCATTTATCGATGAATAGGCAAAAGGAACATAAGTAAATGGTTGATTGCTTATTTCTGTAAATGAAGAACAATTTCCATTTGTACTTATACCAACTACTAAACTTTTTTTCATGGAATCCCATAAAATAGTTTCAAAAGAAGTCGCATAACCATCTGTTTGTGATCCGGTTCCTATGATTAAATTGACCATACCGTATTGATCTGTTTTCGTTTGAATAACTTCTTGATATTCTAATTTTGAATATTCATCATAGAATTTAAACAATATACAAACATCCTTACTAACAAGTGGTGTATTTGAATTTACATCTGGTAATTGTTTATCATTAGGATTTAAAATTACAGCTTGATAGGTAATCCCATTGGTTTGTGCAAAACTTTTGGCACCTAAAAAAAGTATAAAAAGTAAAATTATTTTTCTCATAATTTAAATGAATTATTGTTAAAATGAATGCCGTGATAAAGTTGATTGGTATTGAATAATAACCTTCCTTAATTGTTTTTAGGTATTCTAAACTTGTATATAAAGTCAAGAATAAATCAAAAGAAAATGTGAAATTACACCTCAAATCTTATTCATAATTAATAAGATTTCCAGAAATTAATTTCTAGTTGAGATAATTTTATCGGAAAAATAATCGGGTGCAGTAATCAAAATAGTAAGTGGAAAGTAGTTTTTTATCATCGTTTTATAATTTTAGTATAATAATTGAAGTTATCCGTATTTAATCGAACTAAATATTCTGAACTAGGTAGTGACGGTAAATGAATAGTCAAAATAGTATTATTGGGTTTAATCTTTTGTTCAAAAACCAAATGCCCACTTATATCAAAAACATTTATGTTTATTAATTGATTAATTGGTTTTGAAAATTCAAAACTAACAGTTTCAATAAATGAATTTGGGTAAGTTGTCGTCTTGATATCATCTAATAAATTTGAAGAAATATATTTGCCCCAAACACTTTGCTGAAATCCCTGCATAACCACATACTTGTTACTAGAAGTACCTATAAGACTTTGTTGACCAATAGTCTGTGTTACGATCAAACCGTCTGGTATTTTTTTAGAGATTCCTTGTGAGGAAAGCATTTGGTGATGCAATACTTGACCATGGAAAGTTATAGTAAAAAATATAAGTAAATACCTCATAAAAATTATTTTTATCAAATTTAAGCTATATTATTTGCCGTTCATCGATAAAAATAGAAATGACTGATAATAACCATAATCAGTAACAGTTTTTCAGTTTTTAGTAACTAAAAACTGAAAATAAGTAGTTTAAAGACTCTTTCTATATCTGAGAACATAAAAATTAGGCGATATTTCATCTGTCCTTCTTAAAATATATAGCTTTAAAATAATTAGATATTCATATATAAATTATCTATTTTTAAAACATTAAAATTAAATATTTAAAATGCTGACAAATTTACTTTTCATCATTACTGGCCTTATAGGTTTACTGACCATTACCTTAATTTACAATAATTACGAATCAAATAAGATTATGAACTTTTATATAGTCTTACTGATAATCATAATGTCTTTACGGTTTTTCTTAAATGGGTTGACCTATTTTGTATCAGACTCCTCTTTTAAAAACATCTACTTTACCTATTCTAACTTTTCATCAGTTGTAATCCCACTTTGTTATTTGTATTTCAAAAATTTATTTGCAAATGAAAAAGTATTTAATACTAAGGAGTTATATCATTTCATATTCCCTTTGTCTTTTTCCATATTAGGGATTATACTTAATAATCAAGGTTTTCCAATACTTGGTTTAAAACTTTTTCTATATGCCGTCTTTATTTCATTTGTTGTTTTTTATAATGTACTATCATATCGAATATTAAAAAAAAATATTTGGTCAAAAAAAGGTGTAGTAAAAGTAATTATGAAACAAAATAAAGTGATTAATAACTGGGCTTCCTTTTTACTTATTGCACTTGTATTGATATCAATTAGACTTATCACAGCTCTTTTTATAGATCTATATTACAATCAAAGTATGAAAGGATTTAACTACCAATGGATCTCCTCTTGTATTTGGTTATTAATTTTAATTAAAATACTAATTACTCCAGAAATACTATATGGCTACAATGCGCTTAACAAGAAAATAAATGAAAATAAAAAAACTGATTTAGTTCTAAATGAAATTTGGAAAATAACTCCTAATATCAATTTAAATAATAGTCAACATAGTATTTTAAAAGAAAAAATAGACAAAAATATTCTAACATATATAGATCATATTGAAAAGTTATCTTTTGAATATGAAACTTTTAGAGACTCAAAAATGACACTTACTGATTTTTCTAACAAACTGAATATCCCAAAAAGTCATATTTCTTATATATTTAAATACCATTCAACAATTTCCTTTTCTGAGTATAAAAAAGTAATCCGAATTCACGATGCCATAAAGCATATAGAATTAAACTATTTAAAAACCAACACCTTAGACTCCCTATCAAAAAAGGTTGGATTTACTTCATACAATCCATTTTTTACTAGTTTTAAAGAGATATCTGGTGTTTCACCATTAGAATATTATAAAATGGTAAAAGTCGAATTTAACGAATAAAAAAAAAGGTTCAACAATAAAGTTGAACCTTTTTTATAGAATTAATCCAATTCTTATTTCTTATAATACTTTCTGTATTTTGGATACGAAACAGCTCCAAATAAAGCAATTGTACCTAATGAATACCAAATCCAACTCAATGACTTAGCTTCACCACTTGCGTACGAATGCAATCCTACCAAGTGAAAATTAACGCCATAATACGTAAACAAAATGGATACAAAAGCAAACATACTCATCAGGTTAAAAATCCATTTACCTCTTAAAGAAGGAACAAATCTGGCATGAATCACAAAAGCGTAAACCATAATACTGATTAAAGCCCAAGTTTCTTTTGGATCCCATCCCCAGTAACGACCCCAACTTTCATTAGCCCATTGACCTCCAAGGAAGTTTCCAATGGTAAGCATGATTAAACCAATAGTTAAAGACATTTCATTGATATAGGTAATTTCCTGAATATTCAAGTCCATCTTAACTTTGTTTTTTTCATTGGTAAACAAAATCAACAGAAGAGAAACAGTTCCTAAAATCATTCCTAATGCAAATGGACCATAACTCGCAACGATTACCGCTACGTGAATCATCAACCAATATGAATTAAGAACGGGTTGTAAATTAGCTATTTCAGGATCAATCCAGTTCATAAAAGCCGCAAACAAAATCATAGAAGTTACAAAAGCCGAAGCAGCAACAGTAAGTTTTGATTTTCTGTCAAAAGCCAAACCAAAAAACATCGTCGCCCAAGCCACATATATAATCGATTCATAAGCATTACTCCAAGGTGCGTGACCAGAAATAAACCATCTGGCTATTAACCCAATAGTATGCAACCCAAATAATATCCCAATGATTATATGAAAAGAATTAATTACAATACGTAAGGTCTTTTTTTCGAAAATGATATTAAGAATCGTAAACACAAGCATTAAACAGCCAATTGTAAAATAAGCCATGAAAAGATTCTTGAAAATATCGGATTTATTATACAAGATTTCCAATGAAATTTTATATTCACTTGGTCTTACTTTAGCTCCAAATTTTTTCTGAAAACCGTTTATACTTTCTAATAGCTCATTTGCCGTTTTATAATCTTTAGTATCAGCCGCGGCGTTTAAAGTTCCAAAATATAATGGTAATACACTTTTAGTATAAGTGGCATCCATTCCTTTCATTCCAGATTCATTCAATTCTAAATAGGAAATCCATTTGTTATTCGCATTATTCGGAATAGGGAAAATCTTAAGAATTCTTCCACTCAAAGCTGATTCCATTAGATTTACTTTCTTATCCGTCTCGATAAAATCCTTTTGAAATTGATCTGGATTTGCAGTTTTGAATGCATCATCCAAATAAGAAGACAGTTTATAATTTCCTTTCTCATCGAAAAAAGAGATAAAAGGAGCGTATTTTGCTTCCTTATCAATTCCTATAATCTTACGAATGCTATCATTACCTGCTTTAATATAAATAATAGGAACTTCAATCCAAACTTTAGCATATTGTGTCATAGACAATAATACCTGATCAGAATTCATGCCTTTATAGGTTTCCATATGACTTACTTTTCGAAGCAATTCAGATGAAAAAGTATTCACCGGTTTCATTCTTCCTCCAGCATCCTGAATAATTAATCGTCCAAATTTAGCTGCATGATCTTCAGGAACTTTGTATTTATTCAATAACGAATCAATTTGTTTCTCATTTGGAACTTGATGTTGATGCTCCTCATGGTTTTGAGAAAAACCATTAAAACTGAATAGCAAAACCAAAATAGTCAATAGGGTAGCCTTCTTCGTTTTTATGCTTTCCAGTTTTCTTTTCAAATCAGCAAAACGAGAATATTTGGTAAACATAATCGACATCATTGCAAAAAACAACATAAAATAACCGCTGTAAGTGATGCAGGTTCCCCAGAAATCGTGGTTTACAGATAATATCGTTCCCTTCTCGTCAGGATCAAAACCCGATTGAAAAAAGCGAAACTGCTTATAATCTAGAACATGATTCATATAAATTTGGGCATCAAATGAGTTTGTGGAATCCTGAACAGTAACTTTACTTTCAAACGAAGAATAACTTTTTTCTGTTCCTGGATACTTCTTAGCAAGAAATTTATTCAGTTTTATCTTGAATGGCAAAACGTAAGCTTTGCTTCCATAGAAAAAAGTATAATCTATATTTCCTATTTTTACTGTTTTAGATTCACCTATTTTTCCTTTGGAACCTAAAATTGTAACTTCTTTTTCTTTTCCGTCAGCCGTAACACTTAAAACCAAAGCATCTTCATGATTCTTAGCTTTAAAATCATTTTTAGATTGATAATCTATTACTCCTTTAACTGCTGGATCAGGAAATACAAAACGCATTTCGCCAATAGTGTATAAAGAACGCATCATTAATGGCTGCGCATCACCTTTAGTTACTTTTCCTTGCATTTTATCAATCATACGCATAAAATTACCTTCAAATGGCGTTTGGATAGTGCTGGTATTACCAGTAATAGTGATGTTTATTGCACCCTCAGTATATTTATTCAATGAAAATAAAACGTTATGGATATTTTGTATTTCACCTTCTTTCAGCATGTGTTCATGACGTCCGCCATCACCGGCTTCAACAATTTTGAAATATAAAGAACCTTTAGGGTCCGGTTTAATATATTCAGTAGCGCCCATAATGAAGTTTTTGTATTTTACTTCAAAATTAGTGTTGGCAAATTTATCTGAAATTGTAAAATTATTATTGGTAACAGGCGAAAGCAACAATGATTTTTCAAAAACTCTACGTTTCATTTCCCCTTTGTAATCTCCGTCAACAAAAACAGTAAGAAAGGTTTTATCTGAAAAAACTTGATTTTCTGCTGCGCCTTCGCGAATGGGCATCATTCCTTCATAACTGATATATCGGGTTACGAAAGCTCCCAAAAGGATAAATACGAAAGACAAATGAAGCAATAATGTAGCCCATTTTTCTTTTTTCAACAATTGATATCTTTTAATATTTCCAATGAAATTAATCATGAAAAAGACCATTATAGCTTCAAACCACCAAGCATTATAAACCAAAATTTTAGCAGTATCAGTGTTGTATTTACTTTCGATAAAAGTTCCTGTACCCATTGCGATTGCAAATGTTAAGAAAAGCATGGCCATTAATCGAGTAGAAAACAAAATAGAGGATATTTTTTTAATCATTTGTAAGGGATTACGTTTTATTAAAGTGCGACAAAAGTACTTAAAAATGTTGACTTCTATATTCGTACAATTGTTAATTTAATCCAAAAATACCCCTTTCTGTTTTTTGATAAAAAAGCATATTTCATTGCTAATTTCGGTTTATAAGCTATCCCAAATTCGAATAAAACTCTTAATATTTTTTTGCTAATTTTGTCAAATGATTAAAGTAATAATTATTGGCTCTGGAAATGTAGCGCAACATTTGATTGCGGCATTTCAGGATTCTCAAAATTTGGGATCAGAAATCGAATTGGTTCAAGTCTTTTCAAGGCAGACTGCGAATTTGTCGCACGTACTTGATTATGATAAAATCGCTGATGATTGGAATGCTTTGGTAGAAGCTGATTTGTATATCATAGCCGTTTCGGATGATGCAATTGCCGAGGTTTCTTCCCAACTTCCGTTCAAAAATCGTTTGGTGGTTCATACTTCCGGAAGTGTTTCTTTGAATGCTTTGGATGATAATAATCGAAAAGGCGTTTTTTATCCCTTGCAAACATTCACCAAAAATAAAGCCGTTGATTTTAAAACTATTCCAATTTGTTTAGAAAGCGAAAATGCAACTGATTTTCAATTATTGGATAAAGTGGCAAAAGCAATTTCTGACAAAGTTTTCGCTATCAATTCAGAGCAACGCAAAGCATTACATGTTGCTGCAGTTTTTGTAAATAATTTCACCAATCATCTGTACCAAATAGGAAGCGAAATTTGCCAGGAACATCAAGTTCCATTTGAAATTTTAAAACCTCTTATTGCCGAAACTGCCCAGAAAATAATGGTACTTTCACCAGAGGAAGCGCAAACTGGACCTGCAAAACGTAATGATAGTGCTACTATTGAAGCGCATGAAGCCTTTTTATCCAATGAAAATTATCTAAAAATTTATAAAACACTAACACAATCAATACAGCATAATGGCAAAAAGTTATAAAGAAATAATGAATGATATTACTACGTTTATATTTGATGTAGATGGCGTCCTTACTGATAGCTCCGTTTTTGTAACCAATGAAGGAGAAATTCTGCGCACCATGAATATTCGTGATGGTTATGCCATGAAAGCAGCTGTAGAAAGCGGTTATAATGTTTGCATTATTTCAGGAGGAAGCAATGAAGGTGTCAGAGTTCGACTAAGAAATCTAGGGATTACTGACATTCATTTAGGGACACCAAATAAAGTGGAAACATTTGATGAATACACTGATGTTTACAATATAAAGCCTGAACATGTTTTATACATGGGAGATGATATTCCTGATTATCACGTCATGAAATTAGTGGGATTACCTGCTTGTCCACAAGATGCAAGTCCCGAAATTAAGGCCATTTCAAGGTATATTTCACATAAAAATGGTGGGAAAGGTGCCGCTCGTGATGTAATCGAGCAAGTGATGAAAGCGCAAGGAAAATGGATGGCACATTTTGATGGGAAACACGATTGATTAGTAATCAGTGATTAGTTTTTTAGTAATCAGTTGCGATGATTAATAAAAAGTAATTTATTTCAATTTTATATGAACAATAAAAACTGACCACTGAATACCAGCTCCTCCTATCTGGACACTAAAAAACTAATCACTGAACACTAATATGAAGTTCCTAAAACTCATTCGATACCAAAACCTACTCATGCTTGCTTTTATGCAGTTTGTTTTTAGGTATGCTTTTTTTAAATTTCAGAATATTTCTTTGACTCTAAATGATTGGCAATATGGATTATTAGTCCTGTCTACCATTTTACTAGCAGCCGGCGGATATGTTATTAATAATATATTTGACCAAGATACGGATACCATAAACAAACCCAATAACGTAATTGTTGGTAAAAGTATTTCTGAAGCAAAGGCTTACAATATATATGTTGTCCTTAATTGCATTGGTGTTGGTATTGGTTTTTATTTATCGAATGTTATACAGAAACCTGGCTTTGCTTCCATCTTTATTTTAATTGCCGCAACACTTTATTTTTATGCTACAAGTTTAAAAAAAATGATACTCATTGGGAATGTTATTGTTGCTTTATTACTCGCGTTTAGTGTAATTATCATTGGTATTTTCGATTTATATCCAGCAACTTATGAAGGCAATCAACAGGAAATGGCAGTGATTTTTTCCATTCTTCTTGATTATGCTTTGTTTACATTTATTCTTAATCTCATTAGGGAAATAGTGAAAGATTTAGAAGATGTAAATGGCGATTACAATCAAGGAATGAATACATTACCTATTGCAATAGGAATCAACCGAACTTCAAAAATAGTTTTTGCGTTAAGTTTCATTCCTGTTTTAGCTATTCTTTTTTATATAAACAATTATCTTTTTCAGTTGCAGTTTACCACACTTTATTTAATGCTTTCAGTATTAGGACCGCTTCTTTATTTTACTTTTAAAATTTGGAATGCAAAAACAAAAAAAGACTTTTCTCAATTGAGCTTATTACTAAAATGGATTCTCTTTTTCGGGATTGTATCCATTGTTATTATTACCATAAATATGAAATATAATGCTTAGAAATAAATTAAAAAAATACAACCTGATTCTAGCTTCCGGTTCTCCAAGACGCCAACAGTTTTTCAAAGATTTAGATTTAGATTTTGAAATCAAGTTAAAAGAAATCGAAGAAATTTATCCTCCTGAACTAAAAGCGGCGGAAATCACTGATTATTTGGCTGAATTGAAAGCCAGTGCTTTTGAAGGTGAATTGCAACCCGGAGATATTCTAATAACAAGTGATACGATTGTTTGGCATAATAATAAGGCTTTGGGTAAACCAAAAGATCAACAAGATGCTTTTGAAATCCTAAAATCATTATCCAATACTACCCATGAAGTAATTACCTCGGTTTGTTTCAAAACTACTTTAGCAACAACGGTTCTTAATGAACTGACAAAAGTTACTTTTAATGAATTAAGTGATGAAGCCATTCTCTATTATCTTGAAAATTACAAACCGTATGACAAAGCGGGTGCTTATGGAATTCAGGAATGGATTGGTTTTATTGGTGTTTCAAAAATTGAAGGATCCTATGCCAATGTTATGGGTATGCCAACCGATAAAGTTTATGAATATTTTTGTAAATTAGCATCAAAACCGGAAATATGATTTTTTTAAATGATTTTACACGAGAACTAATTGGAACTGGAATTGTTTTAGTTTTTTTAATTTCATTGCGAATTATCTCTACAAAACTGGTAAGACGCTATGCTAAATCTAGTCATACTATTGAGCATCGAACTAATTTAGTTATCAAATACATTCATTTATTAATTAATATCCTCACGGTAAGTGCTTTAATAATAATATGGGGAGTTCAAACTAAAGATATTTTCATTGCACTTTCCTCTGTTACAACCATTGTTGGAGTTGCAATGGTTGCCCAATGGTCCATTTTGAGTAACATCACATCTGGTATTATTTTGTTCTTTTCTTTTCCGTTTAAAATTGGTGATGTAATAAAAATTCATGATAAAGATTTTCCTATTGAAGCTGAAATTCAAGATATTGGGGCTTTTCATGTCTACTTAAGAACCCATGATGGAGAAATGGTCATCTTTCCTAATAATTTGCTTTTGCAAAAAGGAATTTCAATTATGAAAAATCATTTTGATGATAAAGAATTCATAGATTAATTTTACTTTAAATACTTCACTCTTATTCACTCTATTACTGAATTTATAGTTTTATAAGTGTAAATTATATAACTATTTTAAAAAAATCTATAATGCTTTAGATTTTTTATTCTATCATATTTGCTTGTTAAATTTAGAAATAGTTTTAACATCTATAAAAAACTAAAATATGAACGAAATAATAAAACTCCCTTTCTACGCAAAGCTTGCATTGGTATTATTAAGCTTAATAAGTCTTACCTATATTTTTTATATCGGCCAAAACATATTAATCCCAATATTGATGTCGTTTTTATTTGCTATATTATTAAGACCAATCGCTCTTTTTTTTAAAGTCAAATTACGTTTTCCTCATGTTTTAGCAGTAATGATTTCAGTACTTCTTTTTGTGGCTGTTATTATAGGTGTTTTTACATTTATATCTTTTCAAATAAGTACAATCATTGATGATTTTGATAAAATTGAAAAAAACATTACAATACATTTTAGCCATATTCAACAATTCATAAAAGAGAATTTTCAAATCAGTTCCAGAGAACAAAATAAGTACCTTGATAATGCTACTAAAGATTCAATGGAAAAAGGAAAAGAAATTATAGGAACGACCTTATTATCTTTTACTGATACCCTTTTGAATATAACTTTAATCCCTATTTATACTTTTTTAATCCTTTTGTATAGAACTCATTTTATGTTTTTTTTATCCAAATTATTTAAAAAAGAATATCATACTGAATTGCAGGACATCTTAAATCAAATTAAAGTTGCTGTAAAAGGGTATATCGTAGGTTTAATTTTAGAAATGATAGCTGTTTCTGCATTAACGACTTTAGGATTTATGATTATTGGTGTCAAATATGCTATTCTATTAGGAATTATTACTGGAATTCTAAATCTTATACCATATATAGGAATTCTTTTTGCCGGAGTTTTAAGCATTGTTGCCTCACTTACCGGCACTCCTGATTTGTCTATTATGATTGGTGTTATCGTTGTAAATATAATAGTTCAATTAATAGACAACAATATTCTTGTTCCAATGATTGTAAATTCAAAAGTAGAAATCAATGCTTTTGTTTCTATAATAGGCATTATCATTGGCGGTACAATTTCAGGGATTTCAGGAATGTTTTTAGCAATTCCAATATTAGCTATTTTAAAAGTAATTTTTGACAGAATTGAATCCTTAGAACCTTGGGGCTATTTAATGGGTGATCATTTACCCAAAACCTATACGTGGCGCAATATAAAATTACCCCTTTTTGATTCAGATTCATCGACAGAAACAATCATAATTAAAACAGATATTGCGGTTCCAATATTTACGGAAACAACGACAGAAACGACGACAGAATCTGATATAAATCGGACTGAAAACTAGGCGCTTAAATTTAAAAATCTATTTTAAAGTTAATTTTTTTAAGATGCTTCAAAAACAAAAACTGATTTTATTTTTTTTACTTTTTTGTAGCTTTCAGATTTCTTTTTCGCAGGTAAATAAGCCCAAAAAAGATTCTTCTGAAGTGTACAAGGATATTCAAACCTATTCCAAAAAAAGAAAGTTCACAAATATGTTGCATCATTTAATTTTTGAACCCGTTAATGTAAAAACTAAAAAGAAAAAAGTAATACACAAAAAGTACCTTGCTTTTGAAGGTAGAACCATTAGAAATATAAACATTACAACGCTTGATCCGTTTGGATTTTCAGAAATTGATTCTACCAGAGAAGCTCGAAATTGGGCAGAAAGAAGCGGAAACAGAATACACATTAAGACAAATAAACTGGCAATTCAAAATTTATTGCTCATCAGAGAAAATGAACCATTGGACTCCTTATTAGTAAAAGAATCAGAACGTTTGATTAGAACTCAAAGATTCGTTAGCAGAGTTAGTATAACGCCTCAATTAATTAAAAACAATCCTGATTCAGTTGATGTTTATATTCGGGTATTGGATACTTGGAGCATTATTCCAAAAGGATCCATTTCTAATTCCAGAGCAACTTTCGAATTAAATGAACGAAACTTTTTAGGATCTGGCCATGAAATTGACAATGAATATAAAACCAGGTTCAGCGATGGAAAAAAAGCTTATAGTTTAACTTATAGTATTCCCAACATTAAGAATACATTTATCAAAACTACTTTTAATTATCATATTGATTTAGATAATTATTATGGTAAAAGTGTGAATATTGATCGTCCATTTTATTCTCCTTTTGCAAAATGGGCCGCTGGAATTTACATTGATCAGCAATTTAGGAAAGATACACTTCAGGATTCCAATTTGATATATGCCAAACAAAATTTTAAATACAATTCACAAGATGTATGGGTGGGACACGCTTTTAAAATTTTTAAAGGAAACACTGAGGGAGACAGAACCACAAATCTAATTTTATCAGGGCGCTTTTTAAATATAAAATACATAGAAAGTCCTACAATAGTATATGATCCAATCGATTTCTATTCTGGAGAAAAATTTTTTCTTGCTGGAATCGGTGTTACTTCACGACTATTTGTTGAAGACAAATATATTTTTAAAAATGGAGTTATAGAGGATGTTCCCATTGGGAAAATTTATGGAATAACCGGCGGGTATCAATATAAAAATAACACTGGTCGATTCTATCTGGGTTGTCGAGCTGCTTTTGGGAATTTTTACAAATGGGGCTTTTTAAGTACCAATATGGAACTAGGTTCTTTTTTTGATAAATCGACCACAAACCAGACAGCTTTTTCTTTTCAGGCAAATTATTTCACTAATTTAATTGACATTGGAAAATGGAAATTAAGACAGTTTATTAAGCCTCAACTTATTTTAGGGATAAACCGGTTAAATTCTATTGGAGATAAGTTATCAATTAATGAAAATAATGGACTAATTGGTTTTACAAGTGCTGAATATGGTACTCAAAAAGCAGTGTTGACTTTACAAACTCAAGCGTATTCTCCCTGGGATTTATGGGGATTTCGGGTAAATCCATATTTTAACTATTCAATTGCTATGCTTGGAAATTCTCAAAAAAGACTTGGAGAAAATAAAGCATATTCAAAAATTGGGATTGGTTTTATTATAAATAATGATTATTTAGTATTTAGTTCTTTCCAAATATCACTTTCTTATTATCCATCAATTCCAGATATCGGAGAAAATGTGTTTAAAACTAATTCTTTTGAGACTACTGATTTTGGTTTTCAGGATTTTGAATTAGCAAAACCTCGCACTGTCATTTATAAATAATAAAAAACACAACCCACTAATTAAAAGGGAATTACAAAAATTAAATATTTCCATTTCTAAAGTGTGAATTATATAATTTAATACAATAATTCTATAAGTCCCTTATTTCAGTTTCGCTTTATCTTTACATTAATAAAAAACATATCAACTAATCCTAAAAAAAACAAGATGAAAAAAGTTACCTTTTATTTAATGATGATGGTATTATCATTAAGTGCAATTCCAACCACTACTTTTGCTGCTGAAAAAAATCCAATTACAGTAACAAGCAATACAAAAGAAATTCCAGAAAACGTTAAAACAATGCTTTCTCGTTTAGATGAAATTAAAGCAATGGATAAATCATCTATGAAATCATCAGAGAAAAAAGCCCTTCGTAAAGAAGTTCGTGCCATTAATGCTGAGTTAAGATCAACTGGAAACGGTGTTTATCTATCAGTTGGTGCAATTATAATCGTTATCCTTTTATTGATCCTTTTATTGTAATCCGGTTTCCAAAATAAAATTTAAAGAGAAGCTATATTACTTCTCTTTTTTTATGAAAACTAAAAATCCAATAATAGATTATCCATTTTAAACTGGCACAATTGTTGGATTTACACAAAAAGTATTGACTTAAATAGTGAATATAAAATAATTATTAATTAAATATTTGAAGAATGAAAACATTAAAATTAATTGCGGCAGGAATAATCCTTTTAGTAACAAGTTCGATACATGCACAAGTTTCAGTAAATGTAAATATAGGTACAGCTCCGTCATGGGGTCCCTCAGGATATTCTAATGTAGATTATTATTACTTACCTGATGTAGAAGCTTATTATGACATAAGAGCAACACAGTTTATTTATTTTAATGGAGGAAGATGGATCCGTTCAAGATACTTACCTGGACAATACAGAAACTACGATCTGTACAATGGATACAAAGTTGTATTGAATGATTATCATGGTTCAAGACCTTACAGTTACTTTAAAAATCATAAAGTAAAATATTACAAAGGATATCATGGTGCTCCTCAAAGAGCTATAGGTTCAAGAGGGAATAACAATAATAAAGCATATAAAAATAACGGTAATAATGGCAACCACGGAGATAACGGAAATCAAGGTGGCAGAGATGGTGGTCATGAAAAAGGAAATGGAAAAGGAAATGAAAAAGAAAATGGTGGCCATGGAAATGGGAAACATTAAGACTGATTCATACAATCAAAAAGAGAGTCCCAAATTGGGACTCTCTTTTTGATACAACCTCTAATAAAATGATTTAAAAGTGGTCCTTTAATTTTTAGCCTATTACTATCGATATTCTTTTTTTTAGTTTTGAAAATATTATTTTGACATACAATTATATGAAATTTATTATTAATTATTTTTTATATTTACAGGAACAATAGTGTTTAATCAAAAACAGAAACAAGATGAAAAAAGTTACCTTTTATTTAATGATAATGGTACTATCATTAACAGTTATTCCAACCAATAGTATTGCTGCCGAAAAAAATCCAATTGCAGTAACAAGCAATACAAAAGAAGTTCCTGAAAATGTTAAAACGTTGCTTTCTCGTTTAGATGAAATAAAAGCAATGGACAAATCTTCAATGAAATCTTCAGAGAAGAAAGTACTTAGAAAAGAAGTTAGAGCCATTAAAGCTGAGTTAAGATCAACTGGAAACGGTGTTTATTTATCAGTTGGAGCTATTATAATTATAATCCTTTTATTGATCCTTTTACTATAATTAAATTTTAAAAAATAGAATCAAAAGAGAAGCTTTACCGCTTCTCTTTTTTTTAGCAATCAAATCTTAATTAAATGTTAAAAAATCTATATTGGCACAGTTGTTGGCTTGACTAAAAAGTATTGACAAATTGAGTTAATATAAAATTATTACTAATTAAATATTTGAAAAATGAGAACATTAAAATTAATCGCCGTAGGAATTATACTTTTTGCATCCAGTACAATACATGCACAAGTTTCAGTAAGTTTAAACATTGGTACACGGCCAGATTGGGGTCCTTCAGGATATGCCGAAGCTGAGTATTATTATTTACCAGATGTTGAAGCTTATTATGATGTAAGAGCAACTCAGTTTATTTATTTTGGAGAAGGAAGATGGATTCGATCAAGATATTTACCGAGACAATATAGAAATTACGATTTATATGGTGGATACAAAGTAGTCTTAAATGATTATCACGGTTCAAGACCTTACAGAAACTTTGATAATGATAGATCAAGATATTACAGAGGGTACCGTGGTAATGATCAAAGAAATATAGGTTATAACAATAATCGCAGAGAATATGACAATCGCAGAGACGATGATAACAGAAGAGACGATCGTAGAGAACATGATAATCGCAGAGACCACGATAACCGTAGAGGTAATGAAGGTAATGGACGAGGAAATGGTAATGGACACGGAAGACACTAATACTTTATAAGTTATCAAAAAAATGATCAAAAAAGAGAGAGCCAAAATTGGTTCTCTTTTTTTTATTAAATCAAATTTTTATTTTAAAGAAAACCAAAAACATTTCAGAAAAAATTATTTAATTCCTACATTTGAAGCTATTGCAAATTAAATTCAAAATAATGCAAAAAAAACACCTGCAAGCGATTCTACTATTTCTTTTTTGTTTTCAAATAGCAATCGCTCAACAACCTCAAAAATTAAATTCTGTTGAAATTTATAATCAAATTCAAAAACTTAATTTTTTAGGCTCAGTACTTTATATAGCTGCTCATCCTGATGATGAAAATACCCGCTTGATTTCTTATTTATCAAATGAGACTAAAGCAAGAACTGGCTACTTATCACTAACGCGAGGTGATGGAGGGCAAAATTTAATAGGTCCACAATTGCGCGAATTATTAGGAGTAATAAGAACTCAAGAACTTATAGAAGCCAGAAAAATTGATGGTGGTGAACAATTCTTTTCCCGTGCCAATGACTTTGGTTTTTCTAAAAATCCAACTGAAACATTAGAAATTTGGGACAAACAAAAAGTACTCTCTGATATAGTTTGGGCTATTCGAAAATTTCAACCTGATGTAATCATCAATCGGTTTGATCATCGTTCTCCAGGAACTACACACGGTCATCATACTGCATCGGCAATGTTGAGCGTAGAAAGTTTTGATTTAGCCAATAATCCAACCATTTTTCCGGAACAATTAAAATTAGTGCAACCTTGGCAACCCAAACGCCAGTTTTTTAATACCTCATGGTGGTTTTATGGTAGCAAAGAAAAATTTGATGCCGCTGATAAATCAAATTTGATGGAGATGCAAATAGGCACTTATTTTCCATCAATTGGAAAATCAAATCAGGAAATTGCCGCTTTAAGCCGCAGTCGCCATCAATCACAGGGTTTTGGCAGTACCGGAAGTCGTGGTGAGGAAACCGAGTATTTAGAATTTATAAATGGCGAACCATTAAAAAATAAATCTTCAATTTTTGAAGGAATCGACACGAGTTGGAACCGTGTAAAAGGCGGGAAACCTATCGGAGAATTATTGACAACCATCGCCTCTCAGTTTGATTATACAAATCCTTCGGCCAGTATTCCAAATTTGGCGAAAGCCTATACGATGATGCAATCTTTAGACGAAAAGCATTGGACCACATTAAAATCTTCTGCAATAAAAGAAATTATTGCTGCTTGTTCCGGATTGTATCTTGAAGCAGTTGCCCAAAACCAGGAAGCAACTCCCGGTAGCATTGTAAAACTAAAAATTGAAGCAATAAATAGAAGTATTATTCCGATACAATTAATGAGTGTCACCACTTTACCGGAAGAGAAAAACACGCCTCAAAATGCAGCTTTAAATACTAATATTTTAAAAAACATCAACCTCGATTTACAATTACCGACAACAATAGCATACACACAACCATATTGGTTAAAAGATAATGGAACAGTAGGAATGTACACGGTAGATGATCAAAAGAACATTGGAATTCCTGATATCATTCGGGAAGTAAAAGTGGTTTTTAACATGCAAATCAATGGAATTGATATTCCTTTTGAGCGAACCGTTGTCTATAAATACAATGATGGCGTAAAAGGCGAAATGTATAATTATTTAGATATAGTTCCTGAAATAACCACCAGTATTCTGGATAAAGTAGCCCTTTTTAAGGATAACAAAAATAAAACTGTAGCAGTAAAAATCAAAGCTGGAAAAGATGCCGTAAAAGGTAATTTACAACTGGAATTACCAAGTAACTGGATGGTTTCTCCAAAAATAATTCCTTTTAATTTAGAAAAAAAGGGAATGGAGCAAATCGTTTATTTTGAGGTTACTCCACCAAATCAGCCCAGTGAAGCTGTCGCCAAAAGTATTGCTGTCATTGACAATACACAATATGATAAGGACCAAATCATAATCGATTACAATCATATTACCAAGCAACAAGTTTTGAAACCAGCTGAAGCAAAATTTATCAAACTGGATTTAAAAACGAATGAGGAACGCATTGGTTATATCATGGGAGCCGGCGATGAAGTTCCAAAAAGCTTATCGCAAATGGGCTATAAAGTAACACTGCTAAAACCCGAAGAAATAACTCCTGAAAAATTAGCTTATTTTGATGTAGTGATGACTGGAGTTCGTGCATATAATACAGTTAAATTATTGGCAAACAAACAAAGTATTCTTTTTGATTTTATCAAAGAAGGGAAAACAATGATTGTACAATACAATAACCCAAATGATCTTGTAACCCCAAACATAGCGCCTATCGCCCTAAAAATTTCTGGAGACAGAGTTACCGAGGAAAATGCTGAAGTTCGATTTTTAGCACCAAATCATCCTATAATGAATTTCCCAAATAAAATCACTTCAAAAGATTTTGAAGGCTGGAAACAGGAACAAGGATTGTATTATCCTAATGAATTTGATAAAGCCTTCACTCCTATTTTATCATCAAATGATAAAGGGGAAACACCAAAAGATGGCGCTTTATTAGTCGCTCCTTATGGAAAAGGGTATTATATTTATACCGGTTTAAGTTTGTTCAGAGAATTACCTGAAGGTGTTCCGGGCGCTTTTAGATTAGTATCAAATATGATTTCGCTGAAATCGCCCGTGACCATTCCTGCTCAAAAAATCAAGAATTAAAACAATCCAAAATGGAAACAAAAAAAATAAAAACTTGGAAAAAAAACTATACATGGGTTCTCGTAGCCAATGTTATCTATATTTTGATTTTTTATCTAATAATGGAAATATACTCTTAAACTATGCAACTATTTGATTGGATTGTACTTATAGTCACTTTACTATTTATTGTAATTTATGGCGCTTGGAAAACAAAAGGAAGTAAAAATGTAGAAGACTTTATTCTGGGCGGTAATGAAACACCTTGGTATGTGGTTGGTCTTTCGGTTATGGCCACACAAGCCAGCGCGATTACTTTTCTTTCAACTCCAGGGCAAGCCTATCATGACGGAATGGGATTTGTACAATTCTACTTTGGATTGCCAATTGCCATGGTGGTTATTTGTGTCACTTTTATCCCAATATACCACAAATACAAAGTCTATACTGCTTATGAATACCTCGAAAAACGATTTGATTTAAAAACCCGCTCGCTTGCCGCAATACTTTTTTTATTTCAAAGAGGTTTAGGAACTGGTTTAACCATTTATGCACCAGCTATCATTTTGTCCGCAATATTGGGTTGGAACCTTACCGTAATGAATATTATTATTGGTTTATTGGTAATCATATACACCTTTTCCGGAGGGACGAAAGCCGTAAACGTAACTCAAAAACAGCAAATGTTTGTGATTATGTCCGGAATGTTAATCACCTTTTTTCTGATTTTACATTATTTGCCAAATGATATGACTTTTAGTAATGCAATGCATATTGCTGGTGCAAATGATAAAATGAACATTGTTAGTTTTTCAACTGATCCAGAAGAAAAATACACATTTTGGAGTGGAATAACTGGAGGTTTTTTCTTGGCATTAGCCTATTTTGGCACCGATCAATCTCAGGTAGGACGTTATTTATCAGGAAAATCAGTTCGGGAAAGTCAAATGGGATTGATTATGAATGGGTTATTAAAAGTACCTATGCAATTTTTCATTTTGCTTACTGGAGTTATGGTTTTTGTTTTTTTCCAATTCAATCCAGTACCTTTGAATTTTAATCCAAACAATAAAATAATTGTTGAGAAATCCCAATACAAAGGCGAATATCATGTTTTAGAAAAAAAACTGGATGCTTTATCCGAAGATAAAAAGGTGATTAATTTATTGTATATCGATCAACTCAATCAGGATTATGATAACCCGATTCTTCGAAAAGAATTAGTAGCCTTATCTAATAAAGAAAAAGATTTGAGAGATCGCGCCAAAGAAATTATCCTAAAAGCTGATATTCATAGTGAGACCAACGATAAAGATTATGTGTTTTTTCACTTTATTCTTAATTATTTACCCAAAGGACTTATTGGTTTATTGCTTGCCGTGATTATTTCTGCAGCCATGTCATCTACAGCTTCTGGACTAAATGCATTAGCATCGACTACAGCGATAGATATTTACAAACGCAATTTAAAGGCAGAAAAATCAGAAAAGCATTATCTTAATGCTACGAAGTTTTTTACACTGGTTTGGGGAGTTATTGCCATTCTTTTTGCTTGTATAGGCACGTTATTCGAAAATTTAATTCAATTGGTAAATATCATTGGTTCCATATTTTACGGCACCGTTTTAGGGATTTTCTTAGTTGGTTTTTATATCAAACAAGTTCATGCTAAAGCCATTTTTAGCAGTGCCATTTTTAGTCAATTAACCATTTTTATAATTTATTATTTTGCTATTTACATTTACCCAAGTGGAGAAGAAAAACTCGGCTATTTATGGCTCAACTTCATTGGTGCGATGTTAACTATTGTGATTTCGTTACTTTTACAATGGACCATTTTCAGAAAGCAAAAAGAATTAGTTATTGATTAGCTCAAACAAAAAAATCCCGTCTAGAAATAATCAAGACGGGATTTTTTTATTAAACCGAGTGAAAATTTATTTCTTACTCCACTCTGTTATGCTTTCCTTATTCATTTTAACATAGTCTTGATTTTTAGCAATTTCAGCGGCAGCAAGTGAAACTTTAGCCGTTTCAATAGCACCTTTTTTATCCCCTTGTTTGGCTTGAATCAAAGATTTCAAACGATAATAATAGAATGGTTTATCTTGATTCATATCTAAAGCTTTATCAACATAAGTTCTTGCTTTTGTAATATCACCATTGGATTGAAATAAAAATTGTGCTGCAGAGAAATAATCTCCGGCAGTTGGACCTGCTAATGCCTTTTCTATGTTAGCAGTAGCCGTTTTTTGAGTAGGAACCTCAAATTTTAAAGCCGCATAAGAATTCTCCCAATATAATTCTAAAAAAGCAAAATTATTATCTAAATTACTTATTCCTAAAGTAAATGTTTCTACCTTTTTGGTTAACGTTTCTGGTTTAACAGTAGCTTTAAGGACCACATTAGCCTCATTCCACTCCGCTGGATTTCCCCAATTATCAGTAGTTTTATAAAAAATTATATCCCAACTTTCAATTTTAGGATTAGTATACAAAGCATATTTTCCTTTTTTCAAAGTCTTGCCATCAATAATCACATCATCACTAAATGATATCGTTGTGTTTTCATTTGCTCCAGTTCTCCATACTTTCCCAAAAGGAACCAAATCACCAAAAACTGCTCTTCCTCTGGCACTTGGTCTTGAATAATTAATCTCTACATCCGTCAAACCTATTGTTTGGCTGATTATAGCTCTTGGACTGGATTGTGGCGTTTTCACTTGAGCCTCAATCGTAAAATTTGCAATAATAATAGCAAATGCAATTAGAATATTTTTCATAGTATTGGTTTTATGTTTTCCAAATTTACAAATTCAGGTATTCTTAAATGTTAATTATTCCTTAATTTGGAATCAATATTTTTCACTTTATCAAAACCTAATTCATCGAAATTATTGATCACTACATCTGCTTCCGATAAATCCTGGTCTTTTGAATGAACGCTATTATAGCCCACACAAAAAATCCCCGCAGCTTTTGAAGCTTTAATCCCATTGGTACTGTCTTCAATTACAATACAGCTTTCTTTTGGAGCAATCGATAAACTCGCAGCGTGCTCAAAAATGGCAGGATGTGGTTTTGATTTAGGAAAATCTTCTCCACTCACAACATGAGTAAAATATTCATGCAGTTTAAAACGACTAAAAACACGCTCGATAGTCACTTTTGAAGCTGAGGAAGCCAAAATCAATTGGATTCCGTTTTCGTGTAGTTCTTTTATTAATTTTCCTACACCTTCTAATAATTCTAAATCTTCTTTACTATCAAAAGCATCATTAAAAATGGATCTTTTTCTCAAAATTAAATCCTCTACCTCTTGGTCAAGATTAAATTTTTCTTTTAATTTCTGGAATATATTCCGAGTGGAATTCCCTGTAAATGATGTATACAAGTCTTCCGAGACTGCAATATTCAATTCGTCAAATTGTTTGAAATAGGCATAACGGTGTACCGGTTCGGTGTCAACAATTACACCATCCATGTCGAAAATTACTGTTTGTATCATTTATTTTAGATTATTAGATTTTAAGACTTCTTAGATTTTTAGTTCTGAAGTTTCGGGATTAGATTTTTTTTTCTAGCTTTTAGAACTGAATACTACAAAACTGAAAACTGAAAACTATTTCTTAAGTAAATACCGAATCACGGTTTCTGCAGCATACAATCCAAATAATCCTGGCATATAGCTGTTCGTTCCGTAAAATGATTTTTTAAAATTAGAACCGTCAGTCATTTTTAAACTGGATTCATCTTGAATCTCAGAAGAAAATACCACTTTCAATTTGTCAATTTTCACTTCTTTCAATCGTCGTCTGATTGTTTTTGCAAAGAAACAATTGACAGTATTGGTAATATCGGTCACTTTTACTTTAGAAGCTTCCATCTTTCCGCCAGCACCCATACTGCTGATGATTTTAACTCTTTTTCTTTTGGCCGCAATAATCAAATTCAGTTTTGGGGTTACACTGTCAATACAATCCAAAACATAATCAAATTCCTCCGAAATAATTTCGAAAGCGCGCTCTGGCGAAAGAAATTCCTGCACGCGTGTCAATTTCAATTCTGGATTAATATCCATCAATCTGTCTCCTACTACGGTAACTTTGGGTTGCCCCACGGTAGAATGCAAAGCAGGCAATTGTCTGTTTATATTGGTAATATCAACTACATCGCCATCTACAATTGTCATTTTCCCCACTCCTGCTCTCGCCAAAAATTCGGCAGCAAAGGATCCTACACCACCAAGTCCTACGACTAATACATTTGCATTTTGCAATTTATTTAAACCTTCTTTTTTAAATAAAAGTTCGGCTCTTTCTGTCCACTCTGCCATAATAAAAGTTTATTCGTTAATTTGGTTATCTGTTTATTTGTTTAAAAATAGTATCAAAATTACTATTCACCTGTTTTTGAATTTCTTCTACTGAAACTCCTTTGTATTTTGCTGCCAAAGCATAAACGGTAGCCAAACTTTCTTCCGCAGTATCGGTTTCCAAGAAAAATCGATCATTCGGCATGCTTTTAAAAACCGTTTCCAGCTCGGGATTTAACAATAAATATTTCCCAAACGAAATATAAAATCCGTTTTCCAATAACTGTTTCGCTAACTGTTCACTTTTGGAAAACCCATGAATAAGTATTGGAACCGTTATATTCAATTTTTTTGTAATTTCAATCAATTCCTGAAAAGCGGCAACACAATGAATCACAACTGGTTTCTGATATTTCTGCGCTAAAATCAATTGCTTTTCGAAAACCAATTGTTGTAATTCCATTGGAATTGCTATTCGTTTATCCAATCCGCATTCGCCCACAGCAAGACAACTTGGCTCCTGTAATTGGCCCTCGATTATCGCAAAATCAGATTCCAATCGTTCTTCAACAATAAACCAAGGATGAATTCCAATAGAATAAAATGGAATCTCAGCATCAAATTCCCATGGGTATTGATTCACTAACTCCAGCACATCAGGTTGATTCGTGAATTTATGGGTATGTAAATTAAAGAACTGCATTAGTCGTGAAATTTTTTAACTCCTGCTTTTATTTCGATATTCAAATCGTTTTCCAAAGGTACTTTTGGACAGGAATATTTATGACTATAAGCACAATACGGATTATACGAAGTATTAAAATCGATTACAATTGCATCTCCTTTTGGGATTCTCAAATCGATATATTTTCCACCTATATAACTTTCATTTCCCGAAGTCAAATCAGAAAAGGGTAAAAATAAATAGTCTTTATAAGACGCTTTTTTCGAAAGTTCAATATTCCTGTACACATTCAATTTTAATTCTTTTCCATCAAGCGTAAAAAAAACTTCTCCATATTTTACATACAACGGTTTTCTGTCCGTCGAGGTTTTCATCTCAAATGGTTTTTCTTTTTTTGTCCTAACAAATTTAGCAATCACAAAAAAATGTTCATTCACAGGATAAAAATCCAACGCTTTAAATACAGCCAAATCTTCGGTTGTCAAAGGACTCTTTTTCACATCTGCATATTCTGTATTTAAATCCTTTTGAAATTTGGCAACAGCCGAAACATCGAATTGCTCCTGGCCAATGCCAAAATTAAACTGCACTAAAAAAAACAAAGCGAATAGTGTTCTCATATTTATATCTTTTTGACTTTCCGCTTTAATAATAATCGGATTATTTTTGTCATTAAAAATAAAGTTATTTTCTCTGGAACCATTAAGAAATTAAGGTTCATTAAGAATAAAACTTAATTTCTTAATGGTAAAAAAAAATATTTTGTCTTCTTTGCGGATAGTCCTATATAATTTTAAGCAAAAATAGTTTAAAAGTTACAATGCTACAAAGACGCATCGCTACAAAGTTTTCTACCTTTGCAAAATTAGAACTTTATATATGCTCCAAACCGCTTTCCAACGCTACATTAACAATTTTAAAGGATTCACAAGAGAAGTATGGATTCTTACCTTGATTACTTTTATCAATCGCGCTGGCACGATGGTTTTGCCTTTTTTATCCAAATATTTGAAAGAAGATTTACAATTTTCCTACGCTCAAGTAGGATGGATTATGGTTTCTTTTGGTTTTGGATCCATGTTGGGTTCCTGGCTTGGCGGTAAATTATCTGATAAAATTGGGTTTTATAAAATCATGGTTTTCAGTTTATTTACCAGTGGAATTCTGTTGTTCGTAGTGCAATACATCCGTACTTTTTGGGGCTTGTGTATTGGAATGTTTGTTATCATGACCGTAGCCGATATGTTTCGTCCAGCCATGTTTGTTTCCCTGGGTACATATGCAAAGCCCGAAAATCGCACCAGAGCATTGACTTTAGTACGATTAGCGGTTAATTTAGGTTTTACTGCCGGACCGGCTTTGGGAGGTTTAATCATCATGAATTTGGGATACAGCGGACTTTTTTGGGTCGATGGAAGTTCTTGTATTGTCTCCATTTTGATTTTTGCTTTATTGGTAAAAGAACGCAAAAAACCTGCTGATTTAAACACCCTTAGTAGTGAAACCGAAATACCTGCTTCGGTTTTTAAAGACAAAATATTTTGGATATTCCTGTTTGTATGTTTTGCCACAGCCATGCTATTTTTTCAACTTTTCACCACTTTACCCTTATACCACAATGAGAAATTTGGGCTTACGGAATTTCAAAGCGGACTTTTATTATCCCTGAACGGATTATTAATTTTCTTTTTGGAAATGCCTATTGTCAGTTTCAGCCAAAGAAAAGGCATTGAAAAACTCAAAATTATCCTTTGGGGCTGTTTACTCATGTCCATTAGTTTTTATCTCCTTTTGATCAACACTTGGGCGGGAATATTAGTAATCAGTATCATCATAATCACTTTTGGGGAAATGTTTATCTTTCCTTTCTCTAATTCTTTTGCGTTAAGCAGAGCTCCAAAAGGGCATGAAGGACGTTACATGGCGTTGTTTACCATGAGTTTTAGCTTAGCTCACATTGCAAGTTCCAAAACTGGACTGGAACTCATAGCCCATTTTGGTTACCAAACCAATTGGTTTTTCATGGGCAGCTTAGGCGTTCTTTCCGTTTTAGGTTGTGTTTGGCTGCAAAAACTCGTTCAAATAGAACATAAATAATCCTATTTTAAGACTTTGGGCGTGACAGCCTTGATAAAAGGGGCAAACTAACTAGATGGTTAAACTGCCCCTTTTATCAAGGCGGTCGGGCTATACGCGCTACTTTGGCAGCTAGCTTTTATCCCTCACGCAAACTCATTTTCAAAACAATTCCCCTGAAAATCAGTGATTTTATCTTTCCAAAAGAACTTGATAAACAAGTCAAAATAATTTAAAAACTAAAAAATTAGTTAAATAACTATATTCATAGTTGCGTAACTAAAAATATAGTTGTACGTTTGATTCAAATAAAAAACTCATGCAAAAGTTAACCAATAAAGAAGAAGAAATCATGCACATTATATGGAGGCTCAAAAAAGCTTTTGTAAAAGAAGTCATGGCCGAAATTACTGAAGAACAGCCTCATTACAACACGCTTTCCACTATTGTGCGTAATCTGGAAGAAAAAGGGTTTGTTTCTCATAATGCTTTTGGGAATACCCATCAATACTACCCTATCGTTAGTTTAGAAGAGTACAGAAAGCGTTTCATGAATACAGCAATCGACAATTACTTTAATAGTTCATATAAAAACATGGTATCCTTTTTTGCCAAAGAAGAGAAAATTTCTGCTGCCGAATTACGCGAGATTTTAACGATGATTGAAAATCAGGAAGAAGAGAAATAATTCTTTATCAAGAGCCATTTTATAACAGCAGAAAAAAGTAATAAACTAGAATAAAATATAATATATAGCGTATGGAAGCACTGTTTATTTATCTCATCAAATCCAGTGGACTAATCGTCCTATTTTATTTAGCCTATTTTTTAATGCTGCGAAAAGAAACCTTTTTCAACAGTAATCGTTGGTTTTTATTGGCTGGATTAATCACTTCAGTTCTTTTACCATTTGTTTTTATCACAAAAATAATCTGGATAGAACCAACTACAACTCCTATTAATTGGTCAAATGTCACCATGCCGAATTATACGCCAGAAAAAACATTTGAAGATTATTTACCCATGCTTACGACTCTTACTTATGGAATTGGAATACTTCTTTTACTAGGCAAATTTGCCTTTGATTTTTATAGTTTGAATGCTGTTCTAAAAGGAAAATCCATTCAGCAACAAGCTGATTTTAAATTTATAGATACTAAAGAAAATGTAGCTCCATTTTCCTATTTCAATACCATCGTTTACAATTCCGCTTTATACACCGCTTCCGAATTAGAAAATATTTTAGAGCATGAAAAAGTACACAGCGAACAAAATCATACCATTGATGTATTGATTTCGAGATTGTTTTGTATTGTATTTTGGTTCAATCCATTCATTTGGCTGTACAAAAAAGCGATTTTACAAAACCTTGAATTTATTGCAGACAGTGAAGCCACGAAGAAAATATCCGACAAAAAAGCCTATCAAATCACGCTTTTAAAAATAACAACACACGAGAATTGTGTTGCCATCACCAATCATTTTTATCAATCATTAATCAAAAAACGAATCGTTATGTTAAACAAAAATCAATCAAAAAAATGGAATTCCTGGAAGTATGCTTTAATGCTTCCTGTATTAGTCGCATTTGTATTTTTATTCCAAATCAAAACCATTGCGCAGGAAAAAACGAATGAGAATGTGTCAAAAAATGTACTGGATGTCGTGACAACGATCAACAAGAATTTTTCAGATGAAGAATTAAAAAAGAAAGCCGAATTTTTCAAAAAAGAATTTAATTGTGATTTAGTATTCTCTGAAATAGAACGCAATTCCAGTAATGAAATCACAGGAATAACGGTCAATTACAATGGGAATTTATATGGTAACGGAACATATAAGCAACATAGCACTAACACAATCAAAGATATCTACATCAAGTATGAAGGAGGTAAAATTAATATCAGCGATGCCAAAATCGATGCGAAAATTAAAAATGATAAAAGAACGGCATCATCAGATAAAACGCTTTCTATTGACAAAGAAATTTTCATTAATGGAGAAAAAGTAAGTCAAAATGATATGGATAAATTAGATCCTAATGAAATTGAGCGCATGGATGTAAATAAAAAAAATAATCAACAAGAAATCAGAATAGTTACAAAAAAATTCCACAAAACAATTACTGAAAATGACATTTATATCGATGGCGAAAAAGCAGATAAAAATGAATTATTACAATTAGACCAAAATACAATTGACAAAATGGATATCAATAAAAAAGAAAAAACAATCCATATTACAACCAAAAACAGAACGTATATTCAAGAAAAAAATATGCCAGTTCCGCCAGTACCTCCAACTCCTCCAGTAATGAAATTTAATGCTCCTGTTGCTCCTGCATTTCCAAAAGCACCCAAAGTTCCAAAAGGAGATCCTGTAAATGGAGATAAAAAAGCATGGAAAGAGTTTGAAAAGAAAATGGAAGATTATGATGCTAAAATGAAAAAACTAGAACCTCAAATGGAAGCTTTTGACAAACAAATGGCCGAATTTGATAAACAAATGGAACCGTTCAATAAAGAAATGGAAGCTTTTGATGAAAAAATGAAAATTTTTGATAAACAAATGGAAGAATATCAGTCCAATTTGGATAAAGAAAATAAATAATTACACAACTAATCAAAGAAAAGACGGTCACTCATCAAGACCGTCTTTTTTATATCTTTGAAAAAAAATTATCTATGTTTAAAATTTTAGCTCAAATTAACAAAGTCATCCTTCCAAGTTTCACCAAACAGCGATTGGACTTGGCAAAAGCCAAGAAATGGCAAATGGCAATTATTGGCTATAGATATTATGTAACAACCCGCGCTTTGGATTAATACCTAATTGCTGCAAAAATGGCATTACCCTTAATTTTTGCTCTTCCATTAAGAAAAGCCAATTCCATCAAGAAATTGCATTGTACAATTTCACCTCCCAATCTTTCTACCAATTCGCATACCGCTTTAGCCGTTCCTCCAGTTGCCAAAACATCATCGTGAATTAGAATTCGGTCTCCTTTTTGAATCGCGTCAACATGAATTTCTAAAGTATCCGTTCCATATTCTAAATCATAAGTAGCTGAAATGGTATCATAAGGCAACTTGTTAGGTTTTCGAACCGGAATAAAACCAACATTTAATTCTTGTGCGATAAGCATTCCAAAGAAAAAACCTCGACTCTCCACTCCTATTACCTTGTCTATTTTTTTATCTTTAAGTGCTGAAACCAATATTTCAAGGCATTTATTCCTTGCTTCGGGGTTAATTAGTAAAGGAGTAATGTCTTTAAATAAAATTCCTTCTTTTGGAAAACCCTGAATATCACGTATGTAATTATTAAGTGGCATATTTTTTTATTTTTTTATAAATTTAGACTTGCAAATTACACAATTATACCTATATTTGCACCCGCAATAAGGCGCTTTATTAAGCCCTTCAATAGCAAAAAAAGGCCTTGTGGCGCAACTGAATAGCGCACTTGATTACGGCTCAAGAGGTTACTGGTTTGAATCCAGTCAAGGTCACTTTACGGGACAAAGAAGAAAAATCTTCTTTTGTCCCTTTTTTTTTGCTGTTTAATTTATGTTAATCAAATAAATACGACTGGCAATTTCATTGACTCGAGCGGTTTGTAAATAGTTATTTCGAAAAATGAAATTTTCGGATAATTTAAACAAATCATCTCTCTTCTCTCAGATAAATTAGTATTTGTATAAGCAAAATTAAGCTGTGTTAATCTCTTGATCGCCATATTTAATAGGCCTTCAATACTTTGTTTGTCATCTGAGATATTGTTTAGCTGGATTTTTAAACGGTTTAAAATTTGTTATACTCCATTTTCATCTTTTGATAATCGTCTACATCGATCTATGAAGTTACAAGAAGTTCCCTGGCAATAGACTATCTCTTTTCATAATTATTAATCTGTGTCAATAATTCCCATTTTTCATCTTTAGCTGCTTTTGTATTACTCCTATAAGATTCCAAAATCAATGAAGCATATAATTCCATTTAATAACAAAATGAAATTATAAATAATAGAAACAATTACTGCTAAATTTAATAAATTAATTAAAAGAATGAAGCTTAACTTTACCTCTGCGTTTTGACTACAAAAAGTTTAACTAACAATGACAATGAAAGAATCTATAATATATCTTGATAATAATGCTACGACTCAACTTGACAGTCGTATCTTACAAAATATGCTGCCTTATTTTACAGAGAAATATGCTAATGCTTCAAGTGAACACCTGTTCGGTTTATCCGTAGGTGAAGTAGTTGATTTTTCTAGAGATCAAGTTGCAGATTTAATCAATGCAAAACCGAAAGAAATTACTTTTACTTCTGGTGCTACTGAAGCAATAAACTTAGCCTTTAAAGGATTAATACATCATAAGAAAAAGCACATAATTACAGTGTTAACCGAACATAAGGCTGTATTAGAAACCTGCAGTTTTATGGAAAGTTGTGGTTTTGATGTTACTTATCTAAATATAGATAAAGATGGCCACATAAATTTAGATATTCTAAAAGCAGCAATAAGAATTGATACATTAATAATTTGTATTATGCTAGCCAATAACGAAACTGGAGTCTTACAACCATTAAAAAAAATAGGTAAACTTGCTAAGTCTAAAGGTGTAATATTCATGACTGACGCAACGCAGGCAGTTGGTAAATTACCTATTAATGTTTCTGAATTAGGCATTGATATGATGCCTATTTCTGCCCATAAATTTTATGGCCCAAAAGGAATTGGTGCATTGTATGTTTCGGAAGCAGCCAAAATAAAATTAGACTCGCAGATACACGGTGGCGGACAAGAACGTAAAATGCGTAGCGGCACGCTCAATGTCCCAGGAATTGTAGGACTGGGAAAAGCCTGCGAAATAGCATCATTAGAAATGGACGGTAATAGAATTCAAATTACTATTTTAAGAAACCTTCTAGAGAATGAACTTTTAAAAATTGAAAATACTTTTGTAAATGGAAGTATTGAAGATAGATTATATAACACAACCAATATTTGTTTTCCTGGAGCAAATTCTGAAAGGCTGATAATTGGTTTGCAAAACATTGCTGTTTCGAGCGGTTCTACTTGTTCTTCTGTAACAAATGAACCATCATACGTTTTAAAAGAGCTAGGGTTGTCTGATGCTGATGCTTTGAGCTCAATACGTTTTAGCTTGGGGAAATTTACCACAAAGGAAGAAATCAATATTGTCATTGAAAAAGTAACAAAACTTGTTGCAATCTTAAGACAGGATAATTGTTAATGAGCTAGGTCTTGTAAAAAAAAGATTTGTTTTTCTGTTTTCTATTCATAAGCGACCGGTAAGTACAGCTTCGATTATCCAAATAACACTTATTTAAAGCTATGATATTTGATTAATAAGGTTATTATAATCGTCTAAAGTATCGATATCTATAGCTCCTTTTTCGAAAATTACAGATGCAACATCTTCTTTATAGTACTGAAGCATTTTTTTAGCTCCTTCATTTCCTTTAAGGTTTAAAAGTTCATTAAAATAGCGACTGCTAAATAATACTGGCGTACCTAATGTATCTGCATATTCCGAGGCCACAATGCCCTTTCCTGTTTTATTGTGCTGCTCAATCAAATCCTCAAAGACTCCCGCCGTGACATAGGGCTGATCACATACGGCAAAAATGCAAAAATTTAAATTTGGTTTCAGCATACATAATCTATCTAGTCCAACTGAAATTGATGAAGCCATACCCATTTCCCAATTCGGATTATGAACAACTTGAACCTCAAGTAAATCAAGATTTTTCTCTATAACTACTTTATAAGCACCTGTCACAACTAGTACAAAAGTATTGTGTAACAAATTTGCCTGCAGTAGTGTTTCCCGCAACAAAGTATTGCCATTATATTGTAATAATTGCTTAGGTTTTCCTAATCTCGAAGAATTACCAGCTGCCAGAATTATTATGCCAAAAGCTTTTTCCATATTGTCATCCAATAGTTATCTTGCTTTGGTTTTCTATACTAAGCGGTATTCTCAAATAATCGTGCACATGACGAAAGTTATTCTGAATCATATTTACTCTTTTAAACTACCATTGTTGCAGGGTGTATTTTTTCTTTTTTATATTTTAATGATAACCCCTCTTTTCCACTTATGACTGCTTTAATTTCTGATACTATAGAAAGTGCAATTTCTTCAGATGTTTCTGCTCCAATATCCAACCCAACAGGTCCGTAAATACGATTAAGTTGTTTTTCCGTTAGCACAATACCATTGTCTTTTAAGTCCGCAAGCATACGATTAAGCTTTGTTTTAGGTCCAAGAATTCCTATATAGACACAATCTGTTAGTACTAAAAATTTAAGCATAGCCAAATCATATTTGTAGTTATGGGTCATCAATACAAAGAATTTTCTATCATCTACAGATACGTTGTTTAACACTTCTTCTGGTTTTGCAATAGAAACAGCAGTAGCCTTTGGAAACCTTACGGCTGTAGCATGAGTTGCACGACCGTCAACCACAATAGTTTCCCATCCTAAAAGTGAAATCATTTCTACAAGTGGCTTTACGTCATTTCCAGCTCCGCATATTACTAAAGATATTGGTGGAGCAATAAAATCTATCAATGCTTCATAAGAAGCATTTTTAAACTCAACTTTTTTTATTATTGAAGTCTTATTTTCTAATACTTCCTTACTATAGGATGATAATATCGCGTAAGGATTATTTGCCTTTAATATTGCACTAGCTCTGTCAAACAAAACGGTTCCAGGTTGAAGCGAATTTCTATTTTGAGAAAACAGTGTTATAATAACGGCATCTTTTCTTTCTTTTTCTAATTCCTGTAAAAGTTCTATAGGGTTATTATTTTTAGCAGAATCTATATATTCAAAAAGAATATGCACTATACCATTACAACCTAGCTGAACACCAAATTCAATATCATCCTCATTACTGGTGTCATAGGTTATAAGCTTATTTTGTTGCTGATTGATGGCAAGTAATGCTTTTCGCAAGGCATCACCTTCAAGACAACCTCCACTGATAGCACCCGTTAATTCGCCATCTTCACTTACAAGCATTCGTGCTCCAGGTTGTCTGTATGAAGAACCTTCAACCTTTACTACTGTTGCAAGAGCAGTTTTTTTTCCTGCTTTGGTAGCTAAAAAATAGGCTCTAAGTATATCTTTGATTTCTTTCATGTACAAACTGATTTCCTATAATAAAACACAATTCTGTAAAGTATATTTTATAATAATTGAACTATACTTCATCCAAATTAAAAGGAAGTTTTCTAATTCTTTTTCCTGTCAAATCAAAAATTGCATTGGTCAGTGCTGGTGCAAAAGGAGGTAAAGCAGGCTCACCTACTCCTCCCGCGTCGGCATCATTTTCAATTATATGTACTTCCATTTCAGGCATATCATATATACGTGGCATGTTGTATTCGTAAAAATTCTTTTTATCTGCCATCCCATCGGTAAAGGTCATCTCATGGAATGCTGCTGCTCCTAGTCCCATTATTATAGAACCCTCTATTTGGGCTTGAATAATATCTGGGTTTACATACCAACCACAATCCATTACTGCCCATACCTTATCTATTTTTACCCCGCCGCCTTGCTTTGCAGAAACTTTTACAATCTGCCCAACTGTACTATCAAAACATTCTGTTATGGCGACGCCAAAACCTTCATTTTTCTTTCTAGACTTCCATCCTGATACTTCTTCTAGTTTATCAATAAGTTTTTGAAGGCGTTCCTCTATTAAATATTTTCTTCTAAAATCTAATGGATCTTTTCCTGCTTCATGCGCCATTTCGTCCATAAAACTCTCATAAGCAAAACCATTAGTAGATGCATAAACAGACCTCCACCACAGCACTGGTATGGGTGTTTCAAACGGAATATCCGAAAAACTTATATTTTTAATAGATTCAAAATAAGGAGCTAAAAAACCTTCTGTAGTACTTCCGTTAGGTTTTCCTCTTTTATCAGACATCCAGTGATCGATGTTTTGCCCAGCCATTCTGAATTTTATTGCAGCAATTTCACCATTTTCTATTACCCCTTCACCTCTATAAGAAATTCCTGGTCTAAAAGGTCCTTGTGTTGCATCATCTTCTCTTGACCAAACTACCTGTACTGGCCCATTTATCTCTTTTGATATTACAACGGCTTCATGACAAAAGTCTGTAAATGCTTTTCTTCCAAATCCACCACCTAAAAAGGTCATATTCACTATTACTGACTCTAAAGGCAATCCGAAACTTTTGCTTACACTTTCTTGCATCCAATCTGGTGCCTGTAAAGGACCCCAAATTTCAATTTTATTCCCTTGATAATGCGCTATGCAATTTACAGGTTCCATTGCATAATGCGATTGGTAAGGCGTCTCATAAACTACATCTAATTTTTTTTCAGCTGAAACAATAATTTTATTGGGATCGCCTTCTTTTTTAAAAATCAGTCCTTCTTCTTTTTGCAGTAATTCTAACTTTCGTTTAGCTATTTCTGGAGAACTTAAATGTTCAAATCCACTATCATCCCAAACAACTCTAAGTGCTTTTTTACCTTGTAAAGCAGCCCAGCTGTTATCTGCTACAACAGCAATCCCATCTCTCAAAGTGTTATGAACTTGCATTTGTATCTTAAATACTTTTTTAACACCCGCAATTTTTAAAGTTTGTGAATCATCATAACTGACTAATTTTCCTCTTAGTCTTGGATTACGTTCCACCGCTGCAAAAAGCATCCCATTAATTCTTTTATCAAGACCGAATATGGCTGCTCCATTGGTTTTTAACTTCGTGTCAATACGGCGAATACCTTTACCAATAAGCTTATAGTCTGAACGTTTTTTTAGTTTTACATCTTTAGGAGTAGGCAGTTTAGATGCTTTTTCGGCCAGCTCTCCATAATGTAAACTCTTTCCTGATGGTTTATGAATTATGTGACCTGATTGCGCGAAACATTCTGTCGCCGAAACAGACCAAACATTAGCCGCAGCAGTTATTAGCATTTCTCTGGCAGTGGCACTAAGTTTCAAAAGATTTTTATAAGAACCCCGTATCGTAGAGCTACCACCGGTTATCTGACCACCATATTTTTTACTTCCCTGAGCAAATATTACATTAATATCTTTTAAATCAACTTCAAGCTCTTCTGCTATAATCTGAGGTACTGAGTGATAGGAACCTTGTCCCATTTCTGCACGATGATCTACCAAAGTTACTTTTCCACTTTCCTCAATAATAATCCACGCATTCAACTCCACTTTATTGAGTGCCGTAAATTCTGGATTTACTATACTTGCTGAAGCACCTTCACTACTAAAAATACCCAGATAGAAAGCTGTTCCTCCTATACCTGCTAATTTAAGAAAACCTCTGCGTGAAACGTTTGGTACTATATTTGACTCTGACATGATTTTTAAATATTTTAGTGTAAATTTCAATATTATTATTTGGCTGGTGCATAAGCACCAGTTTTAATCCAGGTAATCCAAGCTTTCTTAAATTCGCTATGACTTATTGGCGGCATTGAATGCCCTTGTGCAGGTTTCCAGCCAGATAGTACTAATCCATCATCAGCATGCTCTAGGAGTTGTTTAATATTTTTATTCCCATTTTGTTTTAGGTTTACAAGTTGCTTGGCAAGCTCATGAGCAGATTTTCCTTGAAAAACCATTTTCATATTTGCTGGAGGTAAATGCCAATTTGGAGCTCCTGGAGGCGCGTGTGGACCAGCCGTATTCTCCAATTGATGACAATTCGCACACTTCATGGCATAAAGTCCCTTACCATCTACTCCACGTTTTGGAAACATTTTATGGATATGGCTGTCATCTCCTTGAAGAGGTACATTTCCTATTGGATGGCAATTGACACACCTTGGACTCATTAGCACAGAATAAACTTTCTCAAAAGCCTTTACAGAGACTATACTATCCTTCTTTACAATTGCTTTTGGAATAGCTGTGTATACATTATGCAAGTTGTATCTTTTGCTAAAACTAAATGCTACTATTGAAAGCAACATTAAGAGCAAAGCAGCAATTTTTACAGCTTTATTTCTAACAATATTTACCATCTTTTGTGAATACCAATTTTTCATCATAGTGAATTATTCAAAAGTTGTATGAATTTATAATCTTTATTATCTACTAGGATTTGTTTTCAGAATCGCGTTGTATTTCGGCCGCCATGTGTATGGCTTTTCGAATTCTTGGATACGTTCCGCAACGGCAAATATTACCTGACATTGCGTTATCTATATCCTCATCGGTAGGGTTCTTATTTTCTCGAAGTAATACCGCCGCCGACATTATTTGCCCTGAATGACAATAACCACACTGCGGAACATCAATATTCTGCCATGCCTGTTGTAAAGGGTGGTCATTATTTAAGGATAATCCTTCGATTGTAGTAATCTTTTTACCTTCAGCTCGGCTGACTTTCGTAACACAAGAACGCACAGCTTCTCCATCAAGATGCACAACACAGGCACCACATTGCGCCACACCACATCCATATTTTGTACCTGTTAATTGAAGAATATCACGTAAAGCCCAAAGCAGCGGCATGTCATTACTGATATCACAATCATAGGATTTATTGTTTACATTTAATTTAATCATTTTTAAATTAATTTATCGTTTACTCAAAATTAAGTATAAATAGCTTAGAATAATTTTTAATTTATAAAATTAATCCAACTGATGCATAGAAAATTACTGAATTCAAACTATTAGTTAAGATAATCAAACATAAAGAGTGAAAATGGCTTGGACGCTGCCATGTATTACAACTAAAATGCTCACCAAATCCCTAAGATAACTGGAAGATGATAAATTAATCATCCGGAAAATGTATCACAAGATTCCATCAAAAGTAGAATATTCACTTAGTAACACAAGTCTGGAATTAATACCGCTTATAGAGCATGTATATGAATGAGGAAAAAAGCAATTGGAAAATGAACCTTCAATTCGTTAATACGGACAACACGAACCATTATTAATAATTGCCAAGTTTCAAATCTCATAAGACAAAATTCTAAACTTTTACTTCAAGATTTGAAGCTTATGAATCAAATTCTTTAAAAAAATTTAATATTCTTATATTGTTTTCTATTGTAGTTCAAAAGTTATACTAAAATTTCCATTACCCAGTACCACAGTTAATCTTGTTGCATCATCAATACGACCCAACCTAGTATAACTATATGAGGTAGAAAATGTTTTGTGAAAAAGCACTTATGTTCTATTTCCATAGAGCATTAAATCTCCTGTTTGTATAATAGAAGAATTAGATGCATTGGTTGTTAAAGCATTGGCGAAATCATAAAACTTTTCATTGCTATTCAAATCGCTCATGTTAATTGTTATCGGCAACATTGCTTTAAATTCTGTTACAGTAGCATTGTTCGAAAGTGTAATATTAAAGGCACTTGAACCAATCTTAATTCGGATTTTTTCATTCATCATTTCATTAATATTTTCCGAAGAAGATTTATGAAACCTCAGGCAAAAGCCCAAAGTAGTGTACTATTCAAGTATGTTCAGTCCGTAAAAATTGCAATCTGAAGGATGTCTGACAGATAAAACACTTTTCAAGTTGCTATTTCTTACCAGATATAACCTATTTATACAAAAAATTACGTAAAAACCGAAACCATTATTCAGTTCTCATTAGAGTTTCCGAAATATATTTATTCTATATGTTTTAGAGATTCGAATCATAATAATTTACAAGCCTCACATTCCTAAATTCAATAGTCCGTTCCACTCAATTTTATCAAATCAGCTAAAAAAAAGGTTCGAAAATTGTCCGGCAAGGTCACAAAAATAGAATCCCATTTCTATTTCGTTTTGGGATTTTATTTTGTCTTTTTCAGTATATTCAACGACCTTTTTGTTAGATCAGATGCAAAACCCAATTGTACGGATGCAATAACTAACTTATTTTATCAGTACACTTCTATATTTAGGTATGTTTTTTAAGACAGTACCAGTACCTCTAACCACGGCTCTTAAAGGATCTTCAGCAATATAGACTGGCAAATCCGTCTTCAGCGAAATCCTTTTATCAAGACCGCGCAGCATTGCCCCTCCCCCTGCGAGATACAAACCCGTATTATAAATATCCGCAGCCAGCTCTGGTGGTGTCAATGAAAGCGTTACCATAATCGCGTCTTCAATTCTCTGTATTGATTTATCTAAAGCTCTTGCAATTTCTCTAAAGGTAATCCTGACCTCCTTAGGTTTCCCGGTAAGCAAATCCCTTCCACGAACCGTTATGTCATCAGGAGCCTCCTCAAGTTCTTCCATGGCCGCGCCAACATCAATTTTTATTCTCTCAGCAGAAGCATCTCCAATATACAAATTATGCTGCGTTCTCATATAAAATAATATATCATTGGTAAAAACATCTCCAGCAATTTTTATAGATTTGTCACAAACTATTCCTCCAAGGGCAATAACTGCAATTTCCGTAGTTCCTCCTCCAATATCAACGACGAGATTTCCCTTGGGTTCCATCACATCTAAACCAATTCCAATAGCGGCAGCCATAGGCTCATGAATTAAATACACTTCTTTCCCGTTTACCCGTTCGCAAGACTCCTTTACGGCTCTCATTTCCACCTCGGTAATACCACTGGGAATACATACAACCATTCGAAGTGCGGGAGTAAAGAAATTTTTCTTTATTTCAGGTATATTTTTTATAAACCAGCTGATCATTTTCTCTGATGCATCAAAATCTGCAATAACCCCGTCTTTAAGTGGCCGGATTGTTTTAATATTCTCGTGCGTCTTACCCTGCATTAAACTGGCCTCTTTACCTACCGCAATAATTTTCCCATTTCTAATATCCCTGGCCACCATAGAAGGGCTATCCACTACTATTTTTCCGTCATAAATTATTAAAGTATTAGCCGTCCCTAAATCCATAGCTATTTCCACTATCATAAAATCAAATAAGCCCATAATATAGTTTTGCTTTTAAGAACGTTATTGTTGCTGTTTTATTCTCTATAAAGATGAAAATACCCCGAAGAAGATGGAAGAAACCTCCGGCACAAGCCCAGAGTACTGTACTATTCAAGAATGCTCAGTCCATAAATAAAAATTATTTTTTCTTCAAATGTGGAAAGCCGTAAAAGAAAATTTTTTGGTACACGTAAGTTTACAACAAGTTTAAAATTCAATAAGAATATTAAAATTTTATCATGCTAAAAAACCTACTGTTGCTATCCATTATCTTAATTACAAATATAATTTACTGCAATCCTATCTTCGCATAATTACCAAACAAGTAACTTTTAAAGAAGAGTCTAGTACAAATGATACAATTATTAACTCCTAAAACCAAAAAACTTAAATCTTTATTATCTCTTGAAACTAAAAATGACTACTATAATTTTACATACATGGTTTAGAAGTTTTACATTGTTTCACAATAAAATTATTAATTCCTAAATATTCAGATTTGTTTTCACAATATTTTACATATATATATTCAAAAACCTCCAATTTATTTTAATTATTGCTGGGCGTTTTTTTTAAGATTCTCTTTCGTAAAAGAAAAAAAATAGAATTACTATATCTAAACTACAATACTGAATATATTTTTGAAAATTGTTTAATCATAATCAACTATAGATTTAGAAATGAATTATGGTATCGATTTGGAAAACATAAAACTTTAGATAAGCAAATCAAAATATTTAATCTCAATAACTTTGATCACGAATTTGATCTTGTTGTATATGGCTTTTTCAAAAGAAAGTATTCAAACTGAAATTTGAACAGAAAATTACTTTAGAAAGCTCCAATTTTAAAACGGATTTATTTAATCTTAAAAATGATTTTGAATTTAAAACCATTCCAAATTTATCGACTCAAAACTTTAAGGTTGAATTAGTAGAAATTGAAAAAGATAATATTGGTTATTTTATAATTAAGGGATTGGTTTTAATGAGCTTAGTCTTTTCTTTAATAACCATTTTTGAACATTTTTCACGATGGTTTAACCCTGTAGTTGACACCCCTTTTTATAATTAAAATCTAAGTAATAAATAATTCTATCATTAAAATTATTTTATCTATTCTACTAATGGCATGTCTTCTCTACATGCCATACGGTTATTATCAATTCGTGCGTTTTACCAAAATATTAAATCGAAAAACTCCATCTTTCCAAACATTCATAATAGTACTAAAACTTATATAATTTTGGTTTTCTGGCAATTAAAAATCCTACTCCCTTCCAAATAAGTTGTTTTGACTATCTTTAAAAAACTTTAAAAGAAAATCATGGAAACACAATCTTATAAAAATCATATTCGGTATTATCCGCCTCATCATTTTGTTTATTATCCCATAATAATGACATTTCTGGTCTTCAGTTTGTATTTTAGTTGCACCACCGAAGATAAACTGATTTGGGCTTTTATCAGCGGTATTTTTGTTGTTCTGTTTTGTCTGGCTTTCATGTTGCGCCAACATTATGCATTGACTTTGCAAAACCGAATTGTACGATTAGAGCTTCGGTACCGCTATTTTTCTATTACAGGAAAAAGATTGGAGGATTTTGAACACCAATTAAATGATGACCAATTGTTTGCCTTACGATTTGCGCCAGATGAAGAACTTTCTATACTTATGGAAAGAACGTTGAATGAAAATCTTTCGGGAAGAGCAATTAAAAAAGCCATTATTAATTGGAAAGCAGATTTCGACAGAGTTTAAATTTTTTAAAATAATTATTCCAAATTCTGAATTGTATAGCTATAGAATTTTGTTTCTTTGTTGCGCAAAATAATCGCCTTAAACCTGAATTTAAAACCCATAAATGCCAGAATATTTTCTAGATATTGAATACAACAACATCATTTACAGCGAAGAAGAAGTCAATTTTAAGGAATTTGAGTGTTGTACTTTTACGAATTGTAATTTCTCCCAATGCATATTTCTGGATGTCACTTTTATTGACTGCACCTTCAATGATTGTACTTTTAGCAAAGCAAAAATAAATTATGTCGCCTTTAGAACGGTAACTTTCAATCGCTGCGAAATCAAAGAAGTAAATTTTGCCATGTGCGATAAATTAATTTTCGAAATTACTTTTAATGATTGTATTCTGGATTTCTCCAAGTTTTACACTTTAAAAATTAAAGGAACATCCTTTACCAATTGTAGTTTAATTGCAGCCGATTTTATGGCTACTGATTTGACCGAAGTCCTATTTGAAAATTGCGATTTATACCGTTCTGAATTTGCAAAAGCAATTGCCAATAAAGCGAATTTTAAAACAAGCTACAACTACACTATTGATCCAACCAAGACAAGATTAAAAAAAGCTATTTTCTCTTTAGAAGGTCTAAAAGGATTGCTTTACAAACACGAAATTATAGTTAAATAAGCCGTTACTAAATTACTTTCCCATCTTCCATAGTAATGATTCTATTAGTCCGTTCAGCAAAATCAGTGTCGTGCGTAACAACTAATAAAGTCTGATTTTGTTCTTGAGTCAATTTATTAAAAACATCAAAAACCAAATCGCTATTTTTCTTATCTAAATTTCCTGTAGGCTCATCACCCATAATAATCAGCGGATCATTTATTAAAGCCCTGGCTATAGCCACACGTTGTTTTTGCCCTCCACTTAATTGATTTGGCATTTTTAAGGCTTGGTCTTCCATATCCAATGTTTTCAAATGTTTCATCGCTCGATGTTCGATTTCCTGATTAGAGTATTTACCCAATTTCATTCCCGGAAGCATGACATTTTTCAATACATTATATTCCGCAAGCAAATAATGAAACTGAAATACAAAACCTATCTTCTCATTCCGTATTAATGCTAGTTCTTTGTCGGTTTTTCCAGTAACAAGTTCATTATGAATAAATATTTTACCGTCATAATCCGTATCCATCGTAGAAAGCAAATACAACAAGGTCGATTTTCCGCAACCCGATTTTCCTACGATTGAAACAAACTCACCATGATTAATACTCATGTTAATTTCTTTTAGGACCTGAAATTTTACAGGGTCATAAAAATATTTGCTCAAACCAACCGCCTCTAAAACTTTATTATTCTCCATCGTTATTTTCCTCTGATTATTTCTACTGGATCAACTTTACTAGCTTTCAAAGCAGGAAAAAGTCCTGCAATTGTGGTGGTAAATAATGCAAAAGTAATTCCGATAACATAAAATAAGGGATTGTAATTTATGGGATAGGTCTTTATTGTGGGCAACGCAGCGGTTTCAAATGGAATTACATCTATAATGGAGGAGAAAATATAGCCAAATAACAATCCAAATAATCCTCCGGCAAGTCCAATAATAATAGAAAGTGAAACAAAAATCCATTTGACATCATTCCCTGAAAAACCTGTTGCTTTTAGAATTGCTATACTATCCATTTTTTCATAAATCATCATATTTAGGATATTATAAATCCCAAAACCTGCCACAATAAGTAACACTACACCTACTGCATAGGAAATAATACTCCGTATTGTACTTCCGGTTTCAAACTGTGAATTTGCTGTTTGGTAATCGATGGTGTCCAAGTTGAATTTATCCCTAAACTCTTTTGCAACAGCAGGAGCCGAAGTCATATCAAAAAGTTTAATTTGAATATCAGTAATATAATTTGTGGGTTCCCCTAAGATTTTTTGGGCTGTGGCCAATGACGTATAACTCATCGTATTATCAATTTCAGCAATACCAATTTCAGAGATTCCAACAATTTTTAAAGAGGCCAATTTTCCTTTAGAAGTAGTGATTTTAATAATATCTCCTTTGGAAAGCAACATCTTATCTGCCAATCCTTTTCCTATGATAATACTGTTATTCTGAAGCAAATCAGCTACTTTCCCTTCTATTATATAATCGCTGATTTTAAATAATTTTTCTTCCGGCAAAACATCAATACCGTTGACTATCCCTGAAATTTCAATAGTTCCAGAATTAAAAAAAACTGGAGTTGTCACTTTTGGCGCAACATCAATAATACGTACATCTTCTTTTAAAACTTTAATAATCGTTTTACCATTGTAAATTGATTTCCCTCTGTCTTTTGGTTTTATAGAATGAATAAAATTGACGTTATTTTTATAATCATCAGCTAATGAAACAGGTTGATTTTCAGAAGGTTTAATTTCGTTATACAAAAGAACATGAGGAGTTCTATTGAGCATTAATCCATCCAATAAATCATTTAAACCATGCATAAAACTAACCAAAGAAATAAACATGGCGATACCAAAAGTTACTCCAACGGCCGCAACAATTGTTTGTTTTAGTCTGGCTCGAAGCAAATGTAGCGCAATATTTAAAATTAATTTGAAGTTCATTATTTAGGCATATAAATTGTTTCATCCGCTTTTAATCCTTCTAGAATCTCCACTTTCTGATAATCACTCAAACCTATTTTTACTTCTCGTTTTTCATCTTTATTCACCAAAACATATTTGTTTTGAATTAAATAAGACTTAGGAATCGTGATTGTATTTTTCTTAATCTGAATGATAATATTCGCTTCAGCGGTAAGGTTAGGGTATAATTTATCAGGCGATTTTATAAAATGAGCTTCGATTTTAAAAGTACGGGAACGCTCATCCATGATAGGATAAATTTTATCGACAACTGCGTCAAAAACCTGACCTTTATAACTGTCCATCGTTACCAGTACTTTTTGCCCCAGCATAACGTGTACCATGTCATTTTCATCGACTTCTAATTCCAATAAAAAAGAATCCGCTTTACCTATGATTGCCAAAGGAGTTTGCGGAGTAATCAAACTTCCTTCTTTCACCAACACATCAAATAATTCTCCTGAAAAGGCACTTTTAACACTAAAATCGCTTTGTGATTTTTGATTGATTTTAAGATTAATGCGATTGCGATTTTGGTCGTTTTCTAATTGTGCTTTGAGTTGGCCCAATTGTTTTTTGGCAGATTCATAATTGATTTTAGAACTTTTAAAAGTTAATGCTACTCTTTCAAAATCAACTTCTGAAATTCCACCTTGATTTTTAATGTTCTTGTTCCTGTTATAAATTGATTCGTCTAAGGTTAATTTATCTTTGGCAGATTCTACTTTCATTTCCATTTCGGAAATTTTATCTTGAATGTAACGGTTACTTTGCTGGCTCAATTGATACGCTAATCGGGCATTTTCAGTATTCAATTCTGCTTTATCACTTTCCAGTTCAAATAATGATTGCCCTTTAATTATGGATTGACCCGCAACTACATTTACTTTTTGCAAGGTTCCGTTAACTGTAGAAAAAACGGTATATTGACCATCAGCTTTAATAACGCCTGATGCATAAACACTTTCCGTTACATTACCCAAAGTGGGTTTTGTTTCTTGATTCTCTTTTTTTGAACAGGATAGAATGGCAAAAAGCAATAAATAAAATAATGATATTGATTTAAAACTCATTTATTTTTTTATTTAACATTATAAGTTACTATAAATTCTTTCTATCAAATGTACGATAATATACATTTTAATATTAAATCACAGGTACTTAATTATATAATAAAAAGTGTTTTTTGTAAGAGAAAATCCAGCAATAAATTACAAGTCTTTTTGCATAATATAATCTTCCATCAAATAGCCGTTCCCAATTTCGGTATCATACTCATCTACAATTTTAAAACCTATTTTTTGATAAAAGGTAAATGCTTTATTAAATTTATTCACATTTAAGGAAATAGCAACCGAATGGTTTTCTTTTGCCAAATTTTCGATGGTATCAATCAATATTTTCCCTGCTCCTTTTCCTTGTGCTTCAGGAAGTAGATAGATTTTGTGCAGACGGGTTACATTTTTGTTTAAGTAATTGTGTTCGTATGAAGCAAATCCTAGGCAGACAGTTCCATCAAAAGCCAATAAAAAGAAATGTCCTTTATTAGTCATGTTATCAATCAAAACATCTGACGTATACCATAAATTAAGCATGAAATCGATTTGCTCCTGCGAAAGTATAGCGCCATAAGTATCGGGCCAAGATTTATAAGCAATCCCTTGAATTGCATTTAAGTCTGCTATTGAAGCTTCTTTTATTGTAATCATTATAATTTATTTATTGAAATTAAAGCAAATCCCCTTTAGGAATAAAAACATAAAATTTAGCCCCTACTCCAGGTTCTCCTTTTACTTTTATGAAACCTTTGTGGTTCTCTACAATTCTATTACAAATCGCCAGACCAAGTCCAGTTCCTGCGTATTTAGGATCCGTTTCTAAACGTTTGAACAAAAGAAATATTTTTTCGGCATACTCCTGTTTGAAACCAATTCCGTTATCTTCTATAACAATTTTATAATAATCCGCTGCATTCGTTATTTTATAATCCAATACTTCTTTTTCAGTAATTTCTTTAGAAGCGATACTTATTTGAGGTGGTATATCATCTTTACTGTATTTAAGAGAATTGGAAATTAAGTTTATAAAAAGCTGCTTCATCTGAAACGGTATTACTTTGATTGTTGGTAAATTTCCCGTTTGAATAGTAGCTTTTTTCTCTTCAATAGTAGAGGATAAATCTTGAAGCGTTTCATCTACCACTTTGTTTAAATCTGTTTCTACAAAAACCTTATCTCCTTTTATTGTTCTGGAATAATTGACTAAATCTATTAATAAGGTCTGCATTCTATTGGCCGCAACACGAATTTTAGAAAAATATTCTTTTCCTTGATGGGTCAGCAAATCCAATTCTTTTTCTTCTAATCTGGAAATAAACATTTGAATCTTACGAAGTGGTTCCTGCAAATCATGACTTACTATATTGTTAAAAGCTTCGAGTTCTTTATTGATATATTTAAGCTCTTTATTATTTTCCTCTAATTCAAGTGTTTTTTTGTATTGGTTTGTAATATCACAATTCACACCTATTTTAATTAAATTTCCATTTCCATCATTAGTGAAACTTCCTACACCTAAAATGTATTTCACTTCTCCTTTTGGTGTTAAAAATCTAAATACCATCGAAGTAGACTGGTGATTTATTAAAGAATCTTTATGTACTTTTGTTACATAAGCTAAATCATCAGGATGAATAAATTTAATTGTATTTTTTATATTGGGTTCAAATTCATTGGGTTCAACCCCCATTAGACGAAACAAATTATCTGAAAAAGTATAGGTATTGCTTTCCAGATTAACCATCCAATGCCCGAAACCAGCAGTCATTTCAGCAGTATTATACGACTCGTTAAGCAGTTTTAATTTATCATTTGCTTTTTTGAGTTCATCAATATCTACATTCATTTTATTGAACGATAACAACAATATTAAAAGAGAAAGGATAACTAATAAAAAAGCCGTTATTATGGAGTCCCGCAATTCAAATTGATGGCTGTCATTTTGAAATTTTGTTTTGGCACTTTCTGAAAAGATTATTTTAGTGACAAAAGATTTCATCCTATCAGTAACTTCACTACTTTCCAGCAACTTAGCGTTTAAGTATATTGGTCCTGAATTTTTACTTTTAGCAATAATTAAGGTTTGTCGGAACAGCTTGAATCGGTAATCAATAATTTTTTCAAGTCGGTAAATATCCTGATTTCTGGCTGGATTCTTCGAAGTCAACTTTTTTAATTTGGTTAAGTTTTCTTCGATTTTACCTCTGCTCAAAAACCGGTTTGCTATATACGATTCCTCTTTTGTGATAATATAACTTCGTAAACTCGTTTCATAAATACTAATTACCGATAAAAGTTTTTCTAATTCAAGTTGAGTCTCATTTGAATTCGCAATTAATTCAACCGTTGAGTCAAGATTTTTCATTTGGGAATAAAACATCGAAGCTATATAGCAAACCACGACAATTGCAATAGCTAAAGCTATTTTAAACACTTGAGAGTTTTTATATAGTCCAAGAATTTTCATTTATTCCCTGATTATACGCTAAAGAAAAAAGTTTCTATATTTAAACCCGAAGTATGAAATTGCCAATTCATATTTACCACTTCCTTAATTACTTTTTTCAACATAGAAAAATCGTTTGGTTTTTTGATGTAAATATTAGCGCCTTCTATAAACGTATCTTCAATATCTTTTTCTGATGAAGAAGTAGAATATATGGCAATTGAAACCTCTTTAAAACGAATATTTGCTCTGATTTCTTTTAGACAATCGATCCCCGTTTTTCCTGGCATATTTAAATCCAGAAATAAAACATGCGGCAGCCTAATATCGGGATGTACTAAATAATCCATTAGATCTTTACCATCTTTGAATAGAGTCAACTTATTATTCATTTTAAGCTCCTGTATAGCTTCACTAAAAAAGGTGCGATCATCTTCGTCATCGTCAGCTAAAAGAATATGCATTGAATCTTGGTGTGAAATCATAAAATATCGGGGTTATTTTGTCTTTTTACTACTTCATTATTACTTAACTCTCTTCTTTTACCTACAATTCTTTTAAACATCGAAGGCGTTAATCCTGTTACTTTTTTAAATTGAGTAGATAAATAAGCGACACTACTATAATTCAGTTCATGAGAAATCTCAGTTAAAGTCAGCTTCTCTTCAATTATTAATTTCTTTGCTCTTTCAATCTTTTGAATAATAATAAAATTCTCAATTGACGTATGTGTATATTCCGAAAAAACATTGGTGATATATCCGTATCGTAAGTTCAATTTATCCGATAGATACTGAGAAATTGTTATGTTAGGAAATTTATCTTTTTCATAGACAATTTCAATTATTGCATCTTTAATTTTTTGAATTAATTGCCCTTTTGGGTTATCTATAATATGAATCGCATATTTCTTTAAACTATCTTGAAGTGCTGTAAAATTCTCTTCCGAGACATCGTCACTAATTTCAATTTGTCCTAAATCCAACAGTTGATATTTAATATCTAATTTTTCTAATTGATCTTGCAATATCGCCCTGCAAGCAATATTTCCATCATAATTAAAATTGACCTTCATAGCATTAAGCAATTGTTAAAGTTAAAATTAAACGCTAAATGTAAATCAAAAATTATTAATGTGTAGCAAATAATTTACTTTAAATGTTAAACATTGTTTTCTTTAAAATACAAAAAACATAAAAACCTGATTATTAATACTCTTAAATAAATCCTGTTTATTCCAAAAAATAGCATACTTAAAGTTATCCGTGAATCGTTTCACTTTTACCGTAATTTGTTATAATATTTTCTTCGAATTCAAGCCATTCTCTCCACCGTTTTTCCACATCAATTCCTACGCCATATTTCCTTGCGTAGGTTATAAAAGTCGTATAATGACCCGCTTCACTTTCCATCAAATCTCTATAAAATATGGATAATTCTTCGTCTTGGATGTTTTCCGAAAGGACTTTGAACCGTTCACAACTTCTCGCTTCTATCATAGCTGAAAACAACAACCGTTCCACTAAACTGGAAACTCTGCTTCCGTTTCCGCTTTTTTTCATATACAAATACAATTCATTGACATAATCATCTTTTCGTTCGCGTCCTAACTTCAAGCCGCGTTTAATAATGATGTTGTGAACTTGCTCAAAATGGTCGATTTCTTCTTTGGCCAAAGCCAACAAATCCTTCACTAAATCCTGATGTTCCGAGTTGTTAGTGATAATTGTTATGGCATTTGTAGCTGCTTTTTGTTCACACCAAGCATGATCCGTCAAGATTTCCTCAATGTTTTTCTCAACAATATTCACCCATCTCGGATCGGTTGGCAATTTTAATCTCAGTACTGACATTACAAAATTTGTTTAAAGTTTGAAAATAGTTTACCGTTTAAAGTTCCGTTAAAAAAGAAAAAGTTTAAAGTTCAAAATTTTGTGATACCTTTTCGAAACACAAAACTTTAAACTTTAAACTTTAAACCTTTAAACTTTAAACTAAAAAAATTAATATACGAAAATAGCTCTTTCGCTCATCATTTCATTTACTTCAGCAGCTACCGCTTCGATAACATCTTCGTTAGTATGATCCACTAGCACTCTATCAATTAAAGCAACAATAGTTTCCATATCTTCTTCAAGCAAACCACGAGTGGTAATCGCTGCAGTTCCTACACGAATTCCTGAAGTTACAAATGGTGATTTATCATCAAATGGAACCATGTTTTTATTTACCGTAATTTCTGCTTTTACCAATGCATTTTCAGCATCTTTTCCAGAAATATTTTTGTTTCTTAAATCTATCAACATCATGTGGTTATCTGTCCCGCCTGAAATGATTTCATAGCCTCTTTTTACAAAAGCATCTGCCATTGCGTTAGCATTTTTTTGTAATTGTAAAGCATAAGTGAAAAATTCATCATTTAATGCTTCGCCAAATGCAACCGCTTTAGCAGCAATAATGTGCATTAATGGACCCCCTTGATTTCCAGGAAAAACAGCTAAGTCTAGTAAAGAAGACATCATTCTGATTTCTCCTTTTGGAGTCGTTAAACCAAATGGATTTTCGAAATCTTTACCCATTAAAATTAAACCGCCACGAGGACCACGTAATGTTTTGTGTGTTGTAGTCGTTACAATATGACAATGAGGCAATGGATCATTCATCAACCCTTTTGCAATAAGACCAGCAGGATGAGAAATATCCGCTAGTAAAATAGCGCCAACACTATCCGCAATTACTCTGAAACGCTCAAAATCCATATCACGAGAATAAGCCGAAGCTCCTGCGATAATTAATTTTGGTTGCTCTTTTGTTGCTATTTCTTGAATTTTATCGTAATCTAATCTTCCTGTTTCCTTGTCTACACCATAGAAAGAAGGTGTGTATAAACGTCCAGAAAAGTTTACAGGAGAACCATGCGTTAAGTGTCCACCATGTGATAAATCAAAACCTAAAATTTTATCTCCTGGTTTGATACAAGCATGATAAACCGCTGTATTCGCTTGTGAACCAGAATGTGGCTGCACATTTGCGTAAGCAGCACCAAATAATTCTTTGGCTCTGTCAATAGCAATTTGCTCAATAACATCAACTACTTCGCAACCGCCGTAGTATCTTTTGCCAGGATATCCTTCGGCATATTTATTGGTTAAAACAGAACCGGCTGCTTCCATTACTTCGTCACTTACGAAGTTTTCCGAAGCGATAAGTTCTAATCCGTGTATTTGTCTTTCTTGTTCTTCTAGAATAAGGTCAAAAATTTGTTCGTCGCGTTGCATTTCTTTGATTTTGGTTAATTTGATGCAAAAATACAAAAAAACGTTTGGTTAATAGTTAGATTATAATATATTTGATGAGTAATTTTCAACAAAATAATTAACATCAATATGCCTATAACAGCCAACAATACTAAAAGAAAATCATGGTTAGAAGTAGCTACAAGCAGCGATTTTCCCATTCAAAACATTCCTTTTGGTGTTTTTCTTACCAAAGAAAACATAGTGACTGTAGGGACTAGAATCGGAGATTTCGCTATTGATTTGGGAGCTTTACAGCAATTAAATTATTTCGAAGGTATTGAGCTGACGGATGATATGTTCATGCAAGACACTTTGAATGATTTTATTTCGGATGGCAAAAAAACATGGCGATTGGTTCGAAATCGTATCGCTGAAATTTTTGACGAAAAAAATCCAAAATTAAGAGATAATACAAAAGACAGAGATATTGTCATCTTCAAAATGGAAGATGTAGAAATGCAATTACCGGTACTAATAGGCGATTATACAGACTTTTATTCCAGCAAAGAGCATGCAACTAATGTAGGAAAAATGTTTCGCGACCCAGAAAACGCGTTATTACCTAACTGGCTTCACATCCCTGTGGGCTATCACGGAAGAAGTTCTACTATTGTTCCTTCTGGAATTCCAGTGCATAGACCAATGGGACAAACCTTGCCAAATGGCGAAACTACGCCTGTTTTTGGACCTTCCCGTTCGGTAGATTTTGAATTGGAAACTGCTTTTATAACAACCGATGTCAATATTATGGGAGAAAATATTCCTATAAATGAAGCCGAAGATTATATTTTCGGAATGGTTTTATTGAATGACTGGAGCGCCCGCGATATTCAAAAATGGGAATATGTTCCACTGGGGCCATTCTTGTCCAAAAACTTTGCTACCTCAATCTCACCTTGGATTGTTACGATGGATGCGTTGGAACCATTTAGAACCAAAGGTCCAAAACAAGAGCCTACTCCGTTACCGTATTTACAACAAAAAGGAAAGCATTCTTTCGATATTAATTTAGAAGTGGCAATTCAACCTGAAAATGCCGAAGAAACTGTTGTTTCTCATTCTAATTTTAAATATTTATATTGGTCAATGTGCCAACAATTAGCGCATCACACCTCTAATGGTTGTCGCGTAAATTCGGGTGACATGATGGGATCAGGAACAATCTCAGGACCAACCGAAGATAGTTTTGGCTCCATGCTGGAATTAACCTGGGGAGGGAAAAATCCAATAAAAATGAATGACGGGACAGAACGTAAATTCATCAATGATAACGACACTGTAATAATGAAAGGATTTTGTCAAAACGGACAGGTTCGCATTGGTTTTGGCGAAGTTTCCAGTAAGCTACTTCCACCATTCGTAAGAAAATAAAAAATTAAAAATATACTTTTAAAAACCTAACATTTGTTCTATTTTTGTTAGGTTTTTTTGTGGCATTATTTTTGAAATTTGAATATTAAAATAGGATTACAGCTTCAAATAAACACCTACTTACTTTTTTGCTTATGAAAAAAATTACTCTTTTATTATCGTTGTTTATTCTTGTTTCGTCTTGTGGCGTAAAGCAAACTCAAAACTTATTAAGCTCCGGAAATTACGATCCAGCAATTGATAATGCCATTTCAAATTTACAATCCAATAAAGATAAAAAAGGCAAGCAGGATTATGTTTATTTACTCGAAGAGGCTTTCGCCAAAGCCAAAGAGCGTGATTTAAACACCATAAACTTATTAGCGAAAGAGGCAAATCCAACGCAATTAGAAAAAACATACACTACTTATATCCAATTGAATAACCGTCAGGAAAAAATCAAACCGATACTACCTTTAAAATTAATTAAAGAAGGCAGGAACGCAATTTTTCCTTTTGACAATTATAACAACAAAATTGTAGACAGCAAAAATGCCTTATCCGCTTATTTATATGCTAATGCAAAAAAATTAATGCTGACTTCAGACAAGATGAATTTCCGCAAGGGGTATGATGATTTGGATTATTTGAATCAAATAAATCCAAATTACAAAAATGTTTTGCAACTCATGGACGAAGCTAAATTCAAAGGTTCTGATTATGTTTCGGTTTACACCAAAAATGAAACCAACATGATTATTCCAGCTCGTCTGCAAAATGATTTATTGGATTTTAGCACCTATGGGTTAAATGATAAATGGACCATTTACCACAGTAACAAACAAAGGGGAATTGATTATGATTATGGTATGATGATTAATTTTCGCCAAATTTATATTTCACCAGAACAAATCAAAGAAAGAGAATTTGTAAAAGAACGCATCATAAAGGATGGGGTAAAAAAACTGATTGACGCTAACGGAAGAGAAGTTTTAGACGAAAAAGGAAAAGTGGTTTTGGTTGATAATCTTAGAACCGTAAACGCCCGTATTTATGAATCGAGACAATTTAAATCCTGCCAGATTACCGCAAAAGTAGATTATGTAAACTTGAGAAGCAATCAACTCATCCAGTCCTTTCCTGTGACAAGTGAGTTTACTTTCGAAAATATCTATGCAACCTATAAAGGAGACCGACGCGCTTCTGACGATAATTATTACTCTTATTTTGATAAAAGAGCAGTCGCTTTTCCTAGCAGTGAACAAATGGTTTATGACACTGGAGAAGATTTGAAAGCCAAGTTAAAAGATATCATTAGTCGAAATAGATTTCGAAATTAATTAGATAAATTAACAGAAAAAGAACAACTCCTTGAAATTAAATTATTTCAGGGAGTTTTTTACTTGCATAAAACAAACATTGTATTAAAATTTTGTTACAAAAAACAAAAAAAGTATTCTGTTTCCAAAATAATTGTATTTTTGCACCCATGAATAATATAAGTGTACATATAACTTCTATATCACGGACAAACAGACCTACGGCTTCTCCCGAAGTACGGATGCTATAATATAGTACCCACAACGTGTTTTGTTTTTGTTTTTTATTCATTTCTCATTTATACCGTTTTGAAATTATCCCAGTTAACCATTGGATTAATATATCCTAAAAAAACTATATTTTCTTGTTCATTAGCCCACACAACGCTATGTTCAGGATCAATGTCTTTTTATGCATCTATTTTAATTGATTGGTATAACGCTGGTTTTTCGAAACTTGAATCCAACTCATTTTTTAACTCAAAATAATCTCTTGAAATGAACATTTCTATCATTGTAACTCAGGAAGAACATTATAAGTATTCGCAGGAAATATGCGATACTATTGAATCGTCCGCCTTATTGAGAGGTACTGGGATTGCTAAAAGAACTCCTGAATACATCCAAAAAAAGATGGAAAGCAAAGATGCTGTCATTGCATTAGACAATGGCAAATTTGCTGGTTTTTGCTATATCGAAAGTTGGCAACACGGGAAATTTGTGGCACATTCTGGTTTGATTGTACATCCTGATTACAGAAATTTAGGTTTAGCCAAAAAAATCAAATCATTTGTTTTTGATTATTCATTGGAAAAATATCCAGATGCTAAAGTATTTGGAATCACAACTGGTTTGGCGGTAATGAAAATCAATTCAGATTTAGGCTACAAACCTGTACCTTTTTCAGAATTGACCAGCGATCCAAGTTTTTGGAAAGGATGCCAAACGTGTACCAATTATGAAATCCTAAAAAGTAAAGACAACAAAATGTGCTTGTGTACCGGAATGCTTTATGACCCAAAAGAAAAGCCTAAAGACCCGCCTAAACACCCATTTAACGTTAGAGTGTTAAACAGATTAAAATCAATTAAAGAAGCCTTGTTCTTAAAAAAATAATATCATGAAAAAAGTTGTATTAGCTTATAGTGGAGGATTAGACACCTCTTATTGCCTAAAATATTTAAAAAACGAAAAAGGATATGAAGTTCATACCGTTCTTATAAATACAGGAGGATTTGATGAAGCTGAACTAGCCGCTATCGAAGAAAGAGCCTACGAATTAGGAAGTGCGCAACATGCAAATCTTACCATCGTTGATAAATATTACGATAAAGCCATTAAATATTTGATTTATGGAAATGTATTAAAAAACAATACCTACCCATTATCCGTAAGTGCAGAACGTGTTTTTCAAGCTATCGAAGCGATTAAATACGCAAAATCTGTTGGTGCCGAAGCAATTGCTCACGGAAGTACTGGTGCAGGAAATGACCAAATTCGTTTTGATTTAATTTTCCAAACCATCGCTCCCGAAATTGAAATCATCACTCCAATCAGAGATTTGAAATTATCAAGACAGGAAGAAGTGGATTATTTATCTAAAAATGGAGTTCATTATTCTTGGGAAAAAGCACAATATTCCATTAATAAAGGATTGTGGGGAACAAGCGTAGGCGGTAAAGAAACATTGACCTCAAATCAAACTTTACCAAGTGAAGCTTATCCTTCGCAATTGCAAAAAACGGGTGAAGAGAAAGTAACGCTACAATTTGAAAAAGGACAATTAGTAGGCATCAACGGGACATTGGACACCCCAATAAAAAACATCGTTGCATTAGAAAAACTGGCAAACGCTTATGCTATAGGTAGAGACACACACGTAGGCGACACCATTATCGGAATTAAAGGAAGAGTTGGTTTTGAAGCCGCTGCTCCTTTAATCATCATCAAAGCACACCATTTATTAGAGAAACATACGCTGGGTAAATGGCAACAATACTGGAAAGAACAACTAGGGAACTGGTACGGTATGTTGTTTCATGAAGGACAATTCTTGGACCCTGTGATGAGAAATATCGAGGCTTTCCTGGAAGACACTCAAACGACTGTAAACGGAACCGTTATCGTTTCTTTAAAACCATATCACTTTACATTGGACGGAATTGAATCTGAAAATGATTTGATGAATACCTCTTTTGGTCAATATGGAGAAATGAACAACGCCTGGACATCGGACGATGCCAAAGGATTTATCAAAATTCTTGGAAATGCCCAAAACATATTTTCATCTGTAAATAAACTGACACATGATTAATATTGGAATAATTGGTGGTTCGGGGTACACAGCGGGGGAACTCATCAGAATATTGATGTTTCATCCCAATGCTACACTTGATTTTGTTTACAGTACAACAAACGCCGGGAAACCACTTTCGGTTGCGCATCATGATTTAATGGGTGATATCGAAATGAATTTTACCGATACTGTAAATCCAAATGTGAATGTTGTTTTCTTATGCTTAGGACACGGTAAATCAAAATCATTTTTGGAGCAAAACCAATTTGCGAGCCATACCAAAATCATCGATTTAGGAAATGATTTCAGATTGACAAAAGACAAAGACTTAGAAGATAAATCTTTCGTCTACGGTTTACCTGAATTGAATAAAGCGACTATAAAAAACGCACAATTTATAGCAAATCCGGGTTGTTTTGCAACAGCGATTCAACTGGCTTTATTGCCATTGGCAAAACACGAAATGCTTACGACTGACGTTCATATCAATGCCACAACCGGAAGCACGGGAGCTGGAGTATCGCCTTCGGAAACGACGCATTTTAGTTGGAGATCGAATAATATGTCGCATTACAAAGCTTTTGAGCACCAACATTTGGGAGAAATAAACCAAAGTGTCAACCAATTGCAAGCGGATTATACCAACGAATTGATTTTTGTGCCTAACAGAGGTGATTTTGCCAGAGGGATTTTTGCAACATTATACACAACAATCGAAGAAAGCCTGGAAGATGTGGTTGCAAAATACGAGGCTTTTTACAAAGACCAACCTTTCGTAACCGTTACTACCAATGGGATCAACATGAAACAAGTGGTTCAAACCAATAAATGTATTATTAGTTTAATGAAAAAAGGAAACCGGTTATTGATTACTTCAGTAATTGATAATTTAACAAAAGGAGCCTCAGGACAAGCCATTCAAAACATGAATTTAATGTTTGGATTGGATGAAAGTACGGGATTGCATTTGAAACCAAGCGGATTCTAATTTTTCTGTTTTAAATGATAAATTTTAAATTCTAAATTTAAAAATCGATTCATTTAAAATTTAAAATTCAACATTTAAAATAATTAAAAAATGAACTTATTTGACGTTTACCCATTATACAACATCACTCCTGTAAAAGCACTGGATTGCACGATTACAGACGAAAACGGAGTGGAATATTTAGATTTATATGGTGGTCATGGAGTAATTTCCATCGGACACACACAACCTGATTATGTTGCCAAATTAAAAAATCAATTGGATAATATTGGTTTTTATTCCAATGCGATTCAGAATCCATTGCAAGTAGAATTAGCCGAAAAATTAGGAAAACTTTCCGGATTGGAAGACTACACTTTATTTTTATGCAGTTCTGGAGCTGAGGCCAATGAAAACGCCTTGAAATTAGCCTCTTTTCATAACAATAAATCTCGTGTAATTGCTTTTGATAATTCCTTTCACGGGAGAACTTCAGCGGCCGTTGCGGTGACAGATAACAAAAAAATTGTTGCGCCGATCAATGCCCAACAAATTGTTACTTTTTTGCCATTGAATAACATCGAATTGGTAGAAAACGAACTAAAAAAAGGTGATGTTTCTTCTGTTATTATTGAGGGAATTCAAGGAGTTGGTGGTTTAGACCAAGGAACAACTGAATTTTTTCAGGCATTAGAAAAAATGTGTGAGACTTACGATGCCGTTTTGATTTTGGACGAAGTGCAATCAGGATACGGAAGAAGCGGAAAGTTTTTTGCCCATCAACACCATAACATCAAAGCAGATATTATTTGCTTGGCCAAAGGAATGGGCAACGGATTTCCTATTGGTGGAATCTTGATTTCTCCAAAATTCACAGCGAGTTATGGATTATTGGGAACTACTTTTGGTGGAAACCATTTGGCTTGCGCTGCTGGAATAGCGGTTTTGGATGTGATTGAGAGCCAAAAATTAATGGATAACGTAAACGACGTTTACGCCTATTTTTTAGAGGCAATCCAACAAGTTCCTGAAGTTATTAAAGTAAAAGGAAAAGGATTAATGCTAGGTGTAGAATTTGATTTTGACGTAAGTGCTCTTCGTAAAAAAATGATTATGGACAAACATATTTTTACGGGAAATGCTAATAATAAAAACTTATTAAGAATCCTTCCTCCATTGACAATCAAGAAGGAAGCAATTGATACCTTTATTATAGCTTTAAAAGAAACATTGGCAGAATTGAAATGATTTTTTAAACATATAAGTCATCTAAGCTCCTAAACTTATGTGACTTATATACTTAGATTTTTTTCTAAAATAGTAAACCAAAAACTAATGAACCACGTATTACCAATAGAAAAACGAAATTCAGTTTTAAGCCATATGGCTGAACTTCTTGAACAAGAAAGAGCCAATCTTAAGACTATAAATCAACAGGATATTAATAATTATTCTGGAGATGACTTGGCCATGGAAAAACGTTTATTGGTTGATGACGCCAAAATTGACGGTATGATTTTATCCATGCAACAATTGGCCAGTCAAGAAGATCCTATTGGCGTAGAGCGTTTTAATTTCGACCATGAAAATGGAATGAAAGTAATCAATAAAACAGCGGCTTTTGGAACCATCATGATTATTTATGAATCCAGACCTGATGTTACTGTTGAAGCTGGTGGAATTGCTTTCAAATCCGGAAATAAAATTTTATTGAAAGGCGGAAAAGAATCTTTACAATCCAACTTGAAAATTGTAGAATTGTGGCATCAAGCTTTAACAGCTAACAATGTGGCTACAGAATGGGTGGAATACTTGAATTACAATCGGGAAGAAACGCAGGCATTTTTAGAGAAACCGACACAAAAAGTGGACTTAATCGTTCCTCGTGGTGGCGAAAAATTAATTGCTTTTGTAAAAAAACACGCCACCTGTCCAGTGATTATAAGTGGTCGAGGAAATAATTTTGTGTATGTAAATAAGGAAGCTGATTTAGAAAAAGCACTTGATATTATTATTAACGGAAAGACCTCAAATATATCGGTTTGCAATGCTTTAGATAAAGTTTTAATTGACACAAATCTTGAAAATTGGGAAGCTTTTGCTATCAAAATAGTTGAGGAATTACAACAAAGAAACGTTACCGTTTTAGGAGATGAAAGTATTTCGAGAGTAACAAACGTTCCTCAGATCGAATCTGATTTAATTTGGTATGAAGAGTTTTTAGATTATAAAATTGTTATTGGAACAACCAATTCGGATCAAGAAGCAATTGACAAAATAAATAAATATTGTGGCGGACATTCCGCTTCGATAATCACAAAAAATGATGCAATTGCCCAAGAATTCATGGAAAATGTAGATACGGCAGCCGTGTATCAAAATGCCTCTACCCGATTCACGGATGGTGGACAATTTGGTTTAGGTGGCGAATTGGCGATAAGCACAGACAAATTACACCAACGTGGACCAATTGGTTTGCAACATTTAGTTACTAATAAGTGGTATATTTACGGAAATGGACAAATCCGGTAAAAAGATTTTTGATTGAAGATTAACGATTTTTGATTGCAGATTGAAAGTAGAAATAATAAAAATGGCTAAAAAAAGAATTTTATTAAAGTTAGGAAGCAATACGTTAACCAAAGAAACCAATCACATTTCGAGAGGAAAGATTGAAGATATTGGAATGCAAATAGCAGCATTGAGAGACGATTATGAATTTGTAATTGTTAGTTCCGGTGCGATTGCAGCTGCCAAACAATTTGTTAAACTAGAAAGTCAAGACAAAGATGTTTTTGTAAAGCAAGCGTTGGCTTCAATTGGCCAGCCTCATTTGATGCGGATTTATCATGAAAATTTCAGCGATTTAGGATTGCTCATTTCGCAATGTTTACTTTCTTATTCTGATTTTGAAAAAGAGCAAGCCAAAGTAAATATCGTAAACACCATCAATGTGTTGGTCAAAAATAATTACATTCCGATTATCAATGAAAATGATACTGTGGCAACGGATGAGATTCAGTTTGGCGACAATGATAAATTAGCCGCTTTAACCGCCGTTTTATTAAATGTTGACATTCTGATTATTGCTACCAATACCAACGGGATTTACACCAAATCATCCATTCATGATGCCGTTCCTGAGACTATTTCTTTGGTAACCGATTTAAAAGTATTGGAAAAAGAGATTGGGGATTCTAAATCTTCGCACGGAACTGGCGGAATGCAATCTAAAATTGAAGCTACGGCAATTGCCAAAGCCGCCAATATCGAAACCTGGATTGTCAATGGATTGGAAGACAATTTTATTTTGAAAGCTTTAAAAAACGAAATCCCTTTTACTAAAATAATTTAATTCGAATATTGGATTTTTAGATTGTTAGATTTTTGGACAATTCATAATTCATAATTTATAATTCACAACTACAATGAACTACATCTCCATACAAAACATAGATTCGCTCAACAAATGGGTCAAAGAAGCATTAAAAATCAAGAAAAAACCCCTTAAAAACAAAAAACTGGGTAAGAACAAAACCTTAGGAATGTTGTTTTTTAATTCCAGTTTAAGAACACGTTTGAGTACACAAAAAGCAGCTTTGAATTTAGGAATGAACGTCATGGTAATGAATTTCACCAGTGAAGGTTGGACATTAGAATTTGAAGATGGTGCTATCATGAATTCCGGTGCTTCGGAACATATTAAAGAAGCGGCAGCAGTAGTTTCTCAATATTGCGATATTATTGCCATCAGAGCTTTTGCCGGATTGGTAGACAAAGAAAAAGACAATGCCGAAACCGTTCTTATGGGTTTCTTAAAATACGCCACGGTGCCTGTTGTTAATATGGAAAGTGCCACAGGACATCCTTTACAATCCCTTGCCGATGCCATTACAATGGCAGAACACAAAACAGAACACAGACCAAAAGTAGTTTTGACTTGGGCGCCGCATCCCAGAGCATTACCTCAGGCTGTTCCCAATTCCTTCGTGCAAATGATGCAGTTACAAGATGCAGATTTTGTCATTACGCATCCGGAAGGATACGAATTGAATCCTGAAATCACGAAAGATTCCAAGATTGAATACGACCAAGACAAAGCTTTCGAAAACGCCGATTTCATTTACGCCAAAAACTGGAGCAATTATAACGAGTATGGTCAGATTACAAATTCTGATCCAAACTGGACCGTAACTGCCGATAAAATGAAACTGACCAACAATGCTAAATTCATGCATTGTTTACCGGTAAGACGTAATGTAATTGTTACGGATGAAGTGATTGACAGCGAAAACTCCATTGTTATCGAACAAGCCAATAACAGAACCTATGCCGCGCAATTAGTGTTGCAAAAAATATTGGAAAATGGAAAATAAAAAACCGCTAACAATAATAAAAATTGGAGGAAACATCATTGATAACCCAACAGAATTATCACAGTTTTTAGCTGATTTTTCTAAGATTGAAGGTTATAAAATTCTCGTTCATGGCGGCGGAAAATTAGCTACTAAAATGGCGGAAAGCATTGGTTTATTCCCTCAAATGATTGATGGAAGACGCATCACCGATTCCGCTATGCTTGAGGTAGTTGTAATGACTTATGCAGGTCAAATCAATAAAAATATCGTTGCTCAATTGCAAGCAAATTCCACCAATGCGATGGGATTTTCTGGTGCGGATGGAAATTTAATTCAATCGGATAAAAGAAACCACCCAACAATCAATTATGGTTTTGTGGGCGATGTAAAAAAAGTTAATACGGAATTGTTGGAAACGTTACTTTCAAATGGAATAGTTCCTGTATTTTGCGCGATAACACACGACGGAAAAGGGCAATTATTAAACACAAATGCGGATACCATTGCCAGTGAATTGGCGATTGCTTTATCGGAAGTTTTTGATGTCACTTTGAATTATTGCTTCGAAAAACCGGGCGTTTTATATGATGCCGAAGATGATTCTTCGGTAATTGAGAACATCAATCCAGAATTATATTCCAAATTAAAAGCCGAAAAAGCGATACATTCCGGTATGATTCCTAAATTAGACAACTGTTTCAATAGTTTGTCCAAAGGAGTTCAAAAAATAAAAATTGGTCATCACCGCATGTTGCAAGACAAAACGGCATTGTACACTACAATTACACTATGAAGAGTATAGAAATCCTTACACAAGAAGCCATTTCGTTATTAAAAGCACTGATTGAAACGCCTTCATTTTCAAGTGAAGAAGACCAAACAGCACTTTTAATCGAAAATTGGTTTACACAAAATAGTATCTCTTTCGAAAGAGAGAATAATAACATTTGGGCTTTCAATAAACATTTTGACACCACCAAGCCAACACTTTTACTGAATTCACACCACGATACCGTAAAACCAAACCAAGGCTATACCAACGATCCATTTGAAGCCATCGTAAAAGACGGTAAATTATTTGGACTGGGAAGCAATGATGCGGGAGGTTGTCTGGTTTCGCTTTTAGCCACTTTTATTCATTTTTATTCGAATGAAAAGTTGCCTTACAATATTGTGATGGTCGCTTCAGCCGAAGAAGAAAGCAGCGGAAAAAACGGATTAAACAGCGTTTTAAAACATTTACCGGAACTGGAATGTGCCATTGTTGGCGAACCTACTTTAATGCAATTGGCCGTAGCCGAAAAAGGGTTATTAGTACTCGATGTCATCGTAAAAGGTACGGCAAGCCACGCCGCGCACAACAATCCGGATAATCCTATTTACAATGCGATACCCGTTATTGAATGGTTTAACAGCTATCAATTTGAAAAAATATCGGCCGTTTTAGGTCCAGTAAAAATGACCGTAACACAAGTAACCGCTGGAAAACAACACAACGTAGTTCCTGCCGAATGTCATTTGGTTGTTGATATTCGCGTGAATGATTGTTACAGCAATCCCGAAATTTTGGAAACCGTAAAAAGACATTTGACCGCCGAAATAAATCCGCGTTCCATGCATTTAAACGCCTCATCGATTCCCGTTGCACACGGATTAGTTCAAGCCGGAATCGCATTAGGAAGAACAACATACGGCTCGCCTACCCTTTCGGATCAATCGGTTTTGAGTTGTAAATCCTTAAAATTAGGCCCCGGAGAAACCTTGAGGTCACATTCGGCAGACGAATTTATATTTATAAACGAAATAGAAGAAGGAATTCAATTGTATATCAAAATACTTTCAGACTTCTTTATTCAGACTTCTTAGATTTTTAGACTCCTTAGAAGTCTAAAAATCTAACTGTCTAAAAATCTAAAAATCTAATTATGAAACTTTGGGAAAAAGGAATACCAACAGATAAACAAATCGAACATTTCACCGTTGGTAACGACAGAGAACTGGATTTAGTTCTGGCCAAATACGATGCTTTAGGCTCTATTGCTCACGCTAAAATGCTGCACCAAATCGGACTTTTGACAACTTCCGAAACGGATTCTTTAGTACTCGCTTTAGAAGATATTATTATTGATGCAGAAAAAGGAAATTTCGAAATCGAAGATAATTTTGAAGACGTACATTCTAAAATCGAGTATCTGTTAACTGTAAAACTAGGCGATGCCGGAAAAAAAATCCATACCGCTCGCTCTCGTAACGACCAAGTTTTAGTAGACGTTAATTTGTATCTAAAAGACGTCGTTAAAGAACTTAAGGAGCAAGTAAAGAACTTGTTTGATTTGCTAATGGAATCGGCCGAAAAACATCAAAATGTGTTATTACCAGGCTACACACACCTTCAAATTGCGATGCCTTCTTCTTTTGGAATGTGGTTTTCTGCTTACGCTGAAACTTTGATTGATGACATAACAATGCTAAATGCAGCTTTGAAAATCGTGGACCAAAATCCATTAGGTTCGGCTGCAGGTTATGGAAGTTCCTTCCCAATTAACAGAACATTCACCACAAAGGAATTAGGGTTTGAAACCTTAAAATTCAATTCTGTAGCGGCACAAATGAGCCGTGGAAAATCAGAAAAAACGGTTGCTTTTGCCATGAGTAGTGTTGCTGCAACTTTGGCAAAGTTTTCTATGGATGTTTGTTTGTATATGAGCCAGAATTTTGATTTCATCACTTTGCCTGCCCATCTTACAACAGGTTCGAGCATTATGCCACACAAGAAAAACCCGGATGTTTTTGAATTGATTCGTGGAAAATGTAACAAAATTCAAGCCTTGCCCTATGAAATTACTTTAATTACCAACAACTTGCCAAGCGGTTATCATAGAGATTTACAACTTTTGAAAGAAGGATTATTTCCAGCGATTCAAAACCTAAAAGCGTGTTTGGACATCGCTATTTTTGCTATAAAAGATATTAAAGTAAAAGAACACATATTAGACGATCCTAAATACAATTATCTGTTCACCGTTGATACTTTAAACGAAATGGTTGTTGCCGGAATGCCTTTTAGAGATGCCTACAAAGTAGTTGCAGAGCAACTGGAAAATGGCACTTTCAAATCGCCAAAAGAAACCAAACATACGCACGAAGGAAGTATTAACAATTTGTGTTTAAAGGAAATAAAAAGGAAGATGAGAGATTCTTATTAATTCAAAACCAAAATAGTTGTTGCAAAAAAATCCATTCGTTTAAGCGAATGGATTTTTTTGTTTTTAAAATTGCTCTATTAATTGCCGTTGGTTTTAACCAACGATAAAATGTAAAAGAAAGAATTGGCTTTAGCCAAAATGGTTGAACAATTTTGGCTATAGCCAATTCTTTCAAAATCTTAAATTCCGCTGGTTAAAACCAACGGCTATTGATACAACAGAATAACCATAAATTTAATACGATCAAAAAGAACACCTAGAACCTACTATTTACAACTTCCCTTTCAGTTCCTCCGCATCAATATCACTGTGCGAAACATTATAAATAGTTTTCCCTTCTTTAATTAATATCAATTGTGGCGATTGATGTGTCACTCCAAAACGAGTTGCAATTTCATTAGAAATATCGCGATGCGCTATTAAATCTAAAAAATAAGGCGTAACTTTATCTGCGCTATTAAACTCATTTTCAAATTGTTTCAGCGCCATCCTACTTACGCTGCATCGGGTACTGTGTTTAAAAATTGCTACTGGTTTTTCATTCGAAATAGCAATAATTTCATTCAGTTGACCTAAATCGGTTAGTTCATTCCAATTGATTTTATTTTCATTTAAATCCTTGTCGTCTGAACTGTTAAAAATATTTTGAAAAAAACTCATAATTGTCTTGTTTAAGGACATTTTGACTTTAAAGTATGATAAAAACCATGCAATTTCCGTCAATTTGTCTGTATTATTATATTGGAATATAAATTGAATATTGATTCGCAAAGTTAGTCAAATAACACCAAAACAATAACCATCATGAACATAAATAAATTTACAATCAAATCCCAGGAAGCTATTCAGCTTTCCCAACAATTGGCGCAAAGCCACGGGCAACAACAAATAGAAAACGAACATATTTTCAAGGCTATTTTTGAAGTAGATGAAAATGTGGCGCCTTTTATATTAAAGAAACTGAATGTAAACGTACCCCTGTTTCTTCAAATATTAGACAGCACCATTCAGAGTTTTCCAAAAGTTTCCGGCGGCGAAATTATGCTTTCCAGAACTGCTAACACAACGCTAAACGAAGCCGAGATTATTGCCAAAAAAATGAATGATGAATTTGTTTCTGTCGAGCATTTAATTTTAGCCATTTTTGATTCTAAAACAAAGGCTGCTCAAATATTAAAAGATCAGGGCGTAACCGGAAAAGGATTAAAAGCCGCCATAGAAGAATTGCGAAAAGGAGAACGGGTAACCTCTGCCTCTGCTGAGGAAACCTATAATTCTTTAAATAAATATGCCAAAAACCTCAACGAATTGGCACGCTCTGGCAAACTCGATCCAGTAATTGGCCGTGATGAGGAAATTCGCAGGGTATTACAAATTCTAACCCGCAGAACTAAAAACAACCCAATGCTCGTGGGAGAACCCGGAGTGGGAAAAACCGCTATTGCCGAAGGATTGGCACACCGAATTGTAGATGGAGATGTTCCTGACAATTTGAAAGATAAAATCGTGTATTCCCTTGATATGGGAGCACTAATTGCCGGTGCCAAATACAAAGGGGAATTTGAGGAACGATTAAAATCTGTGGTGAAAGAAGTGACTTCTGCCGAAGGTGATATTGTTTTATTCATTGACGAAATCCATACACTTGTGGGAGCCGGCGGTGGCGAAGGTGCCATGGATGCGGCAAATATTTTGAAACCGGCGTTGGCTCGTGGGGAACTGCGTGCCATTGGGGCAACAACATTAGACGAATATCAAAAATATTTTGAAAAAGATAAAGCGCTCGAAAGACGTTTCCAAAAAATAATGGTCGAAGAGCCCGATACCGAAAGTGCTATTTCGATTTTGCGTGGAATCAAAGAAAAATACGAAACGCACCATAAAGTCCAAATCAAAGACGATGCTATTATTGCCGCTGTCGAATTATCGCAACGCTATATTACGAACCGTTTTCTTCCGGATAAAGCTATCGATTTAATGGATGAAGCCGCTTCAAAATTGCGTATGGAAATCAATTCGAAACCGGAGGAACTCGATGTTTTGGATCGAAAAATCATGCAATTGGAAATTGAAATTGAAGCCATTAAACGAGAAAAAGATGAAAGCAAACTCAAAATTTTAGGAATGGATTTGGCGAATCTCAAAGAAGATCGCAACGAAATCTACGCCAAATGGAAATCAGAGAAAGATGTAGTCGATAACATTCAAAGCGTAAAAACGGAAATTGAAGACTTCAAATACGAAGCCGAACGTGCCGAACGGGATGGTGATTATGGAAAAGTAGCCGAAATTCGGTATGGTAAAATCAAAGAAGCGCAAGAACGTTTAGCTATTTTACTCAAGGAATTACAAGAAAACCAATCTGGAACTTCGTTGATAAAAGAAGAAGTTACCCGCGAAGACATTGCCGAAGTGGTAGCCAAATGGACTGGAATTCCGGTGATGAAAATGCTTCAGGGCGAACGAGAAAAACTACTAAAACTCGAAGATGAATTGCATCATAGAGTCGTAGGACAGGAAGAAGCCATTCAGGCGGTAAGTGATGCCGTGCGCAGAAGCCGAGCCGGACTGCAGGATATGAAAAAACCAGTGGGGACCTTTCTTTTCCTTGGCACAACGGGAGTCGGTAAAACCGAATTGGCAAAAGCCTTAGCCGAATACCTGTTTGACGATGAAAATGCGATGACCCGTATCGACATGAGCGAGTACCAAGAACGCCACAGCGTAAGTCGTTTGGTTGGTGCGCCTCCTGGATATGTGGGTTATGAGGAAGGCGGACAATTGACAGAAGCCGTTCGTAGAAAACCGTATTCCGTAATATTATTGGATGAGATTGAAAAAGCGCATCCTGATACGTTTAATATCTTGCTACAAGTTTTGGATGAAGGACGTCTGACAGATAACAAAGGACGTTTAGCCGATTTCAAAAACACAATTATCATCATGACTTCTAATATGGGAAGTCAGATTATTCAGGAGAAATTTGAAAATCTAAAAGGAAGCGTAGAAGCTGCAACCGAAGCTGCAAAAGTGGAAGTTCTTGGATTATTGAAACAAACGGTACGTCCGGAATTCATCAATCGTATTGACGAAATTGTAATGTTCACACCGCTTACCAATGAAAATATTGCTCAAATTGTAGGCTTACAACTGAAAAATGTGACCAAAATGCTGGCACAACAAGGTATTACGATGGACGCGACTCCGGAAGCCATTGCCTATTTATCGGAGAAAGGATATGATCCGCAATTTGGAGCAAGACCCGTGAAAAGAGTGATTCAAAGAGATGTGCTCAATGAATTATCCAAAGAAATTCTATCCGGAAAAATAACTACAGACAGCATCGTTTTAATAGATGCGTTTGATGGGAAACTCGTTTTTAGAAATCAAACCGAGTTAGTTTCTTAATCGGAATGATTTAAAAATAATGAAAACATCGGTCGAAAGGCTGGTGTTTTTTTATGCAATCCTGTTTTTTTTAGGAGCAGACGATTTGTTTTTTCATCACGAGTTGTCCCGCTGTCCGCAGTATCTTTTTTTAAACGTAACCCTAACCCCAGTTCAAAACTTTGATAAGGTTAAAAGCGTTTATAAAAAAGGATACTTGCTTCCATCGGGGCTAAGTCATTACAACCTTTTTTCCAAAATAAAATTTTGATAAACAAACTGCTTTGGTAACCATTTAGATTTTTTATTAACCCTTTCCAAATAAACGGTTACGTAATAATTTGTAGTATATTATTTATATCTTAGCAAAACTATAAAAAGGGTAATTTTGGAGGAGTACTGATATGGGCCGAGCCGATGGCTCTTTATGATGCTGGAGTTTCTTTATGTCAACTGGACTAAAGTCCAGCCTTACAAAATGAGTCGAGCCGATGGCTCTGAGACGTATGAAGAAGTTCCATAGGAACGGCTCATATTGTAGCAACGGATTTTAATCCGTTGATGTTAAAAACAAAACAAAACGCATCCAAAAGTTCCATAGGAACGGCTCATATTGTAGCAACGGATTTTAATCCGTTGGTTTTAAAAACAAAACAAAACGTATGTAAAAGTTTCATAGGAACGGCTCATATTGTAGCAACGGATTTTAATCCGTGGGTATCAAAAACAAAACGTATGTAAAAGTTCCATAGGAACGACACATATTCTAGCAACGGATTTTAATCCGTTGATGTTAAAAACAAAACAAAACGCATCCAAAAGTTCCATAGGAACGACACATATTCTAGCAACGGATTTTAATCCGTTGGTATCAAAAACAAAACGTATATAAAAGTTCCATAGGAACGACACATATTCTAGCATCGGATTTTAATCCGTTGGTTTTAAAAACAAAACAAAACGCATGCAAAAGTTCCATAGGAACGGCTCATATTGTAGCAACGGATTTTAATCCGTTGGTATTAAAATAAAAACGAATAAAGATTCAGCTAAAAATATGGCAAATACCTATCATCAAGTTTACATTCAAGCAGTTTTTGCAGTAAAGTATCGAGAAGCCGTGATTAGTAAGGAATGGAAATCTATATTAATGGGAGTAATTGGTAATTTGATTAATGAAACTGGGTGCAAAACCATTATTGTTAATGGTGCTGAAGATCACGTGCATTGTTTCATCGGATTGAAACCAGTGGTTTCTATTTCCGAATTGATGAAAACCATTAAAGCAAAATCATCCAAATATATCAATGACCATCAATTGACAAAATCAAGATTTGAATGGCAGGAAGGTTATGGCGTTTTTTCGTACAGCCATTCCCAAGTTGATAGTGTTTATAAATACATTGCCAATCAAGAAGAACATCATAAGAAACAAACCTTCAAAGAGGAATATTTGGCATTTTTAGATACGTTTGAAGTCCCGTTTGATGAAAGGTATATTTTTGAACATCTGAAATAAGCCAGACTGGACGAAATCTCCGCACTCCATACCCATTAGAAAATGCCCATTCGCTACTACATCAATCAAGTGGTATAAACCTATTATTAGCTTAACTTTACAGCTATAATTAATCCTATTACAACCGTTTAAAAAATATACCATGAATATTTTAGAATTAATAAAAAAAAGATACACAGCAAAGAGGTACATCGCTGACAAGGCAATACCACAAGAAAAAATTGAAGATTTGAAAGAGGTTTTACGCCTCACTCCTTCCTCTATAAATATTCAACCTTGGAAATTTACATTTGTACAGAATCCAGAAATTAAAGCAAAATTAGCTTCGGTTTCCATGCATAATGAAGAAAAAATAAATCAAGCGCAACTATTAGTGGTTTTTAGTGTGGCCGATGATTTGGATGCTTTTCAAAAAGTAGTAGAAAACGAATTACCGCAAGCCAGAAGGGATTGGTACAATCAAATGAAAGCAAGTATGCCAGAAGCCGATTTGAAAATATGGCTGTCCAAACAAGTGTACATCGCCTTGGGAGTTGGTTTGACGGCTAGTGTTGCATTAGGTCTGGATTCAACAGCAATGGAAGGTATTGAATCGGATAAATACAGGGACATTCTTAATATGGCAGCTTACAAACCACTCTTTGCTATGGCCGTAGGTTACGGTTCGGAAGATGATTTTAACCGAATTGAAATAACACCAAAATCCAGGAGATTACAAGAGAGTGTAATTGAAACTATTTAAACTAAAACGAATTAAACCAGCTTTACATTTTAAGAGACAAAAACAATATCCCTACCTTTGCCGCTGATACTAAAACAACAATCGAAAAACACATTCTTTCGATTGATTTAAAGAATATAAAATGAAATTTAAAGGAATTATTTTTGATTTAGACGGAACACTGGTGAATTCTCTGGAAGACATTGCAGATGCGATGAACAGTGTCCTTAAAGGCCTCAACTTCCCTACTCACAATTATGATGCTTATCAATATTTCATTGGTAGTGGCCTTAGAAATTTGGTCACTAAAGCCTTGCCGGCAACACATAATGAGGAAACACAAATTGATCATTGTTACCATTTGATGGTTGCAGTATATCGTGATAATTGTACGCGTAAAACAAAAGCCTATGATGGAATATTCGAATTATTAGACGAATTAAAATCACGCAATATAAAACTAAGTGTATTCTCGAATAAAGCGGATGACCTGACAAAGGAAATTACAACAGCCCTATTTCCTGATTATTTTAATCCAATAGTAGGTTTGACGACAGAATCACTAAAAAAACCAAATCCGTTTAAAACAGTGGAAATAAGTAAACACTTTGGATTAAAAGCCGAAGAAATCATTTTCATAGGGGATTCCGGTATTGATATGCAAACGGCTACGAATGCCAATATGTTTGCCGTCGGGGTTTCATGGGGCTACAGACCAGAAGAAGAATTGATTTCAAATGGCGCAAAATATGTATTAAACCAACCCGCTGATTTAATTGCTATTTTATAATCAGCATCCCAAAATAAAAGTGCGTAACCGCTTTAATCTATAGCTGCAATTTCACAAATGGGAAAGTGTAGAATTGGAAAATTACACGAATTAGCTATAAAACAGAGTTGGTTTGCTTTTTTATGCAAGCTAAGTGCTTCCTCAATTTTTCCTTTGTTGCTGATACGCACTTTAGGATTCAGTTTAATCATAGTAAAACGGCCGCTAGCGTCGGGCAAAACTTCGAGAGTTGCCTCCGCTTCGTCCGTGTAAGACACCACGTCAATACCATTTTGTTCACAAACATATAAGTAAGACATCATGTGACAGGAAACCACGCTGCTCAATAACAGGTCTTCAGGATTGTACAAAGCAGGATCTCCTTTGAAAGCTTTAGCAGCCGAAACATGTAGAACACCCTTACCGTCAATCGTAACGGTATGACTTTTAGTAAATGTTGTCACTTCCTTTTTAGAAAAAAGCCAATCTAATTTGGCTATAAATACATGTTTGAACCCCATATTATTTTTTTTCCAAAAGTAATCAAAAACAGTACTGCTACTACAGAAAAGTTTTGGGTGAATAGTGCCTAAAAATTCACTCGTTTTATAAAGAGTACATCAAAAAGTAGTAGCTTCGCACCAATAAACAATCAAAACGCGGAGATTAAATTTGGGTAATCAACCCAAAAATCCACGCAGTTTACAAAACAATCAAAATGGCATCAGGTTTTTTCGCACTATTAGATGATATCGCAGCAATTATGGATGATGTTGCAGTAATGAGTAAAATTGCAGCCAAAAAAACGGCAGGTATTTTAGGCGATGACTTGGCCGTAAATGCCGAAAAAGCTTCCGGATTTATTTCGTCAAGAGAACTTCCTGTATTGTGGGCAATTGCAAAAGGTTCTTTTGTTAATAAAGTAATCATTTTACCCATCGCTTTTCTGTTGAGTGCATTTTTACCTGTGGCTGTTATCGTAATCTTAGTGCTTGGCGGGCTTTATTTAGCCTACGAAGGTGCCGAAAAAATATACGAATACTTCTTTCCGCATGAGCATGCAAAGCACGAAATTTTAATGGAACCGATGACCGAAGAACAAATATTAGCTTTCGAAAAGGGAAAAATAAAATCAGCCATCGTAACCGATTTTATTTTATCAGTTGAAATCGTAATTATTGCACTGGGCACCGTAATTGGAAAGCCTATTTCATCACAAATACTTGTTGTTTCTATCATTGCAATAATCGCAACAGTTGGTGTTTACGGTATTGTAGCCCTAATTGTCCGAATGGATGAAGCAGGTTTAAAACTAATTCAACTGAGTTCCAAAGAAAAAAGTTTTACAAAAACGATCGGTACTGTTCTGGTACAAGCACTGCCAAAAGTCATCAAAAGTCTATCCGTAATAGGCACAATCGCCCTGATATTAGTGGCAGGTGGCATATTTGTACATAATATCGATTTCTTACATCATGTATTACCGCAATTGCCTTCCATCGTAACCGAATTTATAATCGGACTTCTAATCGGGGGAATTGTTTTGGGAATTGTAACCCTGTTCAAAAAGATAATTGGCAAAAAGTAAGCAGCAATTGAATACACTTTAGCAGTATACATAATTTAAAAACAAGGAGAACATCAGTCGAAAGGCTGGTGTTTTTTTATGCCTTTTATAGGAGCAGAACTATTCTAATTTTTCAAGACGAGTTGTCCCGCTGTCCGCAGTATCTTTTTATAAACGCAACCCTATCAGGTTACATTATAAAAAGAATACTTGCTCCCATCGGGGCTATTTGACAACGCGTTTTTTCCAGAATAAAGTTTCCAAAAAAAGTGCTTTATTAAAGTTTAGATTGTGTTATAAATCATATTGGGATAAAAAAGTTGAATACTAATTTGTAAGAAAATTTTAATATATTTGTTTACTATGTCGCTATAAAGTAGCGACAATCTACCCAACATATTTAAAAACTATCGTACAAATGAGACAACTTGACTCGAATGAATTACTAGACAAATTCAAAGACTATTCTTCAGATATTAAATATTCTGATGTAGACGATTTAACTATTAAAACATCTCAATTTTTAAATTTCCTTTCAAATCAAGATATTTCAAATAGAATATTAGAGCGAATTGAAGAAGATTTTAATGACTTAAAAACTTCTCTTTCCGTAGATTCAAATCAAAGATACGGTAGGTTTTATACTAATATGACAGAATCATTAGAAACTCGTGAACTTCAAGGCGCATTTGGATACTTCTATATCAAAAAATATTTTTTAATAAAACCACAGCATAGAACTCACTATTTAGATAGTATAACAAAATGGTATCGTGCTGCAGATTATAATGATCACAAGCAAAAGTTTAATACATATATCTTTGAACCTTTTGTTGAGCTATTTGAATGGTATATTTACGAAAGTGAAGCTAGGAGTAATAATGATTATTTTTCTACTGAAACACAAGATAAAATTTTTGATAAACTTGATGAAATGAAAGAATTATTAACTAAGCTTGGCTTCGGTCAAGAAATAGTTATTGATGAAATTCGTGATGCCAAAAAGCTTACTAAAAAATTAAATAGAAAAAACTGGACAGAAATCATTACTGGTAAACTCGTTGACTTAGGATTAAGTGAAGTAATTTCATTAGAAATGGCAAAAAAAGCAACTGATTTTTTAAGTGGAGAAGGAATTAAATTACTTCAATAATACATAGCCTAACAACCTGTAACCGCAATTGCGGGGATTTCAGTAGCTGAAAATTGTTCATTCACGAAGAAAGTTTTATCTTCTGCAGAGAGAACTAGGCTCGCTTTGATCCGCAAATGAGTTTAGCGCGAGAGCGTTACCTTTTACAAAATACGAAATGAAAATCTTAAAAGTAACATATGTATTGTCATCAATAATTGGAATTTCCCTCCTAATTGTTGGAATATTTATGAAACTTGGTAATATTGAATCTCATGGTTGGTTTTTTACAAAAAAAGGTACTTTAACAAATGGAGTATTAGATGCAAATGGAACTCTAATACTAGCGGTAATAATTTTACTTTTTTCTATTTGGAACAAAAAAATGTATAAACAAGAAAAACAAAATCATGATAGATTAAAAAATATTGAAAAGAATGAAAATATGTTAACGGGAAAATATAATATTTTTAAGATACGTAAAATTAATAAAAAATAATGTAAATGCTACATCTCCCGCTACCGAAGCGTACCACTCTTGTACACTAGTAAAAGCAAGCAACTTATTGATAAATATCAAAAAGGACTCTTGACTATTAAAATGTAAACTTCAACACAATAAATATGAAAACATTTAAACCAACCCATAAATTACTGACTGTAATAGTCACTTTATTTATACTTGCCTTTAGTACAAATACTGTGGCTCAGGAAAAAATTCAAATGGTACGATTAGCAAAAATTAAAGTTGATCCTTTGCAATTGGACAAATATAATAATGCGCTAAAAGAACAAATGACTACTGCAGTTCGTCTTGAGCCAGGAGTGCTAACTTATTACGCCGTTGCGGACAAAACCGAATCCTCACACATCACAATACTTGAAATATATGCGGATACAACGGCATACAAATCACACATAGAAACTACTCATTTTAAGAAATATAAGGAGACTGTTAAAGATATGGTCAAATCTTTGGAGCTTATAGATGTTACCCTAATTGGCTCAGCTAATAAGATGGGAAAATAACCTATGAAAAAACAATTCTTAACTTACTGCTAATGGTAAAAAAAACCGCTCCAAAGAATTAAAGAATTTACACTAAAACAACTTATATATTCTGTGAATTGGAATCATCACACCTTGTTTCAACAAAACATTTTTGTCTGTAACACCCCAAACCGTAGTATCTACTATTTTTTTAGATTCAATATCTTCAAAGAAAATTTTAATTTTTGAGTGTTCTAAATTACCCAATGATAACGCTCTATTGATCTCGCTTATTCTGGTTTTTATTTCCTCAACATCGGTAAGAACATCTGTTGTAGGAAATTTAAGAAGCGGGATGTCTTCTTTATCAATGATTGTGAATTCTTCTGTTATAATGGTAAAAATTTAATTAATTATAAATAAAACCTCCTTGACTTTGTTAATGCCAATTTTATATTAATTTTTTCTTTGCTCTACGAAGTCTCATGACTTCAGATTAGTTCTATTTAAATAGCAATAGATTTAAAGTCTTTCAACACTAAAAATTTCCATTAATTCAGATTTCAAACAACTCTAATAAATAGCTAAGTTTATTTTACCAAAATCTAAAAAATAAACAAATCAAAATAACTACCTTTGAAAGACTAAAAAACAAAGTAATCATGGGAGCTTTAGAGTTAAGAGACAGCATTTTAAAATCTATAAACACAGCTGATGAACGTCTTTTAAAAGTCGTAAAAGCTGTAATAGAAAGCTATCAAGAAGAAGAAATCGTAGCTTTTGCAGTTGATGGGAAACCAATAACCAGAGCGATGTATAAATCGGAATTAGTCGAAGCAAAAGCTGAAATAAAACGAGGAGAACACAGTACCCAGGAAGATTTGGAAAAAGAATCTAAGAATTGGTAATGGATAAATTAAAAATTATCTGGACACATACAGCCAAGGCACAATTAAAAGCTATCTTCGATTATTACAAGGAAAAATCAGTACAAGGAGCAACAAATGTAAAAGATGATATCCTAAAAATAACTAAAGAACTACGTTATATAGAACAATATCAGCAAGATGAAATAGAACCTGAATATAGGAGAATCATCATAAGAGATTATAAATTACTCTACAAGGAGGATGAAAAAGGAATTGTATTTATAGCACGTATATTTTGTACTAAGCAAAATCCAAATAAACAGTTAGAATAAAAAAGAGTTGAAAGACTCTTTTTTATGAAATAAATCTGCTCTCAGTAGTTTAGCGGCTTCCGAATAGTTCTTAAAAATCCTATTTAATAAACACAGACTATTTAAAACCTAAAAAACACAGTACCCCTATTTTCTACTGTTTATAAAATTCACTATTTTTGCAGTCTAAAATTTTAGTCATGCCAAACAAGAAATACAAAATAGCGGTCATTCAATTGAATCTTAATGATATTGCCGAAAACAACTTACAAAAATGTTTAAGTTGGGTTCGTGATGCCGCTAAACTTGGTGCCGAAGTTATTTCGTTGCCTGAATTATACAGCAGTCATTATTTTTGTCAAAGTGAAGATGTAGATAATTTTGCTTTAGCAGAACCACTATACAGTACTTCGTTTATTGCTTTTAGCGCTTTGGCAAAAGAATTAGGCGTAGTGATTATTGTTCCTTTCTTCGAAAAAAGAATGGCAGGAATTTACCACAATAGTGCGTACATCATTGACACGGATGGCTCAGAAGCGGGATTGTATCGCAAAATGCACATTCCGGATGATCCTCATTTTTATGAAAAATTCTATTTTACGCCTGGAGATTTAGGTTTTAAAACGATTCCGACTCAAAAAGGAAAAATTGGAACCTTAATTTGTTGGGATCAATGGTATCCGGAAGCGGCCCGTTTAACCGCTTTACAAGGTGCTGAAGTATTGTTTTACCCAACAGCAATTGGATGGCATCCACAAGAAAAAGAGCAATACGGTGAAAACCAACATGGTGCTTGGATGAGTGTTATGAAAGGACATGCGGTTGCAAATGGTGTATATGTAGCGGCAGCAAACAGAATCGGACTAGAACAATATTTACCTGATACTGCAGGAATTCAGTTTTGGGGATCTTCGTTTATTGCGGGACCACAAGGCGAAATTTTGGCGCAAGCCTCACACGATAAAGAAGAAATATTGATTGCCGAAGTGGATTTAGACTTACAAGAAAATGTGCGTCAGAACTGGCCATTTTTTAGAGACCGAAGAATAGACGCTTTTGGAGATATTACAAAAAGAGCGATTGACTAAATATTCTTTCCATCATTAAAAAATCCCTGCTTAGAAATAATTCTTAGCAGGGATTTTTATTTTAAAATAAACTTCTAATTCAAATCCGGTTGGAATATTTTAACGGTTCCGTCTCCTTCACTACTCACCACCACTAAACTTCTTTTAGTAGGACTTTTCGAAGCTGGAATAAAAAGTAATCCTTCAGGCGCATCACCCGTTTTTAAAATTTGTAAAAATTTTGGAGCAGCTGGATTGGTGACATCATATACCATCAGCGCATCTGCTCTTTCCAATCCAACGAAAAGAATCATTTTATCGCCCATTTTAGTAACCACAACAGATTCTGGTTCTACTGATTTATCATCACTTCTCGCATCATCATAGACCCCAAACTCTTGTGCTTTTTTATCCAATTCATTTTTACTGTCGAATACTATTTCTCCTGTATTTCCATTCCAAATAGAAAAAGAACGGGCTCCAAAAGAAACTAATTCGTCAAAATCACCATCACCGTCTGTATCGCCCATTTTGGTGTTGATATTCAACCTTCCCATACTTGTCTCTGCTTTTAAAGCAGCTGCATTAGGAAACGCTATTGGATCTAAAATAACAGACGAGCTGCTGATTCTTTTTACATCTGTAAAAGCACTATATTCTCTGGCATCTCCTTCATTTGCAGTAACGAAATAAGGGATTTTATTGATTTCAAAATTACTGATCGCATCCGGTTGAAACATTCCTTTGGCTTTCCAAGTATTCATAAAAACACCGCCGTCTTTATCGCTGATATCAATTGCATTTTCGGCAAGATTGTAGTCTTTGTACCCTAAAGGAAAAATATTTGTAATCGTTTTAGTTGCCAAATCAATTTTAGCCACTCCGTTATTTTCCTGTAAAGTCACCCAAGCCGTTTTAGAATCAGCAGAAATCGTGATGTATTCTGGTTCAATATCAGATGCGAAATTATTTGTTGGACTAGCAATTCTGAATCCTTTTGTTTTCAGTGTACTCAATTGACTGCTAAAACTTCCGAAATTCAAAGTCGTTACCGCATAATTATTATTAACCGCAATAATAGAAACAGAACCGTCTGGATCTATCGAATAGGTGTCATTTGGTTCCCCTTCATTAGCAGTCATGATATAGTTTCCATCTGGAGAAAACGTAATCATATCTGGCAAAGCACCAACCGTAATTTCTTTAATCACACTGTAATTAGCCGTATCGAAAACTATGACTTTTCCGGCGTCTTGTTTATTTGGTTTTGCTTCTAAAGCCACTGCTAACTTTCCATTATAGGTAGCAACACTGTTAGAAGCTCCATTAAACGGGGTTAAATCGATACTTGTTAGGAAAACCGGACTTGATGGATTAGATAAATCGATGACATCTATTCTATTCGTATTACTGTTATTAACCGTAAATAATTTTTTAGAAACTTCATCATACGTACTTATTTCAGCTGCTCCGGCCCCACCAATAGTTATCGAACCAATTTCTTTGAAAGTTGCTGCATTTTCATTTGCAGCCAATTCAGGAGATTCCTCCTTATTAGAGTCATTTTCGCAACTTGATAATATCATAATTGCCACTAATAATGTAATACTATATTTTTTCATAACTGTATTTTTATTTTTTTTCAAAAATAACTAGCTGAAGCCCGACAAGAATTAACTCAATATTATATAATCATTACCAAAACTATTCTTATAAAATTCATGAAATGTCCTAAATGAATGGTTGCTAACTATTTTAAAATCCTACTGAATGTTTATATTTGCAGTCTTTAAAATTAGAAACGCTGTATGACTACAAATAATAGAAGATTTCCTGCCGAATGGGAAAAGCAACAAGGAATTTTACTGTGTTTTCCTCATAATGGAAAAGACTGGCCGGGAAAATACGAAGCGGTTCAATGGGCTTTTGTGGAATTCATTAAAAAAGTAGCCACTTTTGAGCCCGTATTTTTAGTGGTTGCCGATGATAACCAAAAAGAAAAAGTCAATACGATGCTGGAAACAGCTCATGTTGTGCTTACAAATATCTCCTACATCATTCATAAAACCAATAGAAGTTGGATGCGTGATTCTGGTCCGATAATCGTTAAAAACGGAACCGAAAGAGAAGCATTGAACTTTAATTTTAATGGTTGGGCAAAATATAAAAACATTCAATTAGACAAATTTGTTCCTGCCATAGTAGGCGAATTTCTAAATATTCCTGTTACCCAAGTTTTATACAAAGGGAAACCGGTAATTGTTGAAGGTGGTGCGATTGACACCAATGGACGCGGCACTTTACTAACTTCGGAAGAATGCTTGATGCATCCTGATATTCAGGTTCGGAATCCAAATTTCACCAAAGCAGATTACGAAGCAGTTTTCAAGGAATACCTTGGAATTACAAATGTGATTTGGCTTGGTGACGGAATTGAAGGTGACGATACGCACGGACATATTGATGATTTATGCCGATTTGTAAACGAAGATACAATTGTGACCATTGTGGAAACCGATCCTAAAGACAACAATTATAAACCATTGCAAGACAATTTAAAACGCTTGCAAAATGCCAAACTGGAAAATGGTAAATCTCCAGTAATTGTAGTTTTACCAATGCCAAAACGTTTGGAATTTGACGGATTAAGATTGCCAGCCAGTTATGCTAATTTCCTGATTTTGAATAATTGTGTTTTGGTCCCTACTTTTAATGACAGTAATGACAGAAAAGCATTAAACATTCTTGCAGAATGTTTTCCTGATAGAGAAATCATCGGAATTAGTGCTACTGATTTCATTTGGGGTTTTGGAACTTTGCATTGTTTGAGTCAACAAATTCCAGAATAAAAATTAAAATAGTTACTTTTAAATATAAAGCAAAAAAAAACGCCAACTTCACAGTTGGCGTTTTTGTAAATAGTATTGTAGAATTATTTATCTCTTGTAAATAAGAAACTTTGACCATTAACTCCCAGTGTAAATTCACTTTTATTTTCATTAAACTGAATAGTAAGTCCCGCTGCATCAAAAACAAATTTATCTTTTCCAGCAGACACAAGACTTAAATTAGGTTGTCCTTTAGATTTCCCTACAAGAACTCCGTTATCTTCAGAAAAAACAATTTTTACCGGAATTTGTTTACTTGAAAATGATCCCAAGTAAGCATCTAAGATTACATCTTTCTCTAATTCTCCTTTACCTGAAGTCCAAGTATCATTATCAGTATTGACGTCAGGAAAAACATGACCTGGATCAAGTGTTATTGTATCAATTTCTTCAGTTGTATTTGATTTGAAAGACCAACTTTTATTACGTTCCCAAATCTCTACAGGAAGATTAACTCTAATCACTTTACCAGATTTAGACTTAATATCCAAAATTACAGGAAAAGGCATTTTCTCTAAATTATCTACAGTAATAATAGCTCCTTTAGCAGGATCATTTTTTATATACTTAACTTTAGAAACTGCTTGATCAAAACGCCAGTTATTAATAATCCAACCTCTCCAAAACCAGTTTAAATCCTCACCGGCAACATTTTCAATAGTACGGAAAAAGTCATCTGGAGTTGGGTGTTTGAAAGCCCAACGTTCTGTATACGTTCTAAAAGCATAATCAAAACGTTCTTTTCCAAGAATTTGTTCGCGCAACATAATTAATCCGGCACTTGGTTTAAAATAAGCCAAAACACCTAGATTTGCTTCTTTTAATGCATCTGGTGCAGAGAAAATAGGTTCAATTTCAGCATTTGTCATTCTATTTGCTGAACGATGCATGTCTGTAGCTGGTTGCTTGTATTCTCCATTATTAAAATCTACTGAACTCAATGAGTTGATAAATGTATTAAATCCTTCATCCATCCAAGCAAATAATCTTTCGTTTGAACCTACAATCATAGGAAACCAACCGTGACCAAATTCATGATCAGTAACTCCCCATAAATCATCTCCTTTAGATTCCCATCCACAAAAAACAATTCCAGGATATTCCATTCCTCCTTCATTACCGGCAACATTAGTGGCAGCAGGATAAGGAAACTCAAACCAACGTTTTGAATAATTTTCAATAGAAGTTTTAGTGTATTCAGTAGCACGACTCCATGCACCTTGACCATCACTTTCAACTGGATAAGCTGAAACTGCAATAGATTTTTTTCCGCTTGGTAAATTAATTTTGGCAGCATCAATAATAAAAGCGGCTGATGAAGCAAAAGCAACATCTCTAGAATTTTTAATTTTAAATTTCCATGTCAAAGTTGCTTTTCCTGCTGGACGAGAACTTGGATTTGTAACTTCAGCGGCAGTACGAATCATAACCGTTTTATCACTTGCAGCAGCTTGAGCCCAACGTTTTTGTTGTTCAACTGTATAAACCTCTGATGGATTTTGCAAATCACCGGAACAAACTACAACATGATTAGCAGGTGCTGTGATTGATACATCAAAATCTCCATATTCTAAATAAAACTCACCGGCACCTATATAAGGTAAAGTATTCCAACCCTTTACATCATCATACACACACATTCTAGGATACCATTGTGCAATAGTGAAAATTTTACCGTTTTTAGTATCTAAAACTCCTGTTCTGTCTGAACCGTATTTTGGTGAGATATAAGAGAAGTCAATTTTTACTTTAATTGAAGTACCGTTACCATTTAATTCTTGCGGCAAAATAATTTGCATACGCGTATCTACAACTGTAAATTTCGCTTCTTTTTCAATGGCTTTTCCTCCTACAGTTGCAATAACTTTAACTGATTTGATTTTGTGACCTCCGTCAAAAATTTCACCGTCAGCTCCGTTACGACTTCCGCTTACCGGAATAACGGCATTTCCACGGGAATCATTTTTAAATAAATTTTGGTCAACATTCATCCAAAGAAAAGCCAATTTATCTGGACTATTATTGGTATACGTTAGTGTTTCAGTTCCAATGATTTCACTGGTTTTATCATTTAAATTTGCCGTTAATTGATAATCAGCTCTGTTTTGCCAGTATTTTGAACCGGGTTGACCACTTGCAGAACGCGTTTCTGTTCCATTTTTTGTATAAAATCCTGGTGCAAAGGCATCATGATAATCATACTTTGACACATTTGCTTTTGTATCTTGTGCCTGAAGCGAAGAAACTCCACAAATGAAAGCTAAACACAATGTAGCTTTAATAAAATTGTTTTTCATAATTTGATTGATTTTTTACTTTTTATCTGTTTGATTAACAATAAGTATAAAAGTGAATACTTTTGTTACATTAAAAAAAATTATTGAATAATTTTATAACAAATAAATGAAAAATAACTCACATTGTAACATAAAAGCAATTTATTGAAAAGGTTACTATCAAATAGTATAGATTTTGGCTAATTTATACTATTAAACAAATTTTAAATATATTTACAATCTAAATTTAAACAGAAACTGCTTTGAATACTGTCATTAAAAATACATTTTTAACCGCTACAATAAATAACTTCGGTGCCGAATTATGTTCACTAAAAAACAACTTCAATAAAGAATACATTTGGGAGGGGGATCTAGATTTTTGGGGCAAGCATTCTCCTATTTTGTTTCCGATTGTGGGTACATTGAAAAATAATTCCTTTGATTATGATCATAAAAAGTATCATTTATCTCGTCATGGTTTTGCAAGAGAAATGGAATTTGAATTAATTGAAAAAAAGGAAAATAGCGCTACTTTTTCGATACAATCTTCTGAAGAAACGCTAAAAGTATATCCATTTGAATTTGAATTACAAATCATTTATACTTTAGAAAAAAATAATTTAAGCATCGCGTACAAAGTTATAAATAAAGGAAATTCACAAATACCATTTTCTATTGGGGCACATCCTGCTTTTGCTTTACCAGGAAATTTTGATAATTATTACATTCAATTTGAAAAAGAAGAACCTTTACAATATTATCTTCTTGAAAATGATTTGATTTCAAATGAAACAAAAAAACTGGAAACCCACGAAGGCCAGATTCCGTTGACTTATCAATTATTCGAAAATGACGCCTTGATTTTTAAAACATTAGAATCTAAATCATTAACTATTTTAGAAAATAAAAAACCATTCTTAAAAGTGAATTTTGAGGATTTCCCAAGTTTAGGAATTTGGACAAAAATGAATGCGTCTTTTCTTTGTATAGAGCCATGGTTTGGTTATTCGGATACAGACGAAAATTCAGGGAATATATTTGAAAAAGAAGGGATTCAAATTCTGAATGAAAATGAAATTTTCGATTCTGAATTTAGCATCGAAATCCTTTAATTTGTAAAAAGCAACAAAATATGTTAACTATAAATTTTGATCCATTTCCAATTTTAGAAACAGAGCGTCTCTTATTAAGACGTATTAATATTAATGATATAAATGAAATTTTCGCTTTACGTTCTAATCCGGAAACGATGAAATATATTCCAAGACCATTATTAAAAACAAATGAAGATGCCTTGGAACATATTGAAATGATTGATGCTAAAATCGAAAATAACGAAGGTATAAATTGGGGAATTACTTTGAAAAACGATCCAAAACTAATTGGAATTATTGGACATTACAGAATAAAACCGGAACATTTTCGTGCCGAAATTGGCTATATGCTACTTCCAGAATTTAATGGAAAAGGAATTATTCCTGAAGCTGTAAAAGAGGTTGTCGATTATGGTTTTAATGTAATGAAACTACATTCGATTGAAGCTATAATTGATCCTGAAAATTTTGGTTCTGAAAAAGTTTTACAAAAAAGTGGTTTTGTAAAAGAAGAACATTTGAAAGAAAATGAATTTTATGATGGGCGTTTTTTAGATACTGTTATTTATTCTCTTTTGAATAAAATATAACTTAAAAATTTCAATAAAGTATCAGCATAAAAACACCGAATTACTGGCTCCTTTGAAAGAATAATCTTTATATTTGCTGCCAAAATAAATGCTTCTCTAAAGCATTTGGAAAACTTCATCATGAAAAAATTATTTGTAATTGCAATTCTTTTCTTTTCAATTCAGTCACAAAGCCAAACGTATGTGAAGGTAAATGCATTTACCACTTTATTGACGCTTCCTAATGTGGGAATTGAAACTAGTATTGGAAAAAAATCTACCTTCCAATTTGACATTTTGGCTTCACCTTGGAAATCAATAAAAGGAAATCCTGGAGAATTTTATATTTTTATTCCAGAATACAGGTATCATTTTCATGAAAAATATAATGGCTTTTATGTTGGCGCTCACGTTGGCGGAACAATCTTTAATTTTCAAAAATGGAATTATTTAAACACTGGTAAATATGAAAAAGGGTTTGGTTATGTAATGGGCGTAACCATTGGATATCAAACAAAAATAAATGATAAGTTTGTATTGGATTGTTTTTTAGGAGGAGGTAATCAACAAGGGTTTTATAAAGGATATTATGTTGGCACTACCGAACGTTATGAAACAGCCAAACATTATAACAAAAGCGGGGAATGGTTGCCTTACAGAGGTGGAATTATGATTTCATATAAACTAAATTAAAACCTAGTTAGGAAATTTAGGCAATGATTTAATATATAAGTCTTCTACTTGTTTTCTGGCCCAGTCCGTTTTTCGTAAAAAGGTCAGACTGGATTTTACACTTGGATTATCCGTAAAACATTTAATTTTAATGAGTTCTCCCAAAGTATCAAATCCATAATATTCAACAAGTTTTTCCACAATTTTTTGAAGCGTTATTCCGTGTAAAGGGGCTTTTGATTTCGAATTTTCCATTCTGCAAATTTAAGTATTTATATAAAAACAATTGGTGTTTCGTAGATTTGTTTCTACCTTTGTATTCCTATGCTGAAAACAATAAATATCTACAATAAAAGAGCCAAATTCGACTATGAAATAATCGAGACATTTACTGCTGGAATTGTTTTGGCAGGAACTGAAATTAAATCCATTCGATTAGGAAAGGCTAATATTACCGAGAGTTTTTGTGAATTTAGTAACAATGAACTTTTCGCAATCAATACTTACATTGAAGAATATACTTTTGGCAATCAATTCAACCACAAAGCCAGAAGCGAGCGTAAATTACTTTTGAATAAAAGAGAATTGAAAGGATTAATCAAAAGCGTACAAGCCAAAGGATTAACCATTATTCCTTTGAAATTATTCACTAATGAAAAAGGAATGGCTAAACTGCAAATTGGTCTTTGTAAAGGAAAGAAAACCTATGACAAACGCGAATCGCTAAAAGAACAAGACACTAAACGCGACCTTGACAGAATAAAAAAATCATTTTAAATTAATTTTTAAGTCTAAATTGTGTGTTTTTATCAAATAAAAATGACTAAAATTGTCAAGACAATTTAAAGCATTCCCATGAAATGAAAACACTACTCAAAAATGCAAGAGAACTAAAAGGGTTCAAGACAAGAGAAGTGGCTCAACTTTTAGGAATTGACCAAGCCTTAATCAGTAAATTTGAAAGTGGCACCAGAAAACCTACTAGAGATCAAGTTTTAAAACTTGCAGCTTTACTTGAAATAGATTTAGAAACCATAATGGTAACTTGGCTTAAAGAAAAAATTCTTTATGAAATAGGTCAAGACGAATTTGCACTAAAAGCATTACAGGTTGCTGAGGAAGAAATAAGATACCAAAGTAAAACTACTAAGAAAAAGCTATCGACAACATTACAAAAAATGTTAGATGAAATAGATTACTTAAAGACAAAATTAGATTCTTTTAGAGCGTTTGACAGTTATCGTATTGCTCAGGCATTAGAATTAGAATATACTTTTGAAAGTAACCGTATCGAGGGAAACACCATGACGCTTCGGGAAACTGATTTGGTTATCAATGAAGGTTTGACAATTTCAGGGAAAAGTATGCGAGAACATCTTGAAGTCATTAATCATCAGGAAGCGATTGCTTATATCAAAGATTTGACACAAAAAAACACTTCTATAAATGAACGAGAAGTACTTTCTATTCACAATCTTATTTTAAGAGGGATCCATCCGGAAGACGCTGGACGCTATAGAAAAGTCCAAGTAATGATACAAGGAAGTAGTCATATGCCTCCGCAACCTTTTCTGGTTGCCAAAGAAATGGAAGATTTTTTCATTTGGTTTGAAACCAATAAAAACAGTCTTCATCCTATCGTTTTAGCTGCTGAAATGCACGAACGCTTAGTCACTATCCATCCATTTATAGATGGAAACAGCAGAACATCACGCTTGGTGATGAACTTGATTTTGTTGCAACATGGCTATATCATCGCCAATATAAAAGGGGATTATGAAAGTAGAATGCAATATTACCAAGCGTTGGAAGCAGCTCAAACTAAAAACAATAAAGAAGATTTTTTGTTATTTATAGCTCAAACAGAAAAAGAAAGTTTAGAACGGTATCTAAGTATTATTGTCCAATAAAAAAACATTTTCAGCTTCCTTCTTTTTAGTAAGGGCTGAGTATGGGATTTTAATTTCTATCTTCTAATAAAGGAACGAAACGAAACTCTCCAAACTCATGTTTTTCGAATTGCGTTTCATTTTTTCTGATTAGTAAAGTCATAATTTGAACATCTTCCCCTAACGGAATCACCAGCCTTCCTCCTATTTTTAATTGCGCCATCAATGGCTGGGGAATAAATGGAGCTCCCGCAGTTACAATAATACTATCAAAAGGTGCGTAGCTTGGCAACCCTTTGTATCCATCTCCAAAAGAAAGATGTTTGGGACGAATACCTAATTTTGGAAATAAAATAGAAGTTTGTTTAAACAATTCGTTTTGTCTTTCCACACTAAATACTTTTGCCCCCATGGTACACAAAACAGCCGTTTGATACCCCGAACCTGTTCCAATTTCTAAAATTTTATGCTCTTTTTTAACTTCTAATAATTGGGATTGAAAAGCCACTGTATACGGTTGAGAAATAGTTTGGCCTGCACCAATAGGAAATGCTTTATCTTGATAGGCATAATCTTCAAAACTGGAATTTAAAAATAAGTGTCTTGGGATTTTTTTTATCGCAGCCAGAACACTTTTATCAGTAATCCCTTTTTGTTCCAAAGTGCTTACTAACTGATTCCGAAGTCCTTGATGTTTGGCTGTGTCTTTCAAAATTTTCTATTTTATTTTGGCAAAAATAGAAAACAATTTCTAATATCAAATATTGAAAATTGAATTTAAAATACATTAAATAATTGTTCATTATCAATAAAAAATTAATCAATTAATTGCTATTTTTGTACAAATTACATAATTATGCTGAAAATTGGAGTATTAGGTGCCGGTCATCTAGGAAAAATACATTTGCGTTTATTACAACAATCAGAAAAATATGAATTGGTTGGTTTTTATGATGAAAATCTTGAAAATGGAGCCAAAATCGCTGCTGAATTTGGCTACAAACAATTTGAGACTATAGCCAAATTAATTCATGCTGTTGATGTTATAGACATCGTAACTCCTACCCTTTCTCATTACAAATGTGCTAAAGTTTCTATCAAATCAGGAAAACACGTTTTTATTGAAAAACCCATTTCTACAACTGTAGAAGAAGCGGAAGAAATAATCTCTTTAGCAAAAGAGTACAATATCAAAGGACAAGTAGGACATGTAGAACGTTTCAATCCAGCTTTTATTGCTACCAAAAACATGATTGAGAATCCTATGTTTATTGAAACACACCGTTTGGCTGAATTCAATCCTCGTGGTACGGATGTTCCCGTAGTGCTTGATTTGATGATTCATGATATTGATGCTATTTTGAGCGTTGTAAAATCTAAAGTAAAAAATATTAATGCAAGTGGCGTTTCCGTTATAAGTGAAACTCCGGATATTGCCAATGCCCGAATCGAATTCGAAAATGGCTGTGTTGCTAATTTAACAGCGAGCAGAATTTCGATGAAGAACATGCGTAAATCACGTTTCTTCCAGAAAGATGCCTATATCTCCGTTGATTTCCTCGAAAAGAAATGCGAAGTGGTAAAAATGAAAGATGCTCCTGAAGTTCCTGGTGATTTTGACATCATTTTACAAAATGCTGAAGGTGTAAAAAAACAAATCTATTTCTCCAATCCTGATGTGGAACAAAACAACGCTATTCTTGACGAATTAGAATCATTTGCTGATGCCATCAACAATAATACTACTCCTGTTGTAACATTAGAACAAGCAACAGAAGCTTTAAGAGTAGCATACCAAATCATCAATTGTTTTAAAAAATAAATTAAAAAATACGTTAAAAGTTTAAGGATTAAAGGATTAAATAGCACTTTAAACTTTAAATTTTTTTGACTTTAAACAAAAGACCAATGAAAACAATAGCTGTAATAGGTGCAGGAACAATGGGTAACGGAATTGCCCATACATTCGCCCAAAGTGGTTTTATCGTAAAATTAATTGATGTTTCCGAAAAATCTTTGGATAAAGGAATGGCAACTATTGCTGCTAATTTAGACCGAATGTTGACCAAAGGAACCATCACTCAAGAAGATGTAGCCAAAACAATTACCAATATAATCACATATACAGATATTAAAGATGGTGTCGTAGGTGTTGATTTAGTGATTGAAGCAGCTACGGAAAATGTTGAATTGAAACTGAATATTTTCAAGCAGTTAAACGAAGCTTGTACTCATAATACGATTTTGGCAACCAATACTTCTTCCATTTCCATTACACAAATTGGAGCGGTAGTAGCGCATCCGGAGCGCGTTATTGGAATGCACTTTATGAATCCGGTGCCAATTATGAAATTGGTGGAAATCATTCGTGGTTACAATACGAGCGATGAAGTGACTAAAATCATCATGGATTTATCCGAAAAATTAGGAAAAACTCCTGTTGAAGTAAACGATTATCCTGGTTTTGTTGCCAATAGAATTTTGATGCCCATGATTAATGAAGCCATCGAAACGTTATACAACAAAGTGGCGGGTGTTTATGAAATTGACACGGTTATGAAATTAGGAATGGGTCATCCTATGGGACCGTTACAACTAGCTGATTTTATTGGGCTTGATGTCTGTTTAGCCATTCTAAATGTAATGTACGACGGATTCAAAAACCCCAAATATGCCCCTTGTCCCTTATTGGTGAATATGGTTCGTGCTGGGAAAATGGGCGTAAAAACCGGTGAAGGTTTCTACGATTATTCAGAAAGCAAAAAAGCAGAAAAAATTGCTAAACAATTTATTTAATATGTCAATCGCTCAAAACCTCCTTAACATAAAATCCACTCTACCCGAACACGTAACCCTTGTTGCGGTTTCAAAAACCAAACCTGTTGCTGATTTAATGGAAGCCTATGAAGCCGGTCAACGCATTTTTGGGGAAAACAAAATTCAGGAAATGGCCGAGAAATGGGAACAAATGCCCAAAGACATTCAATGGCATATGATTGGTCACGTTCAGACTAATAAAGTCAAATTTATGGCACAATTTGTGAGCTTGATTCATGGAGTGGATAGTTTTAAATTAGTACAGGAAATCAACAAACAAGCACAAAAAAACAATAGAATTATCGATTGTTTGTTACAAATGCATATTGCCGAAGAGGAGACCAAATTTGGTCTTGATGAGAAAGAACTCACTTCTCTCCTATCTTCCAGTGAATTTCAGGAAATGAAAAACATTCGGATTGTAGGACTAATGGGAATGGCAACTTTTACTGATAATAAAGAGCAAATCAAGAAAGAATTCACTCATCTGAAATCCATTTTTGATGCAATTAGCCGTACAGACGCGATTCATCGCGTCTCAACATTATCAATGGGAATGTCTGGTGATTATCAACTCGCAATTGAATGCGGAAGCACGATGGTTCGAATAGGAAGTAGTATCTTTGGGGGAAGATAATTTGATTTTTGATTGAGGATTAACTATTTTTAATTTCAGATTTGAAAATTACATCTGAAAAACTGATTACTAAAAACGGAACACTGAAGACTAAAATTTGTACGCAATACTCGACATAGAAACCACTGGAGGACAATTCAACGAAGAAGGAATCACTGAAATCGCTATCTATAAATTTGACGGTCATGAAGTTGTGGATCAATTCATCAGTTTAGTCAATCCTGAAATTCCAATTCAGCCTTTTGTAGTGAAACTGACTGGGATTAATAATGCTATGTTGCGTTCTGCTCCCAAGTTTTTTGAAGTTGCCAAACGCATCATCGAAATGACGAATGATTGTGTTATTGTCGCCCATAATGCTTCCTTTGATTACAGAATATTAAGAACTGAATTCAGACGATTAGGCTATGATTTTGAAGCCAGAACGCTTTGTACGGTCGAATTGTCAAAAAAATTATTACCGGAGCAGCCTTCCCATAGTTTAGGCAAACTGGTTCGTGCCCTTGGAATTCCAATGGCTGATAGACACAGAGCTAGCGGTGATGCATTGGCAACCGTGAAATTATTCAAAATCCTTTTAGAGAAAGATGTAGAAAAAGAAATTGTCAAAGATTTCATTAAACTAGAAATAGAAAAAGGGATTGCTCCAAAATTATTGGATATTGTAGCAAGCTTACCTGCTAAAACTGGAACCTATTATATTCATAACGAAAAAGGAAATCTGATTTATATTGGCAAAAGCCGAAACATAAAAAAACGCATCAATCAACATTTTACAGGAACTTCTGTTAAATGCAAAAAAATTCAAGCCGAAGTTTTCACGGTAACATATGATGAAACCGGTAGTGAATTAATCGCACTTTTAAAAGAAAGTGAAGAAATAAAAGTCAATAAACCAATCCATAATCGGGCGCAAAGAAAAAGCATTTTCCAATGGGCTTTGTATGCCGAAAAAGACGAAAAGGGATATCTCAATTTAAAACTCCAAAAAGCGGACGGCCGAAAAAAAGAAATAACATCCTTTACTTCCTTACAAGAAGGAAAAGATGCCTTGTTCAGAATCACTTCCCATTATAATTTGTGCCAAAAATTGACTGGTTTGTATGTCTCAAAAACGAGCTGTTTTCAATACAATATAAAAGAATGTGATGGCGCTTGTATTGGCACTATTTCTGCAGAAGAATACAATGCGAGAGTTCAGGCATTCATCGACAAAAACAGTTTTGAAAATCAAAATATGGTGCTTATTGATCGGGGAAGAACCATCAACGAGCGCAGTGCGGTTTTAATCGAAAACGGGATTTATAAAGGATATGCTTTTTATGATTTAAATTATCAAATCAACAATATCGAAATCCTTAAAAACATTATAATTCCGATGCAAAACAACCGTGACACCCGAAATATTATCCAAAGTCATGTTCGAAAAAGCAAAACACTCAAAATCATTCGATTTTAATCCTATTTTATTTAGTATCAATCCAATATGAAAACAATAAAATCGAAATTTGACACTTTTAGACATCAAACCAATATTGTAATCTACGGAACAAATACAGCTTCTGGACGCTTATTTGACCTCGTTCTTTTAGGAATTATTGTACTGAGCGTCATTATAGTTATGCTTGAAACAGTTAAAGGTTTCGATAAAAAGTACCACCATGAACTTATTATACTGGAATGGATAATCACCATTTTCTTTACTTTAGAATACATTCTTCGAATTATATCCCTAAAAAAACCATTAAAATACATTTTCAGTTTCTACGGTATAATTGATTTGATTGCCACTTTACCTATGTATTTGTCCCTATTTTATTTTGGAACAAGCATATTAACCATTGTCCGCGCACTACGATTACTGAGATTATTCAAGATTTTGAAACACCCACAATTCTCCAGTCAATCTAATCACTTAAAAGAAGCCTTGATTGCCAGTAGGGGAAAAATATTGATTTTCATTTACTTTATGCTAATCAGCAGCATCGTAATAGGTTCTTTAATGTATGTCGTTGAAGGAAAAGAAGGTGGTTTTACCAGTATTCCAATTAGTATCTACTGGACTATAGTAACACTCACTACAGTAGGATACGGAGATATTTCTCCAATAACGCCATTAGGACAAGGCATTGCATCATTAGTAATGATAATGGGGTATGGCATTATTGCAGTCCCAACGGGAATTGTTACCGCTGAGTTTGCTAACAACAATCGAAAAAAAACTAATGCTAAAAATAGCAATCCATGTCCAAATTGTGGAACCGAAGGGCATGAATATAACGCAAAATATTGTTATCATTGTGGTGCAGATTTAAAATAATACTAATTTGAAGCTAATTCCAGTTGTACACTGCAACTCCTCGTTATGAAAGTTGTTTTTCTAAGGCATAAAAGGACCTTCCTTTGGTCGCTCTTTTACACCAAGAAAAAATAACTTTCATAACTCCGGGGTTTTCGTTTCCATCTGGGCTAAAAAATATGAAATACCTAATAACTATTATCGGACCTACGGCTATAGGAAAAACTTCCTTGAGTATTGTATTAGCCAATTATTTCAAATGTGATATTCTTTCCTGCGACAGCCGTCAGTTTTTTAAGGAAATGACTATTGGGACAGCTGTACCAAGTGCAATAGAATTGGCGGCAGCACCGCATCATTTTATCCAAAACAAATCCATCTTTGATAACTATACCGTAGGTGATTTCGAGAAAGAAGCAATTGCCAAACTCAACGAATTATTCTTCACAAATGATTATGCGATTCTCGTTGGCGGTTCCGGATTATACGTAGATGCAATTCTGAAAGGTTTTGATGAATTTCCTGAAATTGATGCTGTAGTCCGCTCAGAAATAACAGCTAATTACGAAAAATTAGGAATTGGATATTTACAGCAAAAACTAGAAACGCTAGATCCCGATTATTATAAAACTTTGACAATCGGAAATCCTCAAACATTGCAAAACCCACAACGAATGATGCGTTTTGTGGAAGTATGTTTGGGTTCGGGGAAACCGTATTCTTCTTTTTTAAATCAGAAGCAAAACACGCGTAATTTTACTCCTATTTTAATTGGTCTCGAAGCGGACAGAAAGATAATTTACAACCGAATCAATCAACGTGTTAACATCATGATGAACGAAGGTTTATTGGCGGAAGCAAAAACAGTATTCCCAAATAAAGAGTTGAATGCCTTACAAACCGTAGGATATAGAGAATTATTCAGTTATTTTGACAGAGAAATTTCATTGGAATTTGCCATTGAAGAAATAAAGAAAAACACCCGACGGTTTTCTAAACGACAACTCACTTGGTTCAAAAGAAATGAAAATACCAAATGGTTTGATTTTGAAACTCCGTATGAAACTATTGTGGATTATATTAATTCAAAAAAAATAAAATAATAAATCTTATATCCAAGATTAAAAATTCATAATTTATAATTCATAATTATTTACATGCCAATAGCTCCTAACTTCACATCCATTCTAAGCAAAGATTGGGAAATCAATTTCACGCAATGTGCACCAAATGGGTATTTAAAATATACTGATTTGTGTAATATTTTGCAGTTAACAGCTGCGGCACATTCGGAAATTGGTGGGATTAGTTTTTTGGATATGCAGCAATTCAACCAAGCTTGGGTTTTGAGCAGAATGCGTGTTGAAATTAGTAAATTACCCAAATGGGGCGATCTTGTAACTGTAAAAACATGGATCAATTCACTAGAAAATTCCCGTTCGGTGCGTGCTTTAGAAATGCATGTGAATGGCGAAAAAATTGTAGGTTCCGAGACTTTTTGGGCTGTTTTCAACACTAAAACCCGCAGACCGGAAGGTTTGGCTTTGCCGTTTGACCATTTTGAATTATATCCCGAAGAAAGAGCCACTCAGGAAGGTTTTTCTAAGATTAATTTCAATCATGAAAAAGAGATCGTTTTTGAAAAAACCGTATTCTTGTCGGATTTAGATATTGTAAATCATGTCAATAATGTAAAATACCTGGAATGGTGTTTGGATTTAGTTGATGAAAAATTAATTCTCAACCAAGCCGTTAAAAGTTTCGAAATGAATTTTCTAAAAGAATTGTCTTTAAAAGATGAAGTAATCATTCATGAAAATATTTCTGAAAATGAAACTATTTTTAGTATTACGAAAGAAGATAAAAATTGTTATGCTTTGCAGCTAAATTGGAGATGAGTAGTTTCTACTGTTTATTATTTTAGAATAAAAATACAATTCTTCCTTCTCAAAATGTGAAGGTCACTTAATTTCCGTAACGCAAGGCCCAAAATAGTTTTTAACACATAAAGGCTTCGATTTCTCGAAGCCTTTTGTTTATAATGCTTTTTTATTTTTTACTACTAATCTAAATCCTTCACCGTGAATGTTTAATATTTCAACATCTTCATCTAGTTTCAGATATTTTCTTAGTTTAGCGATGTAAACATCCATACTTCTGGAAGTAAAGTAGTTATCATCTCTCCATATTTTTGTCAAAGCTAATTCTCTTGGCATTAAATCATTTTCATGAAGAATCAACATTTTCAATAATTCATTCTCTTTTGGAGACAATTTTATAGGCTCTTCATTATCATATGTTAGAAAACGAAGTTTAGAATTTAAATGAAATTTACCAATATTAAATTCAAATTGAACTTGTTCCGCTTTTGTATCAGAAGATTTTCTTTGAATAATCGCTTTGATTTTCATCAACAATACTTCAGAATCAAAGGGTTTGTTCAAATAATCATCGGCACCAGCTTTATATCCTTTCAACACATCCTCTTTCATAGATTTTGCCGTCAAGAAAATAATAGGCACTTCATTATTCTTTTCTCTGATTTCTTTAGCTAGCGTATATCCATCTTTATAGGGCATCATTACATCTAGAATACACAAATCGTAAGTATCTTTTTTGAACTTTTCAAATCCTTCCATTCCATTTTTAGCCAAAGTGACATCAAAATCATTTAGCATTAAATAATCTTTTAGTACTGCACCAAAATTAAGGTCATCCTCCACTAAAAGTATTTTTTTATTTACATTTTCCATATTCCTAATTTATTAATGGTAATTTTATTATGAAGGTACTTCCTTTTCCCTTTTCACTTTCTACATAAATTTGACCGTTATGGTCTTCAACTATTCTTTTTACATACGCCAGACCTAATCCGTGGCCTTTAACATTATGTATGTCTCCGGTATGTTCTCTATAAAATTTCTCAAAAATCCTTTTTTGAGCCACTTTACTCATTCCCAAACCATTGTCTTTAACTTTGATAATAACTACGTCTTTAACATTTTCGGTATAAACATCAATCACCGGAACATTTGGGGAATATTTTATTGCATTTTCTAAAATATTAACAAGCACATTCGTAAAATGAACATCATTAATTAAAACAGTGGTTCTACTAGCGTCAAAATGACTCGTAATCGTTCCTTGGCGATCCTCTAAAATCAAATTAACATGCTCAATCGCATCGTTAATAACTTCATGAATATTATTAGAATCTTTATCAATATCTAATTCTTTTTTCTCCAGTTTTGAGATTCGTAGAACATTTTCAACCTGAGCGTGCATTCGTTTATTTTCATCCCTGATCATTTGGAGGTATCGAAACACTTTTTCCTTATCATCAATAATCTTTGGATTTTTAATAGCATCCAAAGCTAAATTAATCGTCGCAATGGGAGTTTTAAACTCATGCGTCATATTATTAATAAAATCCGTTTTTATTTCAGATATGTGACGCTGACGAATCAATTGGTTCAACGCACTTGAATAAGCTATAATAATAATAAGCGTAAATATGATCGAAAGGATGGTTATGCTAACGAGTTCCGATAATAAAAACTTCTTTTTGTGAGGGAAAGTAACCAATAATTGGTACTTACTGTTGCCCTCATTATCACTAAGTATAGGAATCGAATATGTGGCTTCCTTATCGTATATAAAATTATTTGACTTGATTTTAGTTGCCAAATTATTGTTGTATATACCAAACTCAAATTTTGTATTTACACCATATTCCTCTAATTCTTTTTTAATGAGTTTGTTTAATGTTTCTTTTGAAACTCTTTCTTCAAGAGGCATTGCAGAGGCAATATCCTTAAAGAAAATTTCAAATTGTGCATTGTCCAAAACATCTAAATTTCCAGATTTTTCAATCCTTACATCTGGTATCAAACTTTGCTGAACTCCCGGATTATCAATTTTATTATTGTTATAAACTTCAGTTACCCGTTTAGAATTAAAATTCTTAAACCTTTCGCTGTCAAATTTTTTATCAAAAAACGTTGAAGAGATATTATAATCCTCAGAGATAATACTATTGGAATATATTATGGTTTTATTTGTTTTTGGATTCTTTTGAACGTAATAAAACTCTAATAAATCATTCTTTTTTGGAATCTTCCCAGTACTGTCTTTATAATGATTGTATTTATCATAAAAACTATACGCTTCGTGTTGTTGCAATTTATCGGCTACGTTACCAATAACCTGTTTGACGTGAAATTTGAATTGTTCGTCATTATTTTTAAATGAGGTATTAAACCAATACACCTGAACAAGAATAATTCCTATCAGGGACAAACTCATCAACAATACAAGCAATCTAAAAAAAAGTTTATTCATCGAGACAAATTTAGTATTTTAACAATATATTAAATAATACATTAACCAAAGATTAACATCTAAGACACATTTTATTTAATCTTTAAAATTTTAAGAATTTTAAGAATTTCTACCTTTATAGTATCAATAGAAATATTTTCAATAACAAAATCACTTTTTGAAATGCGCTGTTGGTCAGTCCATTGCGAATTTATTCGTTTTAAAACAAGTTCCCGTGTAGTATTATCGCGCTCCATAACCCTTTGAATCCTCAATTCAACTGGAGCAGTAATCGATATAATTAAATCACAATTTTTATAGCTACCGCTTTCAAATAAAATAGCCGCTTCATAAATAATATAAGGTGCTGCTTCATGTTCCAAAAGCCATTGATCAAAATCTCTTTTTACGGCAGGATGAACTATTTTATTGAGTTCTTTTAATCTTTCAGGATCATTGAATACGATCTCCGCTAATTTTTCTCTATTCAATACCTCATTTTCAAAAATAGAATTACCAAATACTTTTTTAATAACTTCAATAATTGCTGCAGACTGCATAATTTTCCTTGCGGCATCATCGGCAATGTAAACCGGAATGCCAAAGGATTGAAAATAATTTGCAATGGTTGTTTTCCCACTTCCGATACCGCCTGTTAAACCAATTATTTTTGTCATATTATTTTTTGAAAAACAACTCCGGAAAAGCCTCTTGTGGTTTTTGCTTCAGAATGATAATTTTTATAAATGATTCCAAAAATCCAGTTCCATAACCATAAAATTGTTTCCAAACAGCTATTAAAGATAAATATCCTATTTTGAAGCTTTTATTTTGATAGGTTGACACCAAAAACAGTACCAAAAAATAAAAAAAATACAACTGAAGTAGCTGATCAAAATTGAAAACCAATAGTAGTAAGGATATGAAAAATCCGATTATAAAAAGAGAAGGGAAAAAAAAAGTGAGTTTATTGTATTGTGGGTACCAACTGTTAAGGATGGGTCTTGCTTTACCAAATTTATTCACCTGAATGGAGAACTTATCCCAATCAATTCTTCGTTTGTGATACACGAATGCTTTAGGAAAAAGTTTAGTCTCAAAACCTAAATTCCACAAACGAATTGATAAATCCGGATCTTCACCAGGATGAATGTTTCCAAAACCTTTCGACGCTTCAAAAGCTCTTCGAGACAATCCCATGTTAAAACTTCTGGGCTGAAACTTATCGATTTTTTCTGAACCACCTCTAATTCCTCCAGTAGTAAGAAACGAAGTCATTGCAAAATTGATTGCTTTTTGAATATCCGAAAAATTATCTAACGCTTTATCCGGACCTCCAAAACAATCCACATGATTTTGCTTTAAGGCATTATCGACTTCATTTAAATACCCTTCTGGAATAATGCAATCCGAGTCAAAAATGATAAAGTAATCTCCTCTTGCCTTTGTCATTCCGTAATTTCTTGAATCCCCTGGACCAGAATTTTCCTTGTAATAATAGGAAATATCGAGTCTGTCTCCATATTTTTCAGCAACATCCTTACAAGGTAAAGTGGAGCCATCTTCAATTATAACAATTTCAAAAATTTCATTGTAGGTTGAACGAGATAAACTTTCTAAAAGTTCATCAACTTCGTCCGGGCGATTGTAAACCGGTATGATAAGGGAAAATAACATAAATTAAGAATGTGGTATTAGAGATGTTTTTTAGACTCCAAAAATTTAACAAATATAATCTTTATCCATAAAAAAACCATCAACTATTAATTGATGGCTTTAAAAATATATAATTTGGTGCAGGATTACCCAATACTTTCGATGTTGACCACTTCGTTTGCATCTGCTTTGTAATCTACTCCTGAAACATCAAAACCAAACAGATTGTAAAAATCTTTTCTGTATCCATCTAAATCACCTATTTCAGCTAGATTTTCAGTAACAGCCTCAATCCACAATTTAGCTACTTTTTCTTGAACATCAGGACGCATTTCTAAATCGTCAATACGAATTCTTCCTTTCTCATCTACAGGAACTTCACTTCCGGTATACAACCTTTCTTGGAATAAACGTTGAATTTGCTCAATACAACCTTCATGAATTCCTTCTTCTTTCATTATTTTGTACAATAAAGAAATATACAATGGTATAACAGGAATCGCAGAACTTGCTTGCGTAACCAATGCTTTATTTACAGAAACATATGCTTTTCCATTAATATCAGCTAAACTGTCTGTGATAGCAAATGCGGTCGCTTCAAGATGATCTTTAGCACGACCTATTGTTCCTTTTCTATAAACCGCCTCAGTCAATGAGGGCCCAATATAAGAATAAGCAACAGTTGTAGCGCCAGGTGCCAATAAATTTTCTGCTTTTAAAGCGTCAATCCACATCTCCCAATCTTCACCGCCCATTACAGCAATTGTATTTTCAATATCATCACCACTACAAGGCTCAATAGAAATTTCGGAAACTTTACCCGAATGGAAATCAACCGTTTTATTTGTAAAAGTACTTCCAATTGGTTTCAAAACAGAACGATGCATTACACCTGTAACCGGATGAACACGAACTGGAGAAGCCAAACTATAAATTATTAAATCAATTTGACCTAAATCAGCCTTGATAAGATCTAATGTTTGTTTTTTTATTTCATTAGAAAATGCATCTCCATTGATACTTTTTGCATATAAACCCGCTTTATGCGCTTCGTTTTCGAAAGCTGCAGAATTATACCAACCTGGCGAAGCCGTTTTTCCTTCAGAAGGTGCTTTTTCAAAAAATATACCAATCGTTGCTGCATTAGAACCAAAAGCACTTGTAATTCTCGAAGCCAACCCAAAACCAGTTGAAGCTCCAATTACTAAGACTTTTTTAGCCCCATTAATATTTCCTTTTGATTGTATATATTCTATCTGATTTTTAACATTTTGTTCGCATCCTTTTGGGTGAGATGTCGTACAAATAAATCCTCTCATTCTAGGTTCTATAATCATATTTGGTTATTCTTTAATTTAATTTTTTGTATAATTGTTTGTAAGCTTTCGCAAAATGCTTCCTAAAAGGGAGCAAATATAAAGCAAAATATTAGTTCAACAAGGCTTTTGCGTGATTTAAGGCTGATTCAGAAACGATTGTTCCTGATAACATTTGCGCAATTTCCACTACTCTGTCTTCCTCGTTTAATAACTTTAATTCCGATTGTGTATCGTCACCAACGGTCGATTTAAATACTTTGAAATGTGCATTCCCTTTTGCAGCGATTTGAGGTAAATGCGTAATGGCAAAAATTTGCATTTCCTGACTCATTTCCTTCATAATTTCACCCATACGTATGGCAATTTCTCCGGAAACACCAGTATCAATTTCGTCAAAAATTAGTGTTGGCAATTTTGAATATTGCGCTAATATAGCTTTAACAGCCAGCATAATTCTTGACATTTCCCCACCGGAAGCCACTTTTTTCAATAAACCAAAATCAGTTCCTTTATTGGCAGAAAATAAAAATTGAAGTTCATCTTTCCCATTTTGAAAATACGTTTCAGCAGCATTAATGTCGATTTTGAAACGGACATTAGGCATTCCTAACGTTTCTAAAATCGAAACCAATTTTTGAGATAAAACCGGAATCGATACCAATCTATTATCATGAATTATAGTCGACATGGCGTCTAATGTCGTTGTTTTTTGTTCTATCGAATGCGTCAATGCGATAATTTCTTCTTCGATATTTCCTAATTCTAAAACTGAATTTTCTAAGTTACTTTGAATTTTCAGCAATTCATCAACCGTAGAAACCTGATGTTTCTTTTGCAAATTAAAAATAACCTGTAGCTTTTGGCTAATTAAGTCCAATTGCTCCGGATCATTAATAAGTTTTTCGGAACAACGATTCATCTCTTCTGAAATATCATCAAACTCAATCGTTACGCTTGTAATTCTATCTAATAAAGATTGATATTCAGTAGAAAAAGAGGCGATTTTTTGTAATGAAACCTTGATTTCATTCAAATTATGCATAACACCAATTTGTTCTTCATTGGCTATAGCCAAAGACCTATCGATAGACTCTTTAATAATCTCAACATTATTCAGTTTTTCAAAATCAGCTTCAAGAGTTTCTTGTTCACCTGATTTTAATTGCGCCGCAACCAATTCATCCAATAAAAAAGTATTATATTCCTGTTCCTTCTTAGATTCGATTTGTTTTTTCAACAGCGAATTCAATTTGGATTTATCAGATTTATAACTTTTCAAAAGCGATTGGTAATCCAAAATCGTCTCTTTATTATTGGCAATGGCATCGATAATATCGAACTGAACATTTTCATCCGAAAGTTCTTGAGTTTGCTGTTGCGAATGAATATCAATTAAGAACAAACTCAATTCCTGAAGTTCCTGAAGATTTACGGGACTGTCATTGATAAAAGCCCTGGATTTACCTGAAGGCAGGATTTCGCGTCTAATTATAGTTTCATTTTCATAGTCTAAATCATTGGCGTCAAAAAAAGGTAACAAATTATACTTTGAAATTTCAAAATGAGCTTCAATGATGCATTTTTCTTCCTTGTTCTTCAAAGAAGTCAAGTCGGCTCTTTTTCCTAAAACTAGTCCTAATGCTCCTAAAATTATTGATTTACCAGCTCCCGTTTCTCCTGTTATTGTTGAGAAACCTTTTGAAAAATCGATAGTCAATTTTTCTATTAAAGCATAGTTTTTTATCGAAAGTGACGTTATCATTTATATATTGTTTTGGGATGAGGAGCTAAAGATTAATTTAAAAAATTGAAAACCAATTAATATTTTATTAGCACCCATTTACTTGAATTCAAAGGAGAAATTTTATTCAGATTATCAACTAAATCTGATATTGTAATACTTGGACCACCAGAAAATATAGATACTATTTCATCTGATTTAGCATCAAAAAAGACACGCGTCAAAAAGGCATTAGGTCTTGAAGAATTTAATTTTGACAAATTAATTAACGATCCTTTTATTTTTTCTTTCGAAGCTTTTAAATCTTGACTCATTAAGTCTAATCCGGTATGATAGTCATACATAGTTTGTCTCACTAGTTTAAATGCAGGTGATAAAATATCGTTTATCAAAAAATATCTGTTTTGATTTCCATCTGTTTGTCCCCAACCTTTAGACCCTCCTTGTTGTGCCACATTGGAAATATTCTGGGCTATTTCAAAATTTGGATTTCCTGATTCCAAAACAAACGTATCTGAATCCATTCCTAAAATTACATAACTGTAAAAAGCAATTACTGAAACTAAATTAGAATCGAAAGTAGTTGGATTAAAAATTAAATTTTCGAACTCAGTATATCTAAAACTAAAGTCTTTATCATTAAAATTTAGTACTGGAGATGCGTAGGAGGAATTAAAAATAGGTCTTGATGATTGTACCTGAATAGTGGCAGTAAATTGATCCGAACTATTTGATGAAACGGTAATATACATCGAGCAATTAATCTTTTCATTTTGTTTAAAAGTCTGCCCTGTCCAATCCGTTTTATTTACAAATTCACTTATTGATGTTTCCAGCGTCTTGAAAACTTGCTGATTTGCATTACTTAATTTTTGTGCATTTACTGTCACAGTACAATTTAACTGTTGCGCTTGCGAAAGCCCAAAAGTCAGTAGTAAAAGAAAAGTAATTATTTTATGCATAAAAGTGTGCTATTACTTTGTTTAATATATCATCTGCAACTGCTTCTTTTGATTTTAATTCCATGGCTTCGATAGTAAAAAACTTATCTATAAAAGTAATTTTATTTGTTGTCTTTCCAAAACCGGCTCCTTCATCTTGCAATGAATTTAGAACTATCAAATCTAAGTTTTTTTTCTGAATTTTCAGCTTCGCATTTTCAATTTCATTTTCTGTTTCTAAAGCAAAACCAATTAAAAACTGATTTTTTTTACTTTCCCCAAAAGAAGCTAAAATATCTTTTGTTTTCTCCAGCTCAATAGTAAAATCATCTGCATTCTTTTTGATCTTTTGCAACGCTAGATTCTTAGGCTTATAATCCGCTACAGCAGCAGCAGCAATAGCAACATCTACAGCAGCATAATATTGATGACATGCATCATACATTTCCTGAGCAGAAACTACAGGAATCACTTTTATTAATGGATTAGTAGCTTTACAATGTGTAGGCCCAGTAACTAATACTACTGAAGCTCCCAAATTTGCAGCACTAGAGGCAATATCAAAACCCATTTTTCCTGAAGAATGATTTCCTATAAAACGTACAGGATCTATTGCTTCGTATGTGGGACCGGCAGTAATTAATATTTTTTTTCCTTTTAATGGCAATCTGCTTTCTAAATCAGCTTCAATAAATGCAGCAATATGTTCCGGTTCGGCCATTCTTCCTTCTCCTGAAAGTCCACTGGCTAATTCTCCGCTTTCAGCAGGAATTATAGTATCTCCAAATTCAGTAAGTGAGAAAAAATTAGCAACGGTGGATGGATGTTTGTACATATCCAAATCCATTGCGGGCACATAATAAACAGGACATTTTGCCGATAAATAGGCTGCAATCAGAAGATTATCACAAGTACCATTTGCCATTTTCGACAAGGTATTTGCAGTAGCTGGAGCAATAACCATCAAATCAGCCCAAAGTGCTAATTCAACATGATTGTTCCATTTCTCGTTCTCGTCGTCTTGATTGTAAAAACTGGAAAATACAGGATTTTTAGATAACGTAGATAACGTTAATGGAGTTATAAAATCCTTAGAAGCAGGTGTCATTATCACTTGGACATGTGCACCTGCTTTTATGAAAAGTCGTACTAATGAAGCTGTTTTATAGGCTGCAATTCCACCAGAAATACCTAGCAAAATTTTCTTACCGTTTAAAACTGACATTACTACTATTACTTATTTGAATCTCTGTGGTAGATTTTACCATCTAACCATTCTTGAACTGCTAAAGCGTGAGGCTTAGGCAATTTTTCGTAAAATTTTGAAACCTCAATTTGTTCTTTGTTTTCAAAAACTTCTTCAAGACTGTCATTATATGTAGCAAATTCTTCCAATTTCTCAGTCAATTCTTTTTTGATTTCAGAATTGATTTGGTTTGCTCTTTTAGCCATAATGGTTATCGCTTCATACACGTTACCAGTAGGTTCTTCAATAACATTCTTATTGTATGTTATTGTATTTACTGGAGCATTCGTCTTTTTTAAATCCATGACTTTATTTATTTAGTAAATTTTTGTAAATCTTTATCAATCCTAGCGAACATTTCGTCTGCTTTCTTTTTGTATTTTGTATTGGCATCAAATTTCACTAAATTTGAGTGTGCCACTTTTGCAACATTTAATCGCTCTTCCATTTTTGCAGGAATACTATTGATTGCCAGTTGATAAGCCGAATCATATTTGTAAAATAAGGCATCTTCCTTGAATTTTGTTCCGGGATAATCCGCTATAAAATTATCAAAAGCAATTATCGCTGATTTATAATCTGAAATAGTATTGTATCCTTTTGCATTTTCATAAACTTTCTTCTCTATTTTATCGCTTAGCACTTTTAAAGTTGCATTTGCGTCTGCTAAATATTCTGAATTAGGATACGAATCAATAAAAGATTGTAATTTATCTATCGCTTTCACAGTATCTGCCTGATCCAAGCTGTAAGCCGGTGATAATTTAGAATAACTCTTAGCACCTAAATAAGCAGCTTCCTGTATTTTTTCACTTTTTGGATAACCCGAAACAAAACTTTCAAATTGATATCCCGCTAAATAATATTGTTTGGTTTTATAATATGACTGAGAAAACATATAAAACAATTTTTCCGCCTGAGGTTTCCCTCTATATGCCGGAGCTATTTGCTCAAAAAGACGAATTGCTTTTGAATATTTCCCAGCATCGTACAATTTAGTAGCTATATCAAATTTTACAGCAACATCTTCGGTTTTTAATGCTTTTTGATATTCGTTACAAGAACTAAAAAGTGCAACAAGAAGCAATAGAGATATTATTTTTTTCATTTTTTTACTTTTTTTACGATTCCATAGTTGTATTCAACCTACAGAAAATCATACCGAAGTTTCGGTGGCAAATTTAGTTATTAATTTAGCTACTACAAAATATATTTTTGCATAAAAAAAGACGCAGCTTTTTAAGCTTGCTTATTCATTTTTTCAACAAATTGACCAATTCTGTTAGCCAACGATTCATCAACATTTACTAATGGTAGACGCACTGTATTTTCAGCGATTCCCAGTGAGAGAAACACTTGTTTGATTCCTGCAGGATTTCCCTGCTCAAAAATCATATCGATACAATCTGATAAAAGGTATTGTGTTTTGAACGCTTCATCTACTTTTTTATTTAAACCCAATCGAATCATTTCAGAGAATTCTTTTGGAAAACCTTGCCCAATTACGGATATAACGCCAGATCCACCCGCCAAAATCATTGGCAAAGCAATCATATCATCGCCAGAAATCACAAGAAAATCCTTTGGTTTATTTTTCAATATTTGCATCGCTTGAACAATGTCACCAGCCGCTTCCTTGATAGCAACTACATTTTCAAAATCATTTGCTAAACGCAAAACTGTTGACGACATCATATTACTTGCCGTTCTCCCTGGTACATTGTATAAAATCACAGGAATCGGAGAAGCTTCAGCAACAGCTTTAAAGTGTTGGTAAATCCCTTCCTGGGTTGGTTTATTATAATATGGCGAAACCGAAAGTATAGCCGCAAACTGTGATAAATCTCTAGTTTTAAGTTCCCCAACAACTTTCATTGTATTATTACCCCCAACACCTAATACCAATGGCAATCTTCCATTATTAGTTTCTATTACCGTCTTGATAACTAATTCTTTTTCATCTTGGGACAATGTTGCATTTTCAGCAGTTGTACCAAGTACGACAAGGTATTCAATTCCATTATCGATGGAAAAATTTACAATTCTTTTTAATGCTTCCGTATCAATTGAAAAATCCTTGTTAAATGGCGTTACAAGGGCAACACCTGTTCCTATTAATGATTGCATATGGGATTATAATTTGTTTAATATTTTTAAATATCTAAATAATTCGTGGGTGAAAACTTTATAATTTTCGGCATTGGTATTGATTATCAAATGATTTAATCTTTTATCTATCGATGAAAATCCAACTTTAAATTGTGCTTTTGAATTATGAGTCACCACCATTAAAATTGCTTTTTCAACATCGTAATAATTGATTAGTAAATCAAACTTTTCGTTTACAAATTCATTTGCCTGTTGATTCGAAATCTCCCCTTTCCAATTGAGATGTTTCGCTCCAAAAGCAGGATGAGTCTGCGCATCGCTTTTTTTAAATTTATCTTTGTAAACAATAACTTTAATATTGTCTGCTGGAATTCCATTTGCGATTAATTCGCTAATCAAAGCGTCTTTTTCCGAAAAAGAACTGGCATCTATAAGTAAACCTACAGTTTGTATTGTAGTTGAAAGCGGACTGCTCTTAACATTATGCAAACTGTTTTTTAATATTTTTTTTACAGAAAAATCCTTTATGTAATTTAAAAACATATTACTTTTACTTGTTTACAAAATTAATTAATTAAGTCGCATTTGAAATGGTAAATCTAAAAAAGTATAACGATGTTTTAAAACTTTTTGTTATATTCTTAACATTTGTTTTTATTACTTCCTGTAGTAAACAAAATTATTACGTAACAAAGATAGAAGGCAAAAAAATCCCAATTGCTGAAAAGAAAAACCAAGCTCCTGACCCGAAACTAGATAGCGAACAAACAAAGTTAATTGAAAACTTTATCAAACCCTACCGCGACCACATTAATAAAGATTTAGACAGCATTTTGGCGTATTGTCCGGTAACTTTAGATAAAAATTCCGGTAAATGGCAGACCACTATTGGAAATTTACTGGCCGATGTTACCTTGATGCGAGGCAATTTAGTTTTTAATGCCCGAGAACAAAAGAATATCGATATCTGTTTATTGAATCACGGCGGCATTCGTTCTATTCTTCCAAAAGGAAATGTAACAACAAGAACAGCATTTGAGATTATGCCTTTTGAAAACAGCATGGTTGTTATTGCTTTAAAAGGAGAACAAATTTTAGAATTAGTTGATTATTTTATCTCCGAAAAAAAACCACATCCTTTATCCGGTATAACCTTTACAATTGACAAAAATAACACAGCCAAAAACATCTTAGTTCAAGGAAAACCAATTGAAAAAGACAAAATTTATTATGTGGGTACCAATGATTATTTATCCAATGGTGGCGACAATATGAATTTCTTCAAAAAAGGCGTTCAGAAATATGTTTTAGATTATAAATTACGAAATATTCTGATTGATTATTTCAAAGAAGTGGATACCATCCCTGTTGTAAATGATACCAGAATTACTGTTGAATAAAAAAGGATTCATTTAAAAAGAAGAAAATAGTTCATAAATATATAGCCCTAGCCCTGATGAAAGCAGCATCCTTTATGTTTTTTCTTTAAAAACATAAAGATATAGCGTACAGCAGGAAATAGCTCCAAAAAAACAAAAATGAAAAGAAGAGATTTTATCGAAAAAACCGCTGCTAGTACCGCTTTATTAAGTTTAGGATTGCCTTTGACCAGCTTTTCATCTATAGAGACGAGACACCTGACGATTCTACATACGAATGATGTGCACAGTTATATTGATCCTTTTCCTGCGGATCATCCCAGAAATCCTAATATGGGCGGCGTTGTACGAAGAGCGGCTCTTATAGAATCAATCCGAAAAGGAAATCCAAATGTGCTGTTGCTTGATGCCGGTGATATTTTTCAGGGAACGCCGTATTTTAATTATTACGGCGGTGAATTAGAATTTAAATTGATGAGCATGATGCAATATGATGCTTCCACGATAGGAAATCATGATTTTGATAATGGCGTTGAGGGTTTGTATGCTCAAATGCCTCATGCGAAGTTTGAATTCTTATCAGCAAACTATGATTTTAAAAACACGGTGATGGATGGTTTTGTAAAACCGTATAAGATATTTAATAAAAACGGAATTAAAGTGGGTGTTTTTGGCCTTGGAATAGAACTCGACGGATTAGTGGACAAAGGAATGTATAAAGAAACTGTTTACAACAATCCTGTTGAGACGGCGCAAGATATGGTTCGGATTTTAAAAAAAGAACAACAATGCGATGTAGTGATTTGTTTGTCGCATTTAGGGTATCAATACAAAGACGAACCCAATAAAATTTGTGATATGAAACTAGCGGAACTGACCCAGGATATTGACTTAATAATAGGTGGTCACACGCATACTTTTCTTGACAAACCAACGGTCGCAAAAAATCTGGTTGGTAAAGACGTTTTAGTAAATCAAGTGGGTTGTTATGGAATTAACTTGGGTAGAATTGATTTTTATTTGGATAATAATAAACAGAATGCATACAAAGGAACATCAATTATTGTTTAATTTTTCGGGATCTGAAATTCTGGAATACTCAACATCGATAACAAATTTATAAAAAAGCATAATGCAATGTTATGTTTATCAGCATTACCAATGGTCTAAAAACTGTTGGTGCCATACTAGAAAGATAATATTTTTCAATAAAAACTATAAAATATTGCGTCACCGATAACAATCCAAAAATTAATAACCAGGTATTATTTTTAACATTATTCAACACATAATTGGACAAAGCAATTCCGCCTAGAATGGAAATCAATATATTTTGAATGATCAGTAAAGGAATGAAGTCCCTAAGTTCTGTCAATTTAATTATATAATAAATTATCAGCACTCGATGTATTAAAAAGGCTACTAACCCTAAAAAAAGTATCTTTTCAGTATTTAGAATAAAAAAACATTTGTTATTAATGAGAAGAATATTGTTGCGAAAAATAGTTTATTTCTTTCATTTGAAGTATTCCAATACAAAATCATCAATAGTATTGAAATAAGAGGCTTTAGAAAAAAAAGTAATGGTTTATATGCAAATAGCTCCACAACATCTTCAACCGAAGCAACTGTGAAATAAAAATCTATAATCCATTTTTCAAGGCTATCATTATTTTTTACTATTGCCATTTACAGTTTCTAGTCTTCATTTATCAGTTTCATAAAATCATCTTCAGAAATTATTGGGATGTTCAGTTTATTGGCTTTTTCAAGTTTAGCCGGTCCCATATTATCTCCGGCAACAACATAATCTGTTTTGGCAGAAATAGAACTTCCCACTTTCCCACCGTTATCTTCAATAGCTTTTTTTAAATCGTCTCTGGAAAATTTCTCAAAAACTCCTGAAACAACAAAAGTTTTTCCAGAGAGTTTATCTGTGGCATTTGGGTTTATTTTCTCAACAATTTCAAATTGTACGCCATGTTTTTTTAATCTTTCAATAATAATTCTATTTTCTTGGTTTTCGAAAAAGTCAATTACACTTTGCGCAATACGGTCCCCTATTTCATCCACCAAAATCAAATCCATCAATGTGGCCTGACTCAATGCGTCTATATTTTTATAATGCTTCGCTAATTTCTTAGCGACCGTTTCACCAACAAATCGGATTCCAAGAGCAAACAAAACACTCTCAAAAGGAATGTTTTTCGAATTGGCGACCCCTTTCACTAAATTTTCAGCCGATTTTTGAGCCATTCTTTCCAAAGGAAGAATTTGCTCGACGGTCAATTCATATAAATTAGCGTAATTGTGAACCAGTCCATTATTGAAAAGCAATGCTACTGTTTCTCCGCCAAGGCCTTCAATATCCATCGCTTTTCGAGAAATATAATGCTGAATTCGTCCAATAATCTGTGGAGGACAACCATAAAAATTCGGACAATAATGATTTGCCTCGCCTTCATTTCGCACTAACTCAGTATTGCATTCCGGACAATTAGTAATGTATTTTGTGGGTTTTGTATTTTCTGGACGTTTGCTTAAGTCAACGGCAATAATCTTAGGGATTATCTCTCCCCCTTTTTCCACAAAAACAGTATCTCCTACACGAATATCCAATTTCTCAATTTGATCCGCGTTATGCAAAGAAGCACGTTTCACAATGGTTCCTGCCAGTTGCACCGGCTCTAAATTAGCCACTGGCGTAATCGCCCCAGTTCGCCCCACCTGATAAGAAATCGAATTCAATTTTGTTGAGACTTGTTCTGATTTGAATTTATAGGCAATTGCCCAACGGGGAGATTTAGCTGTAAAACCCAATTCGTCCTGATAATGAAACGAATTTACTTTTACCACTACGCCATCCGTTTCATACGGAAGAGTATGTCTGTGGGTGTCCCAATAATCTATGAATTGGAAAACTTCTTCTAGATTTCGAGCCAGTTTTGCTTCTTTTGGCGCTTTAAATCCCCATTCCCTTGCCGTTTCTAATCCTTCATATTGGGATTTAAAAGGCAGATTATTTCCAATTAAAAAATACAACAAACAATCTAAAGGTCTTTTTGCAACTTCGGCGCTGTCCTGCAATTTCAAACTTCCCGAAGCCGTATTTCTAGGATTTGAATACGGTAATTCCCCAATTTCGATTAAGTCCTGATTCATTTTTTCGAAACCGGCAAAAGGCAAAATAATTTCACCCCGTACATCAAATTTATCAGGGAAATTTCCTTTAAGTTTGAGCGGAATTGATTTTATGGTTTTAATATTATTAGTCACATCATCACCTTGAAAACCATCACCACGAGTAACTGCGCGTTTTAATTTTCCGTTTTCGTAAGTTATACTGATTGATGCCCCATCATATTTTAATTCGCAAGTATATTCTAATGGAACTTCTCCGAGAACTTTTTGAATCCGTTTTTCCCAATCAACTAATTCTTCTTTAGAATAGGAATTATCAAGAGAATACATTCGGTGTTCGTGAGGAACAGTTTGGAAATTTTTTGTAATAGTACCACCTACCCGTTGCGTAGGGGAATTTTCATCAAAGTATTCTGGATATTTATTTTCTAAATCTTGGAGTTGTTTTAACTTCAAATCAAAATCATAATCGGATATTATTGCTTTATCCAACACATAATAATTATAATTGTGCTGATTTAATTCCTCTCTTAAAATTTGAATTGTATTTTGAATATCCATAGAAAATAAAAATTGGCTATTTTAGTTTTTGAAAAAGTGTACTAAAATAACCAAATTAAAAGAAACTGCAATACAATTATGACTCTATAATTGTATTTATTTGTTTGTATAAAAGGCCATCACTTAAAAAAGAACCTTGTTGTACTAAAGCAAAAATAGAGGTATTACGCTCATCGGTAAACTCTTTTTTTCCTACTTTCATTTCAATCGTATCGGTAAACATGTTATCGCTAAGCCATTGCAATCCTTCTTTGGTCAGAAAATCAGTTTCGGGAACCAATGATTTCAAAACAATCGATTGAACATAGGTATCAAAACAATGAAAAAGAAAAATATGATTTTTAGAAAAATGTTCTAAATATTCTGCTTTTGTTAGAACCCCTTCCCAAATCAAATCAGAAAAAACATCTAGTTCTTGTTCTGCCACTTCCGGTTTTTCCCTTTTAATTTTATCCCACTCTGCTTTATCAATTGCTTGAGTAGCCAAAAAATTAGTGAATTCAGGTACTAATTCTTCAAATTGTTCTTTTGTTAATCTTGAGTATTTCATTCGTGTATTTTGATTTTAACTTTTGACATTTTGTTCTCTTTTGGATTCGATAGCTCATAAAAAAGCCCTCTCAAAGGAGAGGGCAAATTTAATGTATTTTTTATCTTTTCTAGAAAATATATCTGATACCAAATTGCGCTTGCCATCTTGAAGCTAAACTGGCATCATAACTGAAGGTTTTGGTTTGTGTTCCATTGAATGTATAAGTAGGAATATTTGCAGCATTAACCTTTACACCTATTGGTTGCACACTGATTGGTTGCTGAATTAATCCCCAATCTGAGTTCAATAAATTCCCTAGATTCAGAACATCAACACTAAATTGGATTGTATTTTTCTTTTCGGAAGCTGATGAAATTTTAAAATTATAATCTTGCATTAATTTAAGATCCCATTTTCCTCTCCACGGAGATAAAGCTCCGTAACGTTCTGCATACTGACCTCTTCTTCCATTCAAATAATCATCTTGTTTGATAAAATTATCAAATGCTGCACCTTGACCTGCACCCGAAAAAATCATAGCACTGATTTCAGCTGTCGTCGGAATATAAATCAAGTCATTTCCTGAGGCTCCATCATTATTAATATCGCCTCCGTAAGTATAATTGAAACGACCTCCTTGAGCATATTCAAAGAAAGTAGAAACTGTAGTTGCCCATTTATCATTTCCATATTTCCATTTTTTTGAAGCTACACCAATAAAACGGTGTGTATCTCCATATTTAGAATTAGAAAGAACATCATTATTAACATTTCCTAAAGCTGGGTTAAAATTAAAGGCATCACCAGTAATTTCTGCTTCGATAGAATTCACATCTTGCGATTTCAGATAGTTGTAGGCTAAACTAGCAAACAATCCATTATCAAAAGTTTTTTGCACTTTAACAGAAGTATTAAATGCACTTCCTTTTTTTGAATTAGTCAATACATACGCATGCGCTCTTGCTGGAAAACCATATTCATTCCAAGTACCATAATCATTAGAACCATAAATTGGTCTGTTATCAACACCATTCAATTGACTTGTAGGTGTTTTTAATCCCCAATCCTGAACATGGACTGCATTGATATCTTTATTATAAGACATATCTACTGTTAAAATATAATTATTTTCAAATTTATGGTCGATACCTAAACTTGTTCTCCAAACTTGAGGAAATTTAAAATTATTATTAACAACTTCATAGAAAAATGGATCTGTACCACCTACTTGATTACCAATCCATACAAATGGTAGCTTTCCAGTAAAAACACCTGTTCCACCACGCAATTGTGTTACTTTATTTCCATTTACATCCCAATTGAAACCTACTCTAGGTGACCATAACAATGCATTTCCAGGTAGTTTTGTAGAATCGAAATTTACAGTACTACCATCTTTTGGATTATAATAATTGATAGTTGGAACATACCCTTCTGAATTATCAGTGTCAATAAATTTCTGTATTAATTTTGAGGTATTAAAATACAATGGCTTATCAGCCCTTAATCCATAAATTAATTTGAAATTATCATTTATATTCCATTCGTCCTGAACATAAAATGCTAGTTGACCAACAGTAGTTTCAGCTAAATTCCAACCGCCATTTGCTCCGTCCTGAAGCGCGTTTTTTGTATCAAATGTTGTTTGAGCTGCAGCAATCGCAGAAGCATAATATCCACTTGCAATATTAGCATCAAAACCAGCCAAATCTGTAGTTCCAAAAACATCAAATCCATATCCTTTTAGATTAAATGAATTTTTGAAAATGAATTTCTCAAAAGAAAAACCTGCCGTATAGGTATGATTCCCTCTTATAACATTTAAATTATCTGTAATTTGAATTACTTTTTGATCTAATTTATTGTTGATTGAGAACGGTTCATGTCCAGCAATAATATATGGAGAACCATCCTTAGTTATGCTGATAACTGGTGCAGGAGCAGAAAATGGTCTTCTGAAATCATTAAAATGAGTATAACCCGCTTGTAGTTTATTAGTAACAATCTCGCTAAATTTAGAGTTCAACTCCACTAAGAAAGAGCTAATTTGATTGTTTATTTGGTATCCAGAGTTTTGAAACTGCATTGTATTAACATCTGGTCCTCTACGAAGAATCGCTGTAGGATGTGCAGGTTTATCTTTGGATGCATCCAAGAAATTATAAATAAAAGCTAATTTGTGATTGTCATTAATATTCCAGTCAAATTTAATAATTCCTTTATTGGAATTTGAATTGTGTGTAAATCCTTGATAAGCTCCAGTATTGTAACCTAACTTTCCTAATTCAGTAGAAACATGCATTAAATCAGTAGCTAAAACTCTAGATTCATTTACACCTGTTGTCGCATTTCCATCATTGGCAACAACATTGGAACCTAAATCGCTTCTTTTGTCAATTTCATAATTGGCAAAGAAAAATAATTTGTTTTTAACTATTGGACCTCCAATACTCAAACCTGCTTGTGTTTGCTCTAAAGAAGGAACAAATATTTTCTCTCCATGCACTTTATTACCTGTTAAATCTTGGTTTCTGTAAAAAGTATAAGCAGTACCATGAAATTCATTTGTACCTGATTTAGTTACAGCATTTACAGAAGCCCCTGTAAAACCTGATAAAGTCACATCATAAGGAGCAGTGGCAACCTGAATTTGATCAATAGCATCTAATGAAATTGGCTGAGAACTCGTTTGTCCACCGGGAGTTGCGGCATCTAATCCAAAAGGGTTATTAAATACAGCTCCATTCAACGAATAATTATTATATTGATCATTTCTACCTCCAAAAGATCCTCCGCTGGCAGAAGGCTCCAAACGTGTAAAATCCTCAGCTGATCTTGAGATTGATGGCAATACTGCCAATTCTCTTCTACCTATAGTAGTTTCGGCACCAGTTCTCCCACTTTGAAAAACTTTATTTTTAGTCCCTACGACTTTTACTTCTTCTAACTTTTGGCTTTCATCTTGCAAAATGATATCTAAACCAAATGCTTTACCTAATTCAAGATAAACATCATTGAATTCTTGATTTTTAAAACCTACAAACGAAACTACAATTTTGTATGGTCCGCCAATTCTCATGTTCAACATGTTGAATCTTCCATCAGCATTCGATAATGCAGAATATTTAGTTCCAGATGGAGTATGAATTGCAAGTACCGTTGCACCTGAGAGCAACTCATTACCAGAGCTTTTCACTATTCCCTTAATACTCGATGTTGTAGTTTGGCCTACCATCATATGAAGACCAAACACAAAAAACAATAAAGTAATAATTTTTTTCATTTATTTGAGTGTTAGTTATTTTGGCCAAAATTAGCCAAAAAAAAATCACTCCTAAGAGTGATTTTTATATTTTATTAACAAATTGTTAACTAAATTTTATTTTTCAGCAACAATTTCATAAGGTAATTCAATAATTACTTCTCTGTGCAATCTAACGTTAGCAGCATATTTTCCTGTACGTTTAACGATTCCACTAGTAATAAATTTTCTGTCAATTACTTGACCTCCTTTTGCTAATGCTTCAGCGATATCAATGTTCGTGATTGAACCGAATAATTTTTCACCACCTGCTTTTGCGAAAATTTTAATTTCAATAGCTTTCAAAGCTTCAGCCAATGCTTTTGCATCGTTTACTACTTTTTCTTCTTTGTGCGCTCTTTGTTTTAGGTTTTCAGCTAATACTTTCTTTGCAGAAGAAGTAGCTAAATGTGCGTGCCCTTGTGGGATTAAAAAGTTACGACCGTATCCGTTTTTCACATTTACTACGTCATCTTTAAATCCTAAATTTTGAACATCTTTTCTTAAAATAAGTTCCATGTTGTTGTCCTTTTTTATAGAAGTTAGGTTTCATATTTCAGAAAACCAACAAACTGTTAATTTTTATTATTTTAGTAAATCAGCCACATATGGCATTAAAGCTAAGTGACGCGCTCTTTTTACAGCTACAGACACTTTTCTTTGATATTTCAATGAAGTTCCTGTTAAACGACGTGGAAGAATTTTTCCTTGTTCGTTTACAAATTTCAATAAGAAATCACCATCTTTATAATCAATATATTTGATACCTGATTTTTTGAAACGACAATACTTTTTAGTTTTGTTTGTTTCTATGTTTAAAGGTGTAAGATATCTGATATCTCCATCTTTTTTTCCTGAAGCCGATTGTTGTAATGTTGCCATGATAATTAAGCTTTTGTAGATTTTAATTTAGTTCTTCTTCTTTCAGCCCAAGAAATAGCGTGTTTGTCTAAACTTACAGTTAAGAAACGCATTACTCTTTCGTCACGTCTAAATTCAGTTTCAAAAGCAATAAGAACTTCTCCTGCTACTTTGAATTCGAATAAATGGTAAAAACCACTTTTTTTGTTTTGAATTTCGTAAGCCATCTTTTTTAGACCCCAGTCTTCTTTCGATACCATTTCAGCTCCACGACTAGTAAGAAAATCTTCAAATTTGCTTACTGTTTCCTTTACCTGAACTTCAGATAAAACGGGATTTAAAATGAAAACAGTTTCATAATGATTCATAAATATTTTATTTATTTGTTAATTTGGCTGCAAAAGTAAACAATTATTTTAAATTAACAACGGTAATTTTACTTTATTCGTTGTATGGTAAAAAAAACCGATAAAGATTAGTTTTTAAAATAAATCTTTGTTAAATTTACTATTCCAAATCTTAAAACACAAAAATTATGAAACTTAATTGTGTAGTAGTTGATGATAGTTCCATTCAAAGAATGATCATCGCAAAGTTAGTGAATAATCACCCAAATCTGCATTTAATTGGTGATTTTTCTAATGCAATTGAAGCTAAAAGTTGTATGTCCGTACATAATGTGGATTTAATATTTCTAGATATCGAAATGCCAGTAATAAGCGGTTTTGATTTTTTAGATGGTTTAAAAATTAAACCACAAATAATCTTCATTACTTCTAAAGCGGAGTATGCCATGAAGGCATTTGATTATGATGCTACCGACTATCTGCAAAAACCTATTGCAATAGATCGTTTCAATGCATCGGTAAGAAGAGCAATCGATTTATATTCTCTTAAAAAAGAGAATAAAGAAGAAGAAGGGGAACATATTTTTATTAAGAGCAATCTGAAAAAATTAAAAATCTTCACTTCTAAAATTAAATGGATTGAAGCTTTTGGTGACTACGTTAGAGTTGTTACTGAAGAAGACAGCAACTTAGTACTTTCTACGATGAAATCTTTTGAAAATGATTTGTCCAAAGAAAAATTCATCAGAGTTCATAAGTCCTATATTATAAATATAGACAAAGTAGAGCGCTTCAACAGTAAGTTTGCCGAAATTGGAATTACTAAAATACCTTTGAGTAGAAATAAAAAAGAAGATTTAGTTAAAGCCCTATCATTTGCCTAAAATTACTTTTAATAAAAATCAACGTTTAGCGTAACTTTTATAGCTCTGTATTGAGCAACAGCCTCAAAACTATTCAATATCTTTTGGATAGTTTTTTTTGTGTTCGCTATAGACGTATTTTGTGGAATTTTAATTATAATCGTTCGTATGTATTCATTTCTAATTCTATTAATAGCTGGTTCCTCAGGACCTAATACCGGCATAGTAAGATTTTGACTCATAACTTGATACAACCACATAGCACCTTCCTTTAGCTTATCGAAATCGCGCTGTTTCAATGTCAGTTTTATGATCCTGAAATAAGGAGGATATTTATAGATTTGCCTGTCATACAATTGTTCTTGATACATTGCCAGATAATCATTATTGGTTACCTGCTGTATGGTATTGTGATTGGGATTGTACGTTTGAATAATCACTTTTCCTTGTTTCTCCGAACGCCCCGCCCTACCCGCTACTTGAGTCATCATTTGAAAACTTCTTTCGAATGCTCTAAAATCAGGATGATACAACATATTATCCGCATTCAGGATTCCTACTAAACTTACATTGTCAAAATCCAATCCTTTGGCAAGCATTTGTGTTCCTACTAAAACATCAATTTCTCTATTCTTGAAACTATCGATAATTTTCTCGAAACCAAATTTTCCTCGCGTGGTATCCTGATCCATCCTTCCTATTTTTGAATTTGGAAAAATAGAAATCAATTCTTGCTCTATCTGCTCGGTTCCAAAGCCCTTTGTAGTCAAATCAACACTGGAACACGAATGACAATGCGTAGGTTTTGCCATTGTATAGCCACAATAATGACAACGCAACTGGTTTTTATGCTTGTGATAGGTCAAACTCACATCGCATTGCTGGCATTGCGGAACATTGCCACAGGTGATGCATTCAATTATAGGAGAATAGCCTCTTCTATTTTGAAATAAAATCACTTGTTCGCCTAATGAAAGTGCTATATTGATTTCTTCAATTAAAACATCACTAAAATGTCCCGTCATTTTTTTTCGAAAGTATTTGTCTTTCAAATCCACCAATTCAATTTTTGGCATCATGACGTTTCCAAATCGCTTCGAAATTTCGACTAAACCATATTTTTCTGATTTTGCATTAAAATAAGTTTCTAAACTTGGTGTTGCTGAACCCAATAAAACTTTTGCTTTATGCAAATTAGCCAAAACCACCGCAGCATCTCGCGCATGATAACGCGGTGCTGGATCGACTTGCTTGAAAGTTTGTTCATGCTCCTCATCTACAATTATAAATCCCAGATTATGAAAAGGGAGAAACAAAGCGGATCGCGCTCCTATTACTATTTGTGCTTTCTCCGAATTTGCCAAAACTTGGTTCCAAACCTCAATCCGTTCATTATTGTTATATTTCGAATGAAAAACGGCTACTTTATTTCCAAAATAAGCTCTCAATCTTCCCACTAATTGTGTGGTCAAAGCAATTTCGGGCAATAAATACAATACCTGCTTTCCCGTTTCCAGGTATTCTTCAATAAGCTTAATATAAATTTCGGTTTTCCCGCTGGAAGTTACACCATGCAACAAACAGACTTCTTTTTGAGTAAAACTGTCTTTAATTTCTTCAAAAGCCGTTTGCTGCGCTTCACTTAGTTGCAGTTCATCTTCTCTTATTTTTCCATTGAAATTCACTCGGTCTTCCTGAAGAAAATAATCCTCAAATATTTCTTTTTCAATTAATGCTTTTATAATTCCCGAAGAGGAATTAGCCGCTTCAACCAATTTTTTAACAGTTATCGGTTTTTTTTCGGTAGCACTCAATTGAAAATAAGTCAGCACAATTTCCTTTTGTTTGTTGGCACTTTTCAAAGTTTCCAACAATTCGCTCAAACCTGCATTCGAATCGTATTTAGAATGCAAACGCACGTAACGAACTAACTTTGGTTTGTAACTTTCTGAAATTTCTTCCTGAAGTACCAATATATTTTTGTCAATCAATTTTTGAATAACAGGAAATATATTTTTCTTGTTTAAAATAGCGATTATGTCTTGCACTTTGAGCGAACTTTGTTGTTGCAAGGCTTGATAAACTAGATATTCATCATCCGAAAGCAGGCTTTCATCCACAAACAAATCTTGCTTTTGAGAAATTATGGTTTCGCTTTCCAGCAAAAGTGCGCTTGGCATAGCACCTCGATACACATCACCAATAGCACACATATAATAAGAAGCGATCCATTGCCAATGCGCAATTTGGATTTCAGTAACGATGGATTTTTCATCCAGAATTTGGTGAATTTCTTTGGCTTCGTATAAAGTGGGTTCATTTTGATGAATTTCAATAACCAGCGCCGTGTACATTTTACTTTTACCAAAAGGTACCGCCATACGCATTCCTTTCTTGATATAATGAAATTCGGCTTCAGAAACGCTGTAGGTAAAGGTTTTGGTAAGAGAAAGAGGTAAAATTACTTCGACGAAATGCATTTTTAGATTTTAGGTATTTATTATTATTTGGACGGATATTAAATTCATTCAATGTGAATTAACTTTTTACTCTGTACCAATATTGTGTTCGCCCAAACAATGAAATCCCAATAAAACCACGGACTTTAAGTTTGTCTTTTGATTCTAAAGTGATGTAACATTTATAAAGCTTCCCGTTTTTAGGATCTAAGATTTTACCTCTTGTATATTGATTTCCTTCTTTAGTCAATCCTTTTATTACTATCATTCCAAGAATAGGTTTGTTTTTATCCTCACCTGAACAATTGCTGCAAACTTTTCTTCTATGTTCTTCTTCGAGAATCTCAATTACTTTACCATAAATCTTTCCAGATTTCTCATAAATTTCCACTATTGATTTGGCTTTTCCAGTTTCATCATCAATTGTTTTCCATTTACCAATAACCGTTTGATTTTGACCATAGAAAATAGTAACAAAAAACAGTGTTATAATAACTAATCTACTTTTTTTCATGATGCTTGATTTTTTGCTTTTGCAAATTAGAGACCTCAAATTAATTAATTGTAAAATTAAACATTAAAAAGGAAAAGACTGTAATGAATAACAGGAAATAGATTCATAACTTCATTGGATTAAATCCTAAAAATTATTATTTTTAAATTGTTATACCTGTTATTTCGAAAACGTTTGAAACTTTAAATTTTGCTTCTTTACGCCTTTGTCACCCGAAATAAAATCAATAAATTAGCCACTTGAAATTCAACACAAAATAACAATGAAAAACACTGCGCTTACGCACATACACGAGAGTTTGGGAGCGAAAATGCTTCCGTTTGCCGGATACAATATGCCTATTTTATATGAAGGTGTGAATGCTGAACATGAAACGGTTCGAAATGCCGTAGGTGTTTTTGATGTTTCACACATGGGTGAATTCTTGCTTACCGGACCAAATGCGTTGGCTTTGATACAAAAAGTAACTTCTAATGACGCGTCTACTTTGACCATTGGAAAAGCACAATACTCTTGTTTACCAAACAATTATGACGGAATTGTAGATGATTTAATTGTTTACAAAATGAAAGACGAGCAGTATTTATTAGTCGTAAATGCTTCAAATATTGATAAAGATTGGGATTGGATTTCTGCTCATAATGATTTGGGGGTCGAAATGAAAAATTTATCTGATGATTATTCGCTATTGGCTATTCAAGGTCCTAAAGCTGTTGAAGCTATGCGATCATTAACTTCTAAGGACTTATCAGCTATTCCTTACTACCATTTTGAAGTGGGTGATTTTGCAGGAATTGATAACGTAATTATTTCAGCTACAGGATATACTGGTTCTGGAGGATTTGAGATTTATTGCAAAAATTCAGAAGTAGAACAAATTTGGAATAAGGTTTTTGAAGCCGGAGCTCCTTTTGGAATTAAACCAATTGGTCTTGCCGCTCGTGATACGTTACGATTAGAAATGGGATTTTGTTTGTACGGAAATGACATCAACGATACCACTTCTCCACTTGAAGCTGGTTTAGGATGGATTACTAAATTTACAAAAGAATTCACGAATTCTGAAAATCTAAAAAAGCAAAAAGAAGCAGGAGTTTCTAAAAAATTAGTAGCTTTTGAAATGCAGGAACGTGCCGTCCCAAGACATGATTATGAAATCGTTGATGCATCAGGAAATCCAATAGGAATTGTAACTTCGGGAACCATGTCGCCATCAATGAATAAAGGAATTGGTTTGGGTTATGTAACTATAGAAAACAGTGTTTTAGACAGCGATATATTCATTAGAATACGTAAAAATGATGTTCCTGCCAAAGTGGTAAAATTACCTTTTTACAAGAAATAAAAATTGAAAAAAGTAGCCATCTTTTTATTCTTCCTTTTTTCAAAAGAGCTCATTGCTCAATCTGAAACGAATGCCTGCAAGACTTTATCCAAAATTAATGCATTGGTCAAAGAGTTTCATTACAAACCTAAACCGATAAATGACAGTTTATCGGTTTATGTTTTTAATCATTTCCTAAAAGCTTTAGACGGTAAAAACGATTTATTTTTAGAATCCGAAATTAATAATCTAAAAAAACTCAAATACAGATTAGATGACAATATCATCCATTCAAATTGCAGTTTTTTAAACGAATTTTACATTACTTATCAAAAAGCAGTTAATCGTCATACTGCTATTATTGAAACCCTAAAAAAAGAAAGTTTCCCACTGAGCAGCCCCGAAATCATTAAGTCTCATAAAAACCCCACTCCATATTTAACAACAGAAGCAGATTTAAAAAAAATCAATAAAAAACGAATGCTTTTTGATGTGCTTAGTGAAATAGCACAAAGCAGTTCTAATAAAGACTCCCTTATAGCAGTATTTCCAAGTATTTCAGCAAATATAAAGCAAAAAATATTTGACGATTATACTTGCGAAGCAACCAAATATAACCTTACAACCGAGGAGTTTTACAACCTCTTTTTTACTGTTTTTTGTTCTTATTTTGACCCTCATACCGAGTTCTTTTCAACCAATCAAAAATCAGATTTTTTATCATCGGTAAGTTCTGATAATTATACTTTAGGACTTATCCTTTCAGTAAAAGAAAAGAATGACATCTCTATAGATGAAATATTACCCGGTGGTCCAGCATACTTTTCGGAAAAAATAGAGATAGGAGATCAAGTCATTAAAATAAAATCGAAACAAGAAGAATACTTAGTAAATTGTTATAATTTTGAAAAAATAGAAAAAATTTTAAGCTCTAATGAATACAAAAATGTCTGGGTAACACTTAAGAAAAAAAGTGGAGAAGTTTACACCACAAACCTCTCCAAACAAGTCATGAAAGATTATCAAAATAGTGTTTATAGCTATGTCCTGGAACGAGATAATCAAAAAACGGGCTATATTAAAATCCCTAGTTTTTATTCGACTTTGGAAAATGGAAAAACAAATGTTAGCGATGATGTAGCCAAAGAAATAGCCAAACTAAAAGAAGATAAAATTACGGGACTAATCATTGATCTAGAAAACAACGGTGGTGGTTCTATGGAAGAAGCCATTATGCTTTGTGGTTTGTTTATAAACACTCCCTATTTAGCGCAAGTCATTACCAAAACAAATCAAAAAGAAATCATTGGCAATCAAAAACCTAAAAATAGCTATACTGGTCCAATTATTATCTTAATAAATGGCTTTTCAGCTTCAGCAAGTGAATTTTTTGCTAACGTTATGCAAGATTATAATTTAGCCTTGATTGTAGGAACCAAATCATTAGGAAAAGCTACTATGCAAGAAATAGTTCCATTAAAAGATGAAAAAAATCAATTTTTAAAAGTAACAATAGGAGAATTTTATCGAGTGACAGGAAAAACTAATCAATACAATGGTATTTCCCCCGATATTGAAATCCCTAGTTTATTTGATGATCAAATGCCTAAGGAAAGTACTTATCCAACCGCTTTAAAAAATGATAAAATTGAAAGCATTATCGACACCAATAGATTCCCGATGAATGAAAAACAAAAACAAGCTATTACAGAGTACACCCAAAAATCCAAAACGAATATAGAATTTCAAAAAAACACCCGACTAAAAGCTACTTTTAATGAGTTTTTCACACAAGCGACAGTGGCTATACCTTTACAATTTAGTGCTGTTTTTAATAAATCGATTGGTTTTTCGAAACATTGGAAAGAGATAGAAGCATTTGTCAAAACCGAATATCCTTTTATTATAAGTAATACGAGTAATGACACTAAAAAAATACAAACAAATGATTACCTAAAATCTATAAATAGTACCCAAATTAAAAATTTAAAAAACAACTTTCGAGTTTTTGAATCTATAAAAATCATGGCAAACTTAAAATAGTAAAATGCTAATTTTTTAAAATTTATCACAAAAAAAACGATAGAAACTATTTTAAAACAATTGAATAATTCTATTTTTGCACTTAAATAAAATAAACTCATAAAGTAATGGGAAGAGCGTTCGAATTCAGAAAAGGAAGAAAAATGAAACGTTGGTCAGCAATGGCCAAAGCATTTACCAGAATTGGTAAAGATATTGTAATGGCTGTAAAGGAAGGTGGCCCAAATCCTGATGCTAACTCAAGATTAAGAGCAGTTATCCAGAATTCCAAGGCAGTTAATATGCCAAAAGAAAATGTAGAACGTGCAATCAAAAAAGCAACCGATAAAGATACCGCTAACTATAAAGAAGTTTTATTTGAAGGATATGCACCTCATGGAATTGCAATCCTAGTTGAAACGGCTACTGATAATAATAACAGAACTGTAGCTAATGTTAGAAGTTATTTTAACAAATGTAACGGTGCAATGGGAACACAAGGTTCGGTTGAATTCATGTTTGACCATACGTGTAACTTTAGAATTCCGGCAGACGGAATTGACCCTGAAGAATTAGAATTAGAATTAATCGATTTTGGCGCAGAAGAAGTTTTTGAAGACGAAGACGGTATTTTGATTTATGCACCCTTTGGAAGTTTTGGAACCATTCAAAAAGAATTAGAAAATAGAGGATTGGAAATTCTTTCTTCAGGATTTGAAAGAATTCCTCAAATAACTAAAAAACTATCTGAAGCTGAAGTTGCCGATGTAGAAAAACTAATTGAAAAACTAGAAGATGATGATGACGTGATGAACGTATATCACACTATGGAAGAAGAATAGCTATCAGATTGCAGTTTTAAGATTGCAGTTTTAAACTCCAGAGAAATCTGGAGTTTTTTTGTTTTTAATACTTAACCTTTACCATAAGAAAAGGTAATGAACTATACGTTAAAAAAACTCCCTTTAAAACTGAAAACTCCATCAACTTAAAGCTGATGGAGTTTTTTATCTTAATACTTTGTACTAATTACTTAATACTTCTTATTTTATAAATTCAATTTTTTGAGCTTCTTCTTCGTTAATACTATCAAAGAAACCTTGTTCATTCATCCAATCATCGCTAAATACTTTACTCATATAACGAGAACCATGATCCGGGAATATGGCAATTACATTGCTGTTTTTATCAAATTCACCCTCATCCGCATATTGTTTTATTGCTTGTAAAACTGCTCCGGATGTATATCCTACAAATAAACCTTCTTTTCTGGTAATCTCTCTGGCAGAATGCGCACTTTCTTCATCGGTAACTTTCATGAACTTATCAATAAGATCAAAATCAGTAGCAGATGGAATTAAGTTTTTACCTAAACCTTCGATTCTATAAGGATAAATTTCATCGTTATCGAATTCTCTGGTCTCATGGTATTTTTTTAATACCGAACCAAAAGCATCAACTCCAAGAATTCTAATGTTAGGATTTTGTTCTTTTAAGTATTTTGCTGTTCCGGAAATAGTTCCTCCTGTTCCGCTACATGCAATTAGGTGTGTAATTTTACCATTTGTTTGTTTCCAAATTTCAGGACCAGTAGATTTATAATGTGCATCAATATTCAATTGATTGAAATATTGATTGATATAAACAGAACCTTTCGTCTCTTCATGCAAACGTTTGGCAACATTATAATACGAACGCTCATCATCAGCGGAGACATGTGCCGGACAAACATAAACTTTTGCTCCTAAACTACGTAGCATATCTATTTTGTCTTTAGATGATTTAGAACTTACGGCAAGAATACAGTTGTAGCCTTTTATGATGCTTACCATGGCTAAACTAAAACCAGTATTCCCGGATGTAGTTTCGATGATGGTGTCACCAGGAGATAAAATCCCTCTTTTTTCAGCTTCTTCGATTATATATAATGCTATTCTATCTTTAGAAGAATGTCCTGGATTAAAAGCTTCTACCTTTGCGTAAAAATTACCATCTAATTCTTCGGTGACTTTATTTAGCTTAATAAGTGGAGTGTTACCTATTAATTCTAAAACATTATTATAAGCGTTTATTTCTTCTTTCATAAAAAAATAGTTAGTCGAGGAGAATTTTTAATTTAACCCCGAACGTTGCAAATTTAACAAAAAAAATCTAATTACTTTTTAATTTTCTCTAAATCTAATAAAAAACTAAATTCTTTTGCTAATTCCTTCAAGGCTTCAAACCTCCCAGATGCTCCTCCGTGACCTGCATCCATGTTAGTATCAAGATATAAGATATTTTTATCCGTTTTCATGTCTCTCAATTTCGCAACCCATTTTGCAGGCTCCCAATATTGAACTTGTGAGTCATGGAGTCCGGTAGATACATACATATTAGGGTAATTTTGCTTTTTTACATTATCATAAGGGGAATAAGACAACATGTATTTATAATATTTCTTTTTATTTGGATTCCCCCATTCGTCATACTCACCAGTGGTAAGCGGAATACTATCATCCAGCATTGTTGTAATCACATCAACAAAAGGCACTTGAGCGATTATACCATGATACAATTCAGGTGCTAAATTCACCACAACTCCCATTAACAAACCTCCGGCAGAACCCCCTTCGGCATATAAATGTTCTGGTGAAGTGTATTTTTCATCAATCAAAAACTTAGAACAATCGATAAAATCAGTAAACGTATTTTTCTTTTTTAATAATTTTCCATCTTCATACCATTGTCGTCCCAAATCTTCACCGCCTCGAATGTGCGCTATCGCAAATATAAATCCTCTGTCCAATAACGTTAATCGTGTAGAAGAGAAAGTGGCATCCATTGAATGTCCATAAGATCCATACGCATATTGCAATAAAGGGTTTGTACCGTCTTTTTTCAACTCTTTTCTATAAACTAAAGAAATTGGCACTTTTACGCCGTCTTTAGCAGTTGCCCAAAGGCGTTCTTCTTTATAATTATTTTTATCAAATTTGCCTCCAAGAACCTGTTGCTCCTTTTTAATTTCTCTTTCTTTGGTTCGCATATTGAAATCAATGACCGAAGAAGGTGTTGCCAACGATTGGTATCCATAACGCAAAATTTCTGTTTCAAAATCTACATTGGTTGTGGAATAAGCGGTATAAGTTTCGCTTTCAAAAGGCAAATAATACTCCCCTTCTCCATTCCAAGGCATAATCCTGATTTTGTTCAAACCATTAGCACGTTCTTCAACTACTAAATAATTGGCAAAAATTTCAATATCTTCTAATAAAACATCTTCTCTATGCGCAATAACTTCTTTCCAATTTTCTTGTGATGTAGCCGTTTCCAGCGTTTTCATCAATTTAAAATTTTCGGCATCATCTTTATTGGTTAAAATATAAAAACTGTCTTTATAATGATTGATGCTATATTCAACTCCTCTGATTCGCTTCTGAAAGATTTCAAATTTTCCGTCCGGAGTGTCTGCATTTAAGATTCGATATTCTGTTGTAAGTGTACTTCCAGACTCAATTGCTAAGTATTTTCTAGATTTAGATTTTGCAACTTCAACATTATAGGTATCGTCTTTTTCAAAATAAACTAAAACATCATCCGCTTGTTTTGAGCCTAATTTATGTTTGAAAACTTTATCAGAGCGCAGGGTCACTTCATCTTGCGAAGAATAAAAAATAGTATGATTATCATTTGCCCAAACAGCAGTTCCGGTAACTTTTTCTATTTTATCTTCTAAAATTTCATTGGTTTCCAAGCTTTTAACTTGAATGTTATAAATTCGTCGCCCAACCGTATCAGTACTAAAAACAGCTAATTTATTATCTGGACTAATACTCAAACCGCCCAATTGAAAATACGATTGTCCTTTGGCCAATTCATTACAATCGAACATAATTTCTTCTTTTGCCGAAAGGCTTCCTTTTTTTCGGGAATAAATAGGATAATCTTTTCCAGTTTCAAAACGGGTGATGTAGTAATACCCATTGTATAAATAGGGAACAGATTCATCATCTTCCTTGATTCTACCTTTCATTTCTTCGAATAATTCCTTTTGAAAATCTTTGGTATGGTCCGTCATTTTATGATAATACTCATTCTCTTTATTCAGGTAATCAATCACTTCGGGATTCTCTCTGTCATTCAACCAAAAGTAATTATCAACTCTTGAATCTGCTAGGTTTTCTAATGTTTTAGAGATTATTTTGGCAACTGGTGGTTGTATGTTTTTTAGCATTATTTACGCTTTTATATTTTAGTAAAGTTACAAAAATAGCACAAACACATTTTAAAACGATTCTATTTTTCATCTAATTTAACATTGCTTATTACACCGAATGTAGTAATTTCGTAGTTCAATATTTAAAATTTATCAAAATGGATTTAATGGGAATGATGGGAAAACTTAAGGAAACCCAACAAAAAATAGAAGACACTAAAAAACGTTTAGACACTGTTCTTATTGATGAACAAAGCACCGATGGTTTGTTGAAAGTTACTTTGACAGCCAATAGAAAAATAAAATCAATCACAATTGACGATTCTTTATTAGAAGACAAAGAACAACTAGAAGATTATATCATTTTAGTCCTGAATAAAGCGATTGAAAAAGCGACTAAAACAAATGAAGCGGAACTTGATGCTGTTGCAAAAATGGATATGCCAATGATTCCGGGAATGGATAATCTTTTTAAATAAAAAAGTTTAAAGTTTAAGGTTTAACGTTTTTTGATCGTGATAAAAACATTAAACCTTAAACTTTAAACAAATTTTCCAAATAGAATTACACTAATTTTTGTAATGTTTCCAAAACATACGTATGCATCACTTCCCGATAATCAAGATGCGTTACTATTCTCAATTTTCCATGTCCCATAGAACTGATCGAAATATTTTTTTGTTTCAACAATTCAATTAAATTCTTTTCAATGCAATTTGGAACCAATGAGAAAATCAAAATATTAGTCTCCACCGGTTCTACCGAAGCGACCCAACTTACTTTTTTTAATACTTCGGCAATTTCTTTAGCCCTTCTATGGTCCTCGGCAAGACGCTCGATATTATTATCCAAGGCATAAATTCCGGCTGCCGCCAAATAACCTACCTGACGCATTCCCCCACCTAATATTTTTCGGATGCGCAACGCTCTGTGAATAGTTGCTTTATCGCCTAATAAAACCGAACCAATTGGCGCTCCCAAACCTTTCGACAAACAAACTGAAATCGTATCGAATAGTTTTCCAAATGCTTTAGGATCTTGCTTTTTGGCTACCAATGCATTCCAGATTCGGGCGCCATCCAGGTGAAACTTCAAATTATTGGCATCGCAAACCTGCTTTATTTTTTGTAAATCTTCCAATTCATAACAAGCTCCACCGCCTTTATTGGTTGTATTTTCCACACAAACTAAACTCGTTAACGGACTGTGATAAAACTCAGGATCATTAATTGCTCCAGCCACTTGTTCCGCAGTTATCATTCCGCGATTTCCGTCTAATAAACAGCAGGAAACGCCACTGTTGAAAGAAACACCACCACCTTCATAATGATAGACATGCGCATATTTATCAGCAATTAATTGCTCGCCTGGTTGTGTATGTAATTTTATCGCCGTTTGGTTTGCCATAGTTCCTGATGGAAAAAAAAGCCCTGCTTCCATCCCGAACATTTCGGCAACTTTAGCTTCGAGCTCAATAACAGTAGGGTCTTGTTTGTATACATCATCTCCTACTTTGGCATTCAACATATGCACTAACATTTCGCGAGAAGGTTTGGTAATCGTATCGCTAACTAAATTTATTTCCATATCTATTTTTATTTTCAGTACGGACAATTCGAGAATTGTCCCTTCGTAAAATTTTTCTATTTTTGTGCCACAAAATTACATAATACCGTTTGTTAATTCAAGCTAGTTCAGTTAAAACTAATTTAAATGAATGATATAACGGCATTTTATATAAATATTGGAAAACCGACCTATTTAATTTAATATAATTTATGACAACTACCGAACAAATAAAGGGTATTGTGGAGCGCCTTGGTGCGTTGAGGAGGTATCTTTGACGTTGATGCCAAACTAATTGAAATTTCAAACGAAGAAGAGAAAACTTTTGCTCCTGACTTTTGGAACAATGCAAAAGAAGCTGAAGTCATTGTAAAAAACCTTAGAAACAAAAAAAAGTGGATTGAAGATTACAACAAAGCAGTCGAAATGACTGACGAGTTACAACTGGCCTATGATTTTTATAAAGAAGGGGAACTTACGTCCGAAGAATTAGACGAGCAATATTCCCTAACTGCAAATCATATTGAAGCGATCGAATTCAAAAACATGCTTTCAGACGAAGGCGATACTTTGAGTGCTGTTGTACAAATAACCGCTGGTGCCGGTGGAACTGAAAGTTGCGATTGGGCCGAAATGCTCATGCGTATGTACATGATGTGGGGTGAAAAATACGGTTACAAAATAAAAGAACTGAATTTCCAAAAAGGAGAATCTGCGGGTATAAAGACTGTAACACTCGAATTTGAAGGCGATTATTCTTTTGGCTATTTAAAAGGAGAGAACGGCGTACACCGATTGGTGCGCATTTCCCCTTTTGACAGTAATGCCAAGCGTCACACTTCATTTGCTTCCGTTTATGTTTATCCGCTTGTAGATGACAGTATCGAAATTGATATTAATCCTGCAGATATTGAAATTACAACTTCAAGATCCAGCGGTGCGGGAGGGCAAAATGTAAATAAGGTAGAAACGAAAGTACAATTGTTTCATAAACCAACGGGAATTCAAATACAATGTTCCGAAACACGGTCGCAACAAGATAACAGACAACGTGCGATGCAAATGTTACGGTCTCAATTGTACGAAATTGAGTTAAAAAAGAAACAGGCACAACGCGCTGATATCGAAGCCGGTAAAATGAAAATTGAATGGGGTTCCCAAATCAGGAATTATGTAATGCAGCCTTATAAGCTGGTAAAAGATGTTCGTACCGGTTATGAAACCAGTAATGTTGACGGCGTAATGAATGGAGAAATTGACGAATTCCTGAAAGCCTATTTAATGATGATGGGACAAAGGGAAGAAGAATAGTTTACAGTTTTCAGTCTCTAATTAGTCATTTCTCCCGAAGCTTCGGGAACAGGAAAAATCTAAAATTTATATAAAAATCCTCTCAACTTTTGTTTATCGAAATATTTGAGAGGATTTTTTTAAATTTTTTTAATAGCTTATTTTTAGACGTTTAATGTTGTAATATTCACAAACCGCTTTTCAAAACATTAAAATTCCCCATAATAATTGTTGGGTTTCGTTTGGGATCTAACCAACTTACCATCAGCTTCATATTTTCTTCATCAATGGCAACACAGCCCGCAGTAAAAGAAGATTTTTTTACAGCCAGATGAAAAAATATTGCACTTCCTTTTCCTTTTATAATAGGATTTGTATTGTATTCAATAACCATACAATATTTGTACGCATCAGTCTTTAATAATAAGTTTTCATACGATTTTGCATTGGTAGCACCTTTAACAAACCTATTGTAGTCCTCTGAATTAGAATCATCAATCCATTTATCCTCGGCAGTAGTTTGTTGGTTTTCCAATAGTGTGTTTAGTTGTTTTTCATAGGTATATAATTTTCCTAAACGAAATATTCCTGTTGGAGACTTACCGTCACCTTCACGTTTATTAAGTTGTGTTGCAAAACCATTTTTACCAATACAAACTTGTACAGGTTCCTGTTTTACAATCCAACGATTATCTTTTTTTTCTAAGGCTACAAAAAAAGCGCTATAACTTTCTGGCTGATAATTGTACACTACCAATAATTGTTCGCTATTTTCTAACTTACTTTTATTATGGGCAGCAATTAATAATGCATCTTTAATCGTAGTAGTATTTGTTTGGGCCTGCAGATTAACACAAAAAAATAACGTTGAAGCCAAAAACAAAAAACGGTTTAAAAAATTCATTTTATTGTGGGGATATTATTTAATAGTCAGTAAGGAAAATCTTCTGACAATCTAAAGTCTATTTTACTCTCACATACAAACATAACAAAATTATCATTTAACCCTATATGAGTCGCGTTTTTTTGAAGGTATTAATTCTAAAACCTACAGCCACTCAATCAATGAAACCCCAACGCCAACAGTAGTTTGCAGATTATTATAATCGATTAGCGTTTCACCATAACCATGAGAAACTAACAAATATCCTTTTAAATTATTTTTAATGGGATACGACCAAGAAAATGAGGAATTGCCCCTTGCATTTGAACCGAAATTTAAATTATGACTCCCAATAAACGAAAATATATTCCCGTTTTTAGCATAAATTACATTCAAATCTCCTCGACCTACATATTCAGAAATATCCGGATTATCGTCTTTTGCAGCAGGCATTCGCAACCAAGGTCTAATATAAACAGTCCAATTATTACGTTCAAATCCTGCATGAAAAATAACCCTGTTCCAACTTCTGGAGAATGGATCACTTTTCCCATTGGATTCATGATTGAATGCGACACCAACCATTCGTGCTTTAAAACCAAAAATTTTAAAGTTTACGGGAATATTCAAAATCAGTTCCGGTTCGTAATTAACTTCTCTAAAAGGTCGCGAAAGATTATTATTATAAATTTGCCAATGCGATATTTGTGTATAAGCAACCCATAAATCACCTCGCCCCCAAAAAATACCTTGCAAAACTTTGGTCTTAAAACTCAATTGAAATTTAGTTTCAATAGTATTATAATCTACCCCAGGGGGTGCAATGTAATCAGGATCGATATTTCCTGAATGAGGTTGTTCATTTGGATTATTTGACCAGCGAACGGGTAAAACATACATAGGTTTATAAGGAGTAACTAAAAATGTTCCTCTTACGGAAGTTGTGTCTAATTCCCATCGTTCCGTTAGATTACGAAGTTGGGTTTTATTGTTAAATAAAGCCTGAATCTGAGCATTTACATTAAAATAAGAAAAGAATAGTATAAAAATCGAGAACTTTATTTGCAGTAATTTCATAATATATAATCATAAATTAACCTGCAAAACTAATTGTTTAAACCCCTCATTTGTTGCATATTTATTTTTATTAGTTACATAAATCCCACTTTTATTCCTGTTAAAGAATCCCGAAATATTAGGAATTATAATCTCAATTTGTTTTATTTGACGACTATAACAAAACCAAATCCAATCTACACTTAATGAAATCCTATTCTATCCAAGAAATAAATGAAATTTTAAAAGGAGTTATTGTAGGGAGTACTTCCCAAAACATAACTGCTCCTGAACAACTTGAAGCAGCTATTGAATCCGAAATTTCTTTTATTGGAAACAAAAAATACGAAAAATTTTGGGCAACTTCCAAAGCTGGGATCGCAGTTGTAAATGAAGATATTTCAATAGAACCGGGAGAAAACAGAGCGTTTATTAAGGTGAAAAATGCTGATTTGGCCATGTCGCAAGTTTTAGCTCTTTTTGCCCCTCCAACCCCGTTATTCCATATTGATATCCACCCAACTGCTGTTATAGATCAAACCGCGATTATTTGTAATGGTGTTAGAATTGGCGCAGGTTGTTATATAGGCCCTAAAGTTGTGCTTGGAGACAACACAACACTATATCCAAATGTTACTATTCTGGATGAATGTACTGTAGGAAAAAATACCGTAATCTGGTCTGGAGCCGTAATCAGAGAACGTTGTCATATAGGAAATGATTGTATTATACATCCCAATGCGACAATTGGGGCAGATGGTTTTGGTTTTCGTCCTGATCCCGAAAGAGGTTTGGTTAAAATCCCACAAATTGGAAATGTAATTATAGGCAATAGTGTTGAAATTGGTGCCAATACTTGCGTTGACCGAGGAAAATTCAGTTCTACCGTTTTAGGTGATGGCTGTAAAATTGATAATTTAGTCCAAATTGGGCATAACAGTAAATTAGGCCGTTTTTGTATCATGGCCGGAAATAGCGGATTGGCTGGTTCAGTAACGCTAGGAAACGGAGTTATTATTGGCGGAAGCGCTTCTATAAAAGACCATACCACTATTGGCGATGGAGCCATTGTAGGTGCTGGTTCAGGTGTCACAGGAGATATTCCTGCAGGGAAAACCATGTTAGGCTATCCCGCTGTTGAAGCTCGTGATGCATTAAAACAATGGGCAATTTTGAAAAGACTCGTAAATGAATCCAAAAGCAAATAATTACTTTTTTTATTAAATTCATAAAAAAACAGGAGGTAACTTCTGTTTTTTTGTTTTTATACCAAACTTATATTCGATTTACTTTCTATACCCATAAAATAATAAATTTTATTTCATTGGATTTTGTATTTTAGCCCAAACTATTTTTAACATTATTGCATCATGGATTTGAACTTCAACAAAAACGAAGACCACAATAAACTTTTACTTTCGGCATTGCGACAAAAATTGAGTCTGGTGAAATTAGGTGGTGGTGAAAAACGCATCCAAAAACTGCACGGAGAAGGCAAAATGACTGCCAGAGAGCGCATCGATTATTTGCTTGACGCCAAAGCTAAAAGCATAGAAATTGGAGCATTTGTTGGTGAAGGAATGTATGCAGAACACGGCGGATGCCCATCTGGTGGTGTTGTGGTTAAAATTGGGTATATCAAAGGAAAGCAATGTATTGTTGTGGCCAATGATGCTACCGTGAAAGCGGGCGCTTGGTTTCCTATTACTGCAAAGAAAAATCTTCGTGCGCAGGAAATTGCGATGGAAAATCGGTTGCCAATCATTTATTTAGTAGATAGCGCAGGTGTTTATTTGCCTTTGCAAGATGAAATTTTCCCGGACAAAGAACATTTTGGTCGGATTTTTAGAAATAATGCGCAAATGAGCAGCATGGGAATTACCCAAATAGCTGCCGTTATGGGAAGTTGTGTTGCTGGTGGTGCCTATTTGCCAATAATGAGCGATGAAGCTTTAATTGTCGAAAAAACGGGAAGTATTTTTCTTGCGGGAAGTTATTTGGTGAAAGCTGCCATTGGCGAAAGCATTGATAACGAAACATTGGGCGGAGCAACCACGCATTGTGAGATTTCGGGTGTGACGGATTATAAAGCCAAAGACGACAAAGACGCATTAGACAAAATAAAAAATATAGTCGACAAAATAGGTGATTTCGATAAGGCTGGTTACAGCAGAATCAAATCGGAAAAACCAGCTTTAGACGAAAATGAAATCTATGGCATTTTGCCAAAAGCTCGAAATGAACAATATGACATGATGGAAATCATCAATCGTTTGGTTGATAATTCTGATTTTGAAGCCTATAAAGACGGTTACGGACAAACTATCATTACTGGATATGCGCGAATTGACGGTTGGGCAGTGGGGATCGTTGCCAATCAACGAAAAGTGGTAAAAACTAAGAACGGTGAAATGCAGTTTGGAGGTGTAATCTATTCAGATAGCGCTGATAAAGCCACCCGATTTATTGCGAATTGCAACCAAAAGAAAATTCCTTTGGTATTTGTTCAAGATGTTACCGGTTTTATGGTAGGATCCAAATCAGAACATGGCGGAATTATTAAAGATGGTGCAAAAATGGTGAACGCTGTGAGTAATTCTGTTGTTCCAAAATTCACCGTTATTGTAGGAAACTCCTATGGTGCAGGAAATTATGCCATGTGCGGGAAAGCGTATGACCCAAGATTAATTTTTGCCTGGCCAAGTGCGGAATTAGCAGTTATGGGTGGAACGCAAGCAGCTAAAGTATTGACCCAAATTGAAGCTTCTTCGCTTAAAGCAAAAGGAGAAGTGGTAGATGAAACGAAAGAAAAAGAATTATTCGACAAAATAAAAGCGCGATATGACGAACAAGTTTCACCCTATTATGCAGCCTCCAGATTATGGACTGATGCCATAATTGATCCTTTAGAAACCAGAACTTGGATTTCCATGGGTATTGAAGCTGCTAACCATTCGCCTATTGAAAAGAAATTTAATTTAGGTGTTATTCAGGTTTAATCTCAAATGATAGATTTCAGAATTTAGATTGTAGTCATCAATGTTGAGAAAAAACCTAAGTAATTAAAATATGAGAAAAATAGTTCTATTTGGTTTTGCAATGTTATTCTTTGTTCAATGTGCTTCCATAAAAAAGCATAACAAGCATTTGAATGATTTGATAACCGAAGAGAAATTAAAATCGGATATTGATTTTACCTATCGAAAATTACAGGAATTACACCCCAATTTATACTGGTATATCAGTAAGGAAGCTTTAGATTATAAATTCGACAGTCTAAAAGCGACCATTACAAAACCAATGACTTCTTTTAATTTTTACAAAAAATTAAGTCCTGTGGTTGTTTCGGTGCGACAAGGACATTTAGTTGTATATCCACCAACGAAATTATTGTCAAAAGGAGAAACCAAAGCACTTATCAAAAGAGGAACCGGTCCTTTTTCGCAATTTGATTTCGATCTTTTTAATGGAAAATTATATGTTGTAAAAAACAAGTCTTATGACAAAACGATACAACCTGGAACTGAAGTCATTGCTGTAAACGGTACAAAACCAATAGATTTAATTACAGAATACAATCATTATTATAGTTCTGACGGTTATAATACCACTTACAAAACTAATTATTCAGGCAAACGTTTTTCCACACTATTCTCTAATGAAAATGGAATTAAGGATAGTCTAAAATTTGATTTCAAATATAACGACAGCCTAAAAACGATTACAATCAAACGAAAAGCAGAGGATACAACTGGGGAACATCTCAAAAAAATTCAAAAAAAACTAGCGCTGAAAGATAAAATCAAATCGAAAGCAATTAGAAAAAAGAAAAAGGTTAATGGTTATTATTCCGTTGAAAAAAATTACAATCGGAACCTACACTTTTTAGAAAAAGACAGCAGCGTAGCTATAATGAAAATTAGAAGTTTCAAAATTGGCGATTATAAAACTTTTTACAAAGAAAGCTTTTCTAAAATTGCTGGTTATCAATCTAAAACACTTATCATCGATTTGAGAAATAATGGAGGCGGACGAGTAACTGAAATTGCCGATTTATATTCTTATCTAGCAGACAGCACTTTTGTGTTTTTAGATAAATCTGAAGTAGTTTCAAAATCAAGCTTGTTCAAAGGAGCTTACTTTAATGGAGGTTCTTTTGGGTTTAAAGCTTTAAAAACGATTTTTTCTCCAATAATATATACCTATTTACTGTTGACTGTTCATAAAAACCAAAACGGTAAAAATTACTATGCAACCCAAACTACCCCTCATAAAGTGAGGAAAAATGCTTTCAAGGGAAAAATTTATGTTCTTATCAATGGCGGAAGTTTTTCGGCTTCAAGTATTATTTCTTCTAATTTAAAAGGTTCCAAAAGAGCCTATTTTGTAGGTGAAGAAACAGGTGGCGCATTTAATGGGACAGTTGCAGGTTTTATGCCCCGCGAAAAATTGCCAAATACTGGCATCCAAATTCGTATCGGATTAATGTATATAGCCGCTCCTTTCAAAACAATTATTGAAGGTCGTGGCATATTTCCTGACATGGAAATAATTCCTACGATTGAAGACCGTATAAAAGAAAATGATCCTGAAATGAATTGGATTTTGGATGACATTAAGATACGAAAAAAAGACATTTCTGAAATTCTTAAAAACAAAATGAGTTTATAAAATTATACATACAACATTTCAAACAAACCATATGGTATTGATTAATAGTTATTTGTATCTTTACTTACTCTTTATAAGCCAATAAATACTCATCCACTTTATAATATCATTTTTTTCAATTCAATAAAAATAGTCACTGAGATTTGAATTATTTAATTATAAGAAAAAATGAAAAAGATTCAGATAGTATTCCTAAATATAATGCTTTTGGCTGTACAGTTTGTTTCTGCGCAGGCAATTACCCAAGATAGTGTTTCATCCAAAAAAGATAAAACAATTTATCTCGAATCAGGTATTAACCTATCCATACCAGTACACATAGAAATGTATCGCTCCCATAGATTTGAAATTGGCATCAATATAAGAGCATGGAAAAAAGTTTCACCAAAATTGGACTTGGGTATTAAAGTCGATTATGACTATTGGCTCGTCAAACAAAACTTACCAAAAATAACACCTGAAAGTACATTAACAGAGAAAACATTATACAGTAACTTTAATATATTTTCTATAAAAATTAATACCCAATATAGCTTTAGCCATAAATGGTATTGGGGGGCAGAATCAGGGGTAGGTTATGCTCTTTCGGATGCAGACAAAAAATTTGGACTTGGTTTTGTATCTGAATATGGTGGAGGTGCCCAGCAATTTGGACTTTCTTCAGCGTTCTACTTAGGAAGGTATTTTATCATTGGCAATACTAAAAACAGATTAGGTTTGTCAATGGATTTTACTCAATTTTTAGCTCATGGTCATGCTGAAAATAGTCTTGGTCTAAAGCTAAAATACCGGTTCATACATTAAATAAATTCGTTTTATACTCCTTTATAAAAAAGAAAGTGTTTAGCTGTTGATTAAAATCACTAAAAAAATTTATAGACCCAAAAAATCGCTTATATCTTTAAAAATTAGTAACTTAGTGTTAAATATTTAAACTATACATTATGAGCAACGTAAAAAATTTAAATAAGTGGGCAAATACACACACTTATTTATCATTAGATTTGGTACGAATAGCACTTGGTGTTTTTTTGTTTATGAAAGGAATCTCTTTTATAACAAACATCCAATATTTACAAGACTTAATATCCCCAATTGACAAAATTGGCGGTGGAATGTTTCTGATTCATTATATTGCTCCGGCACATATGGTTGGAGGAATAATGATTGCTTTTGGTTTACTTACCAGATGGGCAATAATAGCACAATTACCCATACTGATTGGGGCAATTATTGTAAATTTTATGGGCGAAATGCATTCTCAAAACTTATTGTTAGCATTCCTAATACTTGGAATTTGTGTCTTTTTCTTATTTTATGGAAGCGGCAAACACTCTGCAGATTATTTTTTCAAAATGCAACAATAGTCAAAACTAAAAAAGCATCCTGTTCCTTCAAACGGGATGCTTTTTTATGTCTAGCTATTCTGAAACTAATTAAAGGCTCTCTTGAATTTCTTTCCTTTTTATTTTCCCATTTTGTGTTTCAATAAATTTTGAAACATAAAAGACTTCTTTAGGTTTTTCATATTTGTCTAAACCATCAAAAATAGTTTCGTCCAAAGTTTGTTTTTCGCCTTCAATAATCAGTACCAATTTTTCCCCTAAAGTAGAGTCCTCAACTCCTGTAACAAAAAATCTTGAATGAATTTTATTTGATAATTTCTCTTCGATTTGCTCGGGAATCAGTTTAATACCGCCGCTATTAATCACATTGTCAATACGACCCAAGAAAACAAATTCGTTTTCATTTACTAATTCAACTAAATCATTGGTTACAATAGTTTCTTCTGAAATATTTGGTGCATCAATCACTAAACAGTTTCTTTCGTCTTGAGAAATTTTTATATTCGGTAAAACTGAAAATGCCTTATCACCTATTTTCTTGGCAGCAATATGGGTGATTGTTTCTGTCATACCATACGTTTCATATCCTTTGGTACTTAATTTAGAAAGACTTTTTTCAAGTGATTTTCCCATTTTAGCGCCACCAACAATCATTTTTTTTACATTTTTTAATTCTACCAAAGAATTTTGAGCTTGCAAAGGTACCATAGAAACAAAATCATATTTAGTTTCATTAAGCAACATCGGATGCGAAGTTGGAGCTACAAAATCCATATCCAATCCTAAAATAAAGCCTCTGACAAACATCATTTTCCCAGCTATATATTTAGTTGGCAAACAATGTAATGCTTTATCTCCGGGACGTAAATCAAAAAAATCGCCGGTAGCTAAAGCTGAATTTACCATCGCTTGTTTATCCATTTGAATAATTTTTGGGCTTCCCGTAGTTCCGGAAGTATTCAATTCGATATAGCTTTTTTTATCAAACCAATCCAATATAAAATCTCCAACCGATTTTTCATGCTCTTCCCCTTCTTTTATAAAACTGTATGCCACTCTACATAAATCTTTTCGATTCAGATGAAATCCATTCAGTTTAAAATGATTGTTTACGTTTTTATAAGTAATTGTATTCATTGGTAATTATATTGAGTTTAAATCATTAAAATGCACTGGTTCTTCAATTTTTCCTGTTAATTTATCTTTCCAGTTTGTCCATTTGTATTTTTTACTAAAGATAAATAAAAGGATTGGGTAAATGATAACAACCGGGAATATAACATCAAAACCTGCTGAAGGCTCCGAAACATCTTTAAAAATAGAATGGGTTTGAAATGCTGACCAATCAGATGTTACTAATAAAGCACTCACTAAATTATTAGCCGCATGAAAACCTAAAGCTAATTCCATCCCTTCATCCATCAAGGTTATTATGCCCAGTAAAAATCCAGTTCCTACATAATAGACTAAAATAATATTCCCCATTTTAGAAACTTCAGGATTTGAAATGTGCATCGCTCCAAATATTACAGAAGTCATGATTAAAGGAAACCATTTATTTTTAGCGAGATTGGCAAAACCTTGCATCAAATAACCTCTAAAAATATATTCTTCGGTACTAGTTTGAATGGGGATTAATAGTGTCCCAATAACAACTAAAATAACAAATGGAATGGGTTTAAAATTGATTACAAAGTCACTTGGATTTGAAAAATAGAACAATAATGTTGACACAATTGTAAAAACTGACCAAATAGAAAACGAAAAAAGTACTCTTTTCCAATCCATTTTTGATCTGGATGTAGTTATAGAAAGCATCGTTTGATTGTGGATGTATTTAATGACAAAATAAATTCCCAGCATCGCAAAAACAAACGAAGCAAGAATCAAAAATAATGTCATATTAGGTTCAAAAAACGTCATAACATCTTCATTAGAAGATGGATATTTTTTCCCTTTTATAAATGTTTCATAAAGCAGTGCTAATAATAAAGGTATCTGACCTAAAAAAGAAGCAAAAATAATTACTAATGAACCTACAATATACTTCCAAAATTTATTCTCAGATTTCACTCCTTGTTCTATAAACATAGATTTTTGTTTTTTATATTATTAAAATTAGAGTAACAAATTTTACTTTTGTTACACTTATGAAACGAGATTAATACTCTATTTTCTTTATCAAAAAATTACTTATGATACAAATATACCACAATCCGCGTTGCGGAAAATCAAGAAACTGCCTGGCTTTTATAAAAGAATCTGAAAAAAAATTTGAAGTCATTAATTATCTTGACAACGTTCCCACTTTCGAAGAATTAAAAACACTTATTCAAAAACTAAATTTTGAACCGCTTGCATTAGTGCGCCAAAAAGAAAAAATTTGGATAGAAAATTTCAAAAATAAAACAATGACTAATGACGAAATCATTCAAGCAATGGTTACCTATCCTATTTTAATTGAAAGACCTATTGTAATCAAAGGAGATAAAGCAATCATAGGAAGAGTGCTAGATAATGTAAATGATTTCATATAATTAAATTAACACTTTTTTATGATTTACACATTAAACCTAACTTAGTTTTTGTAATCTAAAAAAGAAACTAAAACTATAAAAATGCCAAAAAAATTAAAAAATCTACTTGCTCTTGCATTTATATTTACAAGCTTAATAATTTTTGCACAGCAACCCGCTCCTTCCCAAAAAGTGAAAGTTAGTGGAAAAGTTATTGAAAAATTGAGCAAACAACCATTAGAGTATGCTACAATTACGTTTATGAGTGCCAAAAATCCAAAAGCACTTGCCGGCGGAATTACAAATGCAAAAGGAGAATATAGTATCGATGTGACACCAGGCATTTATGATGTAAAAATCGAATTCATTTCTTTCAAACCAACTGAAATCAAACAAAAAAGTATTCAAGGAAATATTGATTTAGGCACAACTGCTTTAGATGAAGATGCCAACCAACTGAATGAAGTTGTCGTTCGTGCTGAAAAATCTACAGTCGAAATCAAACTGGACAAAAAAGTCTATAATGTTGGCCAAGATATGATGGTCAAAGGCGGAACTGTTAGCGACGTTTTAGACAACGTTCCATCGGTTTCAGTTGATACCGAAGGAAATGTAAGCTTAAGAGGAAGCGATAACATTAGGATTTTAATTGACGGAAGACCTTCAAATGCTATAAACATTGCCGAAGCATTACGTCAAATCCCTGCTGATGCAATTGATAAAGTTGAAGTAATTACAAACCCATCTGCACGTTATGATGCCGAAGGAGGTTCAGGATTAATAAATATTATCCTTAAAAAAGGAAAAAATCAAGGTATAAACGGAACTTTTATCGCTTCAACTGGTCTTCCAGAAACGTACGGATTAAGTGCAAATTTGAATTATAAAACCGAAAAATTAAACTATTTTACCACTGCAGGATACAACCACAGAACAAATGAAGGTGGCGGTTTAACTAATTCTGAGTACTTTAATACTGACGGCACACCAAAAAGTTTTTTAGAGGAAAACCGTGATACTAAAAGAACCTCAGACGGATTTAATGGAAGAGCTGGTATCGAATGGGTGATATCTCCAACTACTTTTTGGACAAATTCCATTAACTACCAAAAGAATTCAGGTGATACCAGAGACTTAATCAATTATAATAGTTTTGATGCAGCTCATGCTTTTACAAACTCATCATTTCGATTGAATGATGGAAATACGGGCAGTCAAAACGTTGAATATGCTTCAAATTTAATACAAAACTTCAACGATAAAGGGCACAAACTTACCGTTGACGGATCGATTTCCCGAAACACCGATGATAGCAATAGTCTTATAACCGCTACAAATGATTTTAATAACACCTTAAATAACCAAGTTCAAAAACAAGTTCAATTTCAAGCTGACTACGTTCTTCCAATAGGCGAAGGAAGTCAGTTTGAAGCGGGTTACAAAGGAAGTTTTGGGGATTTAAATAATAAATATTACGTTCTTGATGACCAGGGCGCAACAATTCCGAGATTGTCAAACACTTTACAATATAAAGAAAACATAAATGCAATTTATACGCAGTATGGTTTCAAAGTAAATAAATTCTCCTATTTATTCGGGTTGCGTTGGGAAGATACCAATATCCAGGTTAATTTATTAGACACTAATGTATTCAATACTAAAAAGTACAACAACTTGTTTCCAAGTGCTTTTATTAGTTATGAAATATCTAAGCAAAGTAACTTCACTGCCAGTTATAGCAAACGTTTATCAAGACCAAGAGGGCGTTTCATGAACCCGGCAACGAATTACTCAAGTAATATTAATATTTTTCAAGGAAACCCTGATTTAGATCCGTCACTAACTGACAAATACGACATTGGATATATCAAGCGTTGGGATAAAGTAACTTTTAATACTTCCGCTTATTTTGAAGATACAAAAGATGTCTTTAGTTTTGTTCGATCTCCTACAGGTGAAGATGTAAACGGAATTCCAGTTATTTTGAGCAGACCAATCAACTTAGGAAAAGAACAAAAATTTGGTTTCGAATTCACTCTAAATTACACCCCTTTTAAATGGTGGAAATTAAATAGTAATTTTAATCTTTACAATGTAAAAACAACTGGAGAAAACAGTTATACAGATACAAATGGTGTCGTTGTAACTCAAAATCTTGATAATCAAGCAAATTCTTGGTTTGCAAGAATCAACTCAAAATTAACCTTACCCCACAAAATAGATTGGCAATTAACAGGAATGTATAATGGTCCACAAAATACTGCACAAGGTAAAAACTTAGGTCAATTTGGTATGAACACAGCTTTTAGCAAAGACATTCTAAAAGATAAAGCAACAGTAGCATTTAATATAAGTGACATTTTCAATTCCAGAATAATGAAGTCTTATACTCACCTTGAAGGTCAGACATCATATAGCGAAATGCAATTTCGTAAGCGACAGTTCAATCTTTCTTTTACTTATAGATTTAATAAGACTAAAAATGAAAGAGAAAAACAAGCACCTAAAAACGAAAATAATGATAATGGAGGAGAATTTCCAGGATAAGGATAAGTAACAAACAAAAAGGACTCGTGAAAACGGGTCCTTTTTTTGTAAAAAATTAAAATAAAAGCATAAAAAAAGGACTCGTTTTCACGGGTCCTAATTTTATAAAACAATTAGATTAAACTGATTGTTCTTGCTTCTTTTTTGCTCTTTTCTCTTTGAATGCTTCCCAAGTTGCTCCTCCTACCCAATAAGATACGAAACCAACAAGAAAAAACATTAACCAAAATCCTATTGTAAGAACGGTTAAGAAAAGTAAAAAGCCTAAGTACTGTGAAAATTCAAACATGTTTTCCGGAATTTTGAATGTAGCCACAAATGTAAGTTTAATTCCTTTTCTTACCAATAAAAATTAACAAAAACTATCAATCAATTTTTATAAAAAGGGAATTATCCGTATTTTTGAGCTCAGAATTTGGAGCTAATCCCGCTATTCGTTACAATCTTTTATGCCGAACACCGGCATAAAAGGATTTTCACTGCTATCGGGGCTAAAAATCTACTAAACTACTTAATACTTATAAATAACAACACAATGAAATTTAGAATAGAAAAAGACACGATGGGTGAAGTGCAGGTTCCTGCAGACAAATATTGGGGCGCACAAACAGAACGTTCCCGTAACAACTTCAAAATAGGTCCATCGGCTTCCATGCCAAAAGAAATTATTGAAGGTTTTGCTTTCTTAAAAAAAGCAGCTGCTTACGCTAATTGCGATTTAGGTGTTTTACCAGTAGAAAAACGGGATGCTATTGCTGCCGTTTGTGACGAAATCCTAGCAGGAAAATTAGATGACGAATTTCCATTGGTAATTTGGCAAACAGGTTCAGGTACACAAAGTAACATGAACGTAAATGAAGTGGTTGCTAATCGTGCACAAGTTCTAAAAGGATTCAACATTGGCGAAGGCGAGCAATTCATCAAAGCCAATGATGATGTAAACAAATCACAATCTTCTAATGATACATTCCCAACAGGAATGCATATTGCAGCTTACAAAGCAGTGGTTGAAGTAACCATTCCAGGAGTTGAAAAACTAAGAGATACACTTCATGCCAAAGCAGTTGAATTCAACAATGTGGTTAAAATAGGCCGTACGCATTTAATGGATGCTACACCATTGACATTAGGACAAGAAATTTCAGGTTATGTAGCGCAATTGAACTACGGATTAAAAGCGGTTAAAAATACTTTAGCTCACTTATCAGAAGTGGCTTTAGGTGGAACAGCTGTGGGAACCGGATTAAACACTCCCGAAGGATACGATGTAAAAGTAGCCGAATATATTGCTGAATTTACTGGTCATCCATTCGTAACTGCCGAAAACAAATTTGAAGCTTTAGCGGCACATGATGCTATTGTAGAATCGCATGGTGCATTGAAACAACTAGCGGTTTCATTGAATAAAATTGCCAATGATGTACGCATGTTGGCTTCCGGACCGCGTTCAGGAATTGGAGAAATCATTATTCCGGAAAACGAACCAGGTTCATCTATCATGCCTGGAAAAGTAAACCCTACACAATGTGAAGCATTAACAATGGTTTGCGCACAAGTTATGGGGAATGATGTAGCTATTGCTGTTGGAGGAATGCAAGGTCATTATGAATTGAATGTTTTCAAACCATTAATGGCTACAAACTTCTTGCAATCAGCGAGATTATTAGGTGATGCTTGCATGTCTTTTGATGAGCATTGCGCACAAGGTATCGAGCCAAATTACAAACGAATCAAAGAATTGGTAGACAATTCATTGATGTTAGTTACGGCTTTAAATACTAAAATTGGATATTACAAATCAGCTGAAATTGCTCAAACGGCACACAAAAACGGAACTACTTTAAAAGAGGAAGCTGTTCGTTTGGGATATGTAACTCCAGAGGATTTTGATGCTTGGGTTAAACCAGAAGATATGGTTGGAAGCTTGAAATAATTAATTATTAATGATGAATTTGTTAATCATTAATGATATAAATTAAAAACCCTGCAATGTAAGTTGCAGGGTTTCTTGTTTAAAATTTTCTCTATCGATAGCAAAATTTAATAATTGAACTTTCCCTAAATGAACTTACATGACTTATATGATTTAATTTTATCATAATATAAGTTCATTTAAATTTTAAAAAAGCATTGCAATAAATTTCATGTTTAATTCATAGAATCCATTACTTCTTTCATTATTCGAATGCTTTTCAATTTATCCTGATGATTGAAAATCGGACTTGTAATCATCAATTCGTCGATACGGGTATAATCAATAAACTGCTGTAATTCGGTAACTAATTTTTCTTTGCTTCCTACAAACGAACAAGAAGTCATTTGGTTTACATGAAAATGCTCTTCTTCACTCATAATTCCATCCATAGAATCTACAGGTGGTTGCAATGGTTTTCTATCATTCCGAATCAAATTCAGAAACATCTGAGTCAAACTGGTTGACAAAATCTGGGCTTCTTCATCTGTATCGGCAGCAATTGCATTGACACACGCCATTATTTTGGGTTGGTCTAAATATTCCGAAGGTTGAAAATTATCTCTATAAAATTCAAACGCCTGATGCATTTGTTTGGGAGCAAAATGCCCTGCAAATGCATATGGCAATCCTTTGGCTGCAGCCAAAGCAGCACTATCCATACTGGAACCTAAAATCCAAATAGGAACATTAGTCCCTTCGGCAGGAAAAGCGCGCACATTTGCAGTAGCATTGTCTTCAGAGAAAAATTCCTGAAGCGCAGCCACATTTTGCGGAAAGCGTTGCGATTGTTCAAAGAAATCTTTTCGAATGGCTTGCGCGGTTAACGAGTCGGTTCCCGGTGCTCTTCCTAATCCTAAATCAATCCGATTCGGATACAGTGTTTCTAATGTTCCAAATTGTTCCGCAATAATTAACGGCGCATGATTAGGCAGCATGATTCCGCCGGAACCTACTCGGATATTTTGAGTTTGACTGGCAATATAACCAATCAGCACCACCGTTGCTGTACTTGCGACGTGCGCCATATTATGATGTTCTGCTAACCAAAATCGGTTGTAGCCTAAACCGTCGGCAAGTTGTGCAAGTGCTGCTGTTTTTTGCAAAGTTTCGCTTGCATTGCTATCTTGGGTAATTATTGCTAATTCTAATAAGGAGACTGGAATATTTTTTGACATTATAAATTTTCTATTTAAACAAAATTAATCATTTCCATTTAAGCCCTAAATTCTTCGGTGTTAATTGATTTATAATGTTTGATATAAAAATTGGAATATTATGATGCAGCGCTTCTCTATCAAAAACCAAACCCGACGAATTACACAACCCTTTCATTTATAATTCCATAAAAAAAACCGTTCACCAGAGGCGAACGGTTTTCTTTATAGAATGCAAAGACGCGATACATCGCGTCTCTACTGGAAATTATTATTTTACTTCTTCGAATTCAACGTCTTCAACATTGTCTCCTTGAGCAGCATCCCCTTGAGGTTGTGCTTCACCTTGACCTTGTTCACCTTGAGCATACATCGCTTCAGTTGCTTTTTTCCAAGCAGCGTTGATGTTGTCAAGAGCAGTTTGAATTGCAGGAATGTCTTGAGATTGGTGTGCCATTCTCAATTCAGTTAATGCATATTCCACAGCAACTTTGTTTTCATCAGATAATTTAGAACCTAATTCTTTCAATTGAGTTTCAGTTTGGAAGATCATTCCGTCTGCTTCGTTCAATTTTTCAGCTCTTTCTCTTGCAATTTTGTCAGCATCAGCATTAGCTTCTGCATCTTTTTTCATTCTTTCGATTTCTTCAGCAGTTAAACCAGAAGAAGCTTCGATACGAATATCATGAGATTTACCAGTTCCTTTGTCTGTTGCCGAAACTTTGATGATACCATTCGCATCAATATCAAAAGTCACTTCAATTTGTGGAACACCTCTTGGTGCTGGTGGAATACCATCTAAATGGAAACGACCGATCGTTTTGTTATCAGCAGCCATTGCTCTAGCTCCTTGTAAAACGTGGATTTCAACTGTTGGTTGAGAATCTGCCGCTGTAGAGAAAACTTGAGATTTTTTAGTTGGAATAGTTGTATTAGACTCGATAAGAGTTGTCATAACACCACCCATAGTTTCGATACCTAAAGATAAAGGTGTAACGTCAAGTAACAATACATCTTTTACATCTCCAGAAAGAACTCCACCTTGAATAGCTGCTCCAATTGCAACAACCTCATCAGGGTTAACTCCTTTAGACGCTTTTTTACCAAAGAATTTTTCAACTTCTTCAGCAATTCTTGGCATACGAGTAGAACCTCCAACAAGAATAACTTCGTCAATATCAGAAACAGATAAACCTGCATCTTTCAACGCTTTAGCAACTGGTGCCATAGAACGTTTTACTAATGAATCAGTTAATTTTTCAAATTGTGCTCTAGTTAATTTTTTAACTAAGTGTTTTGGTCCTGAAGCTGTAGCAGTTACGTAAGGTAAGTTGATTTCAGTTTCAGTAGAAGAAGACAATTCAATTTTTGCTTTCTCAGCAGCTTCTTTCAAACGTTGCAAAGACATTGGATCTAAACGTAAATCAATACCTTCTTCAGTTAAAAATTCAGCAGCTAACCAGTCAATAATTTCGTGGTCAAAATCATCCCCACCTAAGTGAGTATCTCCGTTTGTAGACAATACTTCAAAAACTCCGTCTCCTAATTCAAGAACAGAAATATCAAATGTACCTCCACCTAAATCGTAAACAGCAATTTTTTGATCTTTACCTTTTTTATCAAGACCGTATGCCAAAGCTGCAGCAGTAGGTTCGTTGATAATACGCATTACTTTAAGACCTGCAATTTCACCCGCTTCTTTCGTAGCTTGACGTTGTGCATCATTAAAGTAAGCAGGAACAGTAATAACTGCTTCAGTAACTGTTTGACCTAAATAGTCTTCAGCAGTTTTTTTCATTTTTTGAAGAGTCATTGCTGACAATTCTTGTGCAGAGTATAAACGACCATCAATATCCACACGTGGTGTATTGTTGTCCCCTTTTACTACTGAATAAGAAACTCTTTTTGCTTCAGCAGAAACTTCTGAAAAAGAATGACCCATAAAACGTTTGATAGAAGCAATAGTCTTAGTTGGATTAGTTACCGCTTGTCTCTTAGCAGGATCTCCTACTTTAATTTCTCCACCTTCTACAAATGCAATGATAGATGGCGTTGTTCTTTTTCCTTCAGCATTAGGGATAACTACTGCTTCATTACCTTCCATTACAGAAACACAAGAGTTTGTTGTACCTAAATCAATTCCGATTATTTTACCCATTTTTAATATATTTAATTTTATTATATACTCATTTTAATAGCTCGAAGTCGATAAGTCAATCTTTGTGCCAATGCAATACACGTCCTTAAATTGTCAGTTTATGTTAAAATTGGCGGAAAAAAATCTGACAACATGACATTTTAGGCATGCTGTCATTACTTCTATAAAATAGCATTTCTTTTGATTCCGTAACTTATGCCTAAACTTATATCCTAAGTAAAATAGAATTCATATCGAAACAATGAACGTTTTTTTATATCTAAGAAATATAAGTTCGCTTCTATGAACTTATATTTCTATTATAATTATTTTTTTCAGGGTATAACGTCAAATTTATTATTTAAATACTTAATTGATCTCTATTACGGATAGTAATTTAGATTGTATCCTTTTAAAAAAGTATTTCAAAAAAAAACGGGAATAAATCCCGTTTTAATAATTGTCCTTTAATTCCCTTTTAAAATTTAAAGTTTAATCCCGCTGTAAATGTGGTTCCGCTAAAACCAAACTGGTTTACTTCCCATGCGTATTTAAAACGACCTCCTAAGTCAGTAACAACATCTCCTTTTGTATCTAGTTTGTCTGGATAAACATTTAATAGATTGTTTACCATTACATTGGCTGATATCGTGTTGGTAAATTTATAAGAAAGGCCTAAATCTGTAATAACTTTTCCTTTAAAAGTTTGATCTTTTGACACATCAGTAGCATGTTGCCAAGAAACTTTTCCAAAATAATTATTATTAAAAATGACACTCATTTTATTAATATCATAATTGATCCCTAACAATACTTTCGTATTGGGTCTGGAATTCAGTATTCTGCCTTGTTCTTTACGATTAAAAATATCATACCCATTTGCTTTTAAAATAGCTGGTGTAGCAATTTGCCCATCGATTTTAGTTTTAGAAATATTAGAGGCCAAACTAAATCCTAGTTTGCCATTTCCTAATGCTACATTTTTATAATTCATCACAATATCAACTCCGTTAGTTACAGTATTAACAGCATTGATGAAAAATTTCATACTTGTAATATCATTGCTGATTAACACTTCTTCAACCGGGTTTGTTGTTGTATTATCTCCATCAAAGCCAACCTCTCCAGAAAAAAGAACACGATCTTTTACTTTGATATGATAGAAATCAATTGAAGTCGAAAAATTTGCTCCTGATCTAAAAGTAAATCCAGTTGATAAATTTTGAGATTTCTCTGCATGTAATTGAGGAACTCCCAATCCTATAACCGCTGGATCAATATTGTTAAAAGTTCCTTGATTAGAAACTGTACCTCCAGAAACCAGAGTTTGTATATTACTCAAATAAATCTGATGCAATGCTGGAGCTCTAAATCCTGTGCTGTAAGAAGCTCTTACGGCAATATCATTTCCTATTTTGTAACGAGAATTCACTTTCCAAGAAAAATTATTCCCAAAATCAGAATAATTTTCATAACGCAAAGAACCGCCTATTAAAAAAGTTTCAGTCACGTCATAATCTAAAGTAGTATAAACACCTACATTATTACGATCTTTTTTTAATGCATTCGCCGGTTGCAATCCAGGAAAAGACTGTGCGCCTCCACCAACATACGACTCCTCTTGACCTGCTCTCGCTTCATATTGCTCTTTTCTCAATTCTGTACCAAAACCAAGTGTCACTTTGTCAAAAGTTCTAGAAAAATCGGCATTTCCTACAAACTGACTAAAGGTATATCCTCCAGATTTAAATTCAGTTGGACTATTAGCCCCTAAAGAAACATTTAATGTGTTTTTTACGGTATAATCAACCTTATTAGAACCCAATGTCAAACTGAAATCCGAATTAAAACCAAACAAAGTAGACCTCAACCCAATACTTCCCAGATTATCAAGCACATCTGTATTGAATGTAGGCTGAAAACCATTATAAGGAGTTCCTGCCTCATGTAATAAATTGTTAGGGTCCGAAACCCAATAAGGAGCTCTGTAAAGTGCAAAGCTGGTTCCTTTTCTTATATTGATATCTCCAAAAGCATAAAGCGTTGTTTTGTCTGAAAGAGGATATTCGGCATTGACAACCAAAGCACCCATTTTAGAATCAGGCTGTCCGATAGTCATTCCTAAGTCAGGATTATTTTTTAGCCAGTCTCCCCATTGAGGGTCGTTTGCAGCAATACCAAACAAATCATCTTTTCCTGGTTTTCCTGCTCTATTGGTTTTATTTTGATCCAAATAAGAAAGGTTGAAATTCACAAACCCTTTATCGGCAAATTTAAATCCCGAGTTTAGATCCGCTCCAAAATTAAAACCATCTCCTTTTGACGTTATTCCTGATGTAAGACTTACTTCAGTAAAGTTGGTTTGCTTTTTAAGGATAATATTTACTACCCCGGCAATAGCATCAGAACCGTATTGAGAAGATGCTCCATCACGCAAAACTTCCACTCTTTCGATTGCAGAAAACGGAATACTTTTCATATCTGTTCCTACTTCACCTTTCCCTGGAGTATCGTTTATATACACTAATGCACTTTGATTTTTTCTTTTCCCATTCACTAAAACTAAAGTACGACTGGGCCCTAAACCACGCAAATCTGCTGGGTCAAAATGAGCTGTAGCATCCGAAATAGCTTGATTACTAGAATTGAAAGAAGGAATTTTATAGGCCAACATTTTATCAAAGGTAACCTGACCACTTGATTTAAGATCTTCTGAGTAAATCTTATCGATAGGAACTGCAGACATCAGTACACTGCGCACTTTTGATCTGTTTCCTGTAACTACAACCTCATCCAAACTATTATTAGGCAGCAGCTTAAAAATAATGGGAGCGGTATCATTTGTCACCTCAATATTTTGATTTTGGTATCCCACATATTTGGCAGTTAATGTAACAGGCAATCCTTTTAGATTAATCTCAAAATTTCCATTTCCGTCCGTGGTTACCCCAAAGGATGTCTCTTTAACTATAACATTAGAATAAGGCAAAGCTTGCCCATTCTCGTCCGTCACAATCCCTTTGATTATTTGGGCATTCATAACTGTAGGTACTATTAACATAAATAATACACCTAAAACAAAACGGTTAAATCTCATAAATAGTTTTTTAATAATTTCACATCCTTAATACAGCAAACGTATGCATTATTGTTAAAATAATATTAAAAAAATTATATTTTTATTAAAAAAATTATGAACAATACATTTTTAATAAAAAGTCATACAAAAAATATTTTTATAAATTTAATCGCCAAATATTATTTCTGGTAATTGCCAAGTTTATACAAACTGATGAATATACGTTAAATTAAGGGTCACGTTTTTTCGTTTTCTAGAGCTATTTCCCGTTATTCACTATAACTTTTTTTTCTAAAAAAACAAATGGTTGCCTCTGCAAACGAAGTTCATTAAACACCAATTAAAATAAAAGTGAAGTAATCGGGGCTAGGGAATCTGATTCCTAAATTCCATTTGTTTCAATTCGATTAGTTTAGGAATTACAACACCAATAATTCGTAATAAACAAACTACATTAGCGGAACGATAAAAATATTATTTGTAGCGTAAAGCATCCCGATTTTGGGTGTATATGCGCTAGTTTGTAGCGTGTATACACAAGTTAGCCATCATTATGAGCAACCAACAAGAAACGAAAGACTCTATTTTGAAACTAAAAAGACAAGCAAAAGAAGTTAGAAAATTAATTCTATCACTCGATAGTCTTATAGATATTACAGAATTACCAATCAGACTTAATGTTGAGATTCTGACAGACCACAAAAATCTTAATTATGTTTGGGAAGAAGTCGGAGTAATTGCTATGAATAAAGTTTAATCGGTTTTTAGATTCTTGATGTAATTAGATAATTTATTAGATATTTCTTTTTGTTTTTTAGTACATTCCCAATCAAAACTAACAGGTAATCCTGTGTTATCAATTAAAGCTACAGTAGTATTTTGATATTTGAACCTAAAGTCTTCAACTTGTTCTTGAAAATTTTGATAAAGTAAGTCTTTGATGTTTTCATCATTTTTGTTTTCCTCGTAAAAACTATCTATTTGATTGGTAATAATATCACTTTCTTTTTGGACAACATTAAGGTAGTCATTACAGTTATATGTTTGCATTTTTATTTATTATTAAAGGTTAAAATAAGTTCTTTGAAATTTTTGAGAAAAAGTATTGTTTATTAGTCTGTTGTATTTATATTTGCACTATCGTAAAAGATAAAGATTATGAGAAGTCGCTGTCGTCGAAAACTAACGACCTCTCAAGTTGAACAAATACGACTAACGACTTTCGTTAGAAGAATCTAATTAAAAACTGTCTAACATCCGCAGTTTTTAATCTTCTTATCTAAGTGCTTTAAGTACTTCTTGTAACACTTGTAGATAAGGTAAACGGCTAAATAGATATAATGTTCTGTAAACTCCATTAGTTTAATTAGTGGTTTAAGGGTTAACACGGACAGAAACTAACGTCTGCCTCGGCAAAAAAGAGTGCTTCGCAAAAAAGCAACAAAAATCTTTAGCTACTCGAAATAGCTAATAAAAGGCAATAAAAAAAACGACTTCTAATTGCTACAGAAGAGTCGTGTGCGCTAAAAAATTACTACATCAATTACTTTTTCTCAAATTTTTCATTTTAGAGTACAAACTTACAAATTTTAATCAGTTTAACCAAAAACCAAACAGTTAATTGTTTGTTAAAAACTTGCGTAAGAAGTTGAAACTGGTTTATAAGAAAATAACTACGGATAACAGCGGTTTTGAGAGATTTAGGCATTGAGCTTAATCAAAAAACTGTCTTGTACTTGCCGAGAAGTAGATAAAACAGAAAATTGGGAAGGCTTTCCCCAAACCTCGCAAAGCCGCGGAACGTTAGTCTTCGATAGAGCAAATTTGCAATCCGTGCCCGCTAACACAAGTGACAATAACTAGAATACAAATTAAAAATGAAAGATTCACACATACTAGCCAGCACCACAAATTTTTTGGAAACCCTGGCAATAAATAACAATCGAGAATGGTTTGCTGAAAATAAGGAGAGGTATATTTCGGCACAAAATAATATTATTGCCTTTATAGACCGACTCATAATTCTAATGAATACCCATGACGCCATTGAAAATGAATCTGGTAAAAAAAGCCTTTTTCGTATTTATAATGATGTCCGATTTAGTAAAGACAAATCTCCTTACAAACCTCGATTTGCATTTAGTTTACAACGAGCTACTAAGTTAAAAAGAGGTGGCTATTATTTGAATATACAGCCCGGCAATAATTATTTAGCTTGTGGTTTTTTCTCCCCCAATCCCGATGACCTGAAAAGAATTAGAAAGGATATTGAGCTGAACTATAAAGATTGGCGCAAAATTTTAAACTCAAAACCAATCAAAGCTAATTTTGTGGAGTTGACAGGCAGCACAGTTCCCACTTTTCCAAAAGGTTTTCCTAAAGACCATGAAGCCATCGATTTAATTCGCCATAAACAATTTATCTTGAGACATGATTTTACAGATCAAGAAGTAATTGATCCGAAATTTGTTTATAATGTAAACGAAATTTTCAAATCCGTACGCCCCTTTTTTGACCACTTGAGTTTAGTCCTTACGACTGATTTAAATGGAGAAATTAAAATTTAAAACCGATAAAAATGGACATTGAAGACATAAGAATTATTTGCCTGCAAATGCCTGGAGTATTGGAAGATATTAAATAGGAACATGATCTTGCATTCACCATTGGCGGGAAAATGTTTTGCGTGGTAGGATTAGATCAATCACCAACCACCGCTTCATTTAAAGTAAAAGACCAGGAATTCGAAGAAATTAGCAATTGGCTTAGTTTTAAACCTGCTCCCTATGTAGTTAGGTACAAATGGGTTTTAATTGAAGATATCAATAAAATGAAAAAATTTGATTGGAAGAAATATATCAAACAGTCCTATAATCTGGTAAAAGATAAACTTCCCGCAAAATTGAGAAAGCAATTGAACTTGGAATAATTTATTTTACAAATCTAAAGGCTAACGCGAACGTCCCGCTCGTGACCAAATTCACAACATTAATTTTTTTATTTACCCTATTTTAATTAGAAATACTAATCCAAAGTCAATATGGCTGAATAACTCCAAACAAACAACAAATGAAGAATTTAGATTTAAAAGAAATAAAGGAAAGAGCGTTAAAAATCAGACAACAATACCATCAACTGGAAAAAACCCACCACGGCAGTGAATGGACGGTAGAAGAAGATGCTTTGGCTTTTCTTACTGATGCGGGATTAATAGGACGTTACACAATGTCACAACAAGGACGCTGGCCAAAAGGAAATACAAACCCTGAACTACAGCATAAATTAGGTGAATGTATATGGTGGCTCACAGTACTTGCAGACCGAATGGATATAGACATTAATGAATCAGTAGAAGCTTTTTTGACGAAAACTGAAAATTTATTAACCTGAGTTCGATTATTTATTAATATTTAATTTTCATTTATTGGTCTCAAAAATAGTTAAAACTATGCACTTTAGTGCATTTCCCTTTCAGGTCCTAAAAATATTCACCGCTAATTCGCTAATTATTTTTCGTTTTGCAATCCTTTAATTTGCGAATTTGCGGTTAATTTTACTTTCCAACCTTGTAGTATTGTAAACTACAATGCAAATCAGTACTTTAACAATCGAACTCAGGTTATTAGAATAAAAGCAGCACATAACTGCTCTAAAAATTGAAATCGCTACAAAATAAAAAAACTCATTTAAGTTCGATAGTGAATTTGTAATTTGTGCTATCGAACTTTGTTTTTACTCTCTTAAATTATTATTCCAGAAAAATAAAAAACACCTCGAAAATTACTTTTTAGAAAAACTATTGCCAGTTGAAAAAATAGATCTACATTTACTGACTGATTAATCAGTAATAAGTCTGTATTTATTTCAATTTCTTTAATTCTCTTATTCGCAATGAGTGTATTATCCTATTTAAAACAAGTAAAATTTGGTAAACTGCCAACAGGCAAAAGATTGGAAAGAATTAAACAATCTCCGAATTATAAAAACGGTACTTTTCAAAACCAAAGCATCACGCCTGACCTGACGGAAGGAGCAAGCTATTATACCGTTGGTAAAGAGTTCTTTTTTGGGCAGCATAAAAATGTCTCACCAGTAGACGAAATTCCATCTACAAAAACAGACCTTTTGAATGTAGACCTTAACGAAAATTTTTTGGTTTGGTTCGGGCATTCCTCTTACTACATTCAAATTGATGGAAAACGAATTTTAGTTGATCCTGTTTTAAGCGGTGTTGCTTCTCCATTTTCATTTTCAACAAAAGCTTTCAAAGGAACTGATCGTTATACAACGGATGATATTCCCGAAATTGATTACCTTTTTATTTCGCACGACCATTGGGATCATTTGGATTATAAAACCATTTTAAAACTAAAACCTAAAATCAAAAAAATAATCTGCGGACTTGGCACCGGCGAACACTTTGAATATTGGGGTTTTGACACCACTAAAATCATTGAAAAAGACTGGAACGAGAAAATAGTTTTGGACGAACGTTTTACGGCACATACGGTTCCTTCAAGACATTTTTCAGGTCGTGGACTAACTAGAAATAAAGCACTTTGGACCTCCTATGTTTTACAAACACCAACCATGCAAATTTTTCTTGGCGGCGACAGTGGGTACGACAAGCATTTTGCCGAAATCGGAAAAACGTTTGGAGCTTTTGATTTAGCCATTTTAGAAAACGGTCAGTATGACAAGAGTTGGAAATACATTCACCTGATGCCAAATGAAATTTTGCAAGCAGCAAAAGACTTAAACGCGAAACGAATTTTTCCCGTCCATTCTTCAAAATTTGCGCTCGGGAATCATCCTTGGTACGAACCTCTGGAATTGATTATAGAAAATAACAAACAAGAAAACCTAAACCTCATCACACCGATGATTGGTGAACAGGTAAATTTAAATGATACCACACAGCAATTTTCACAATGGTGGAAAGGTGTAAAATAAGGCCTTAAATTGGTAGTTAATATTGCGATTTACCCTTGGTAAAAATAAAATCTGAATAGTGGACAAGAGAGAAAAATTACTGGCGGCGGCGCTCAAACTATTTGTTGAGTTTGGCTTTCACGATACACCAACAAGTAAAATTGCAAAGGAAGCAGGTATTGCCAGCGGCACCTTATTTTACTTTTTTCCAACAAAAGACGAATTAGTCAAGGCCTTGTATATTGACCTTAAAAGCCGTCTGAATGAGTACATTTCGGAAGTAATTAAAGACGAAAAATCGTTGCAGGGAATCTTGAAAGTACATTATTCTACTACACTTCATTGGGCATTAAAGCACAAGACGGAGTTCCGTTTCATAGAACAATTCAACTCTTCGCCTTATTTAAAACAAATCGCAGAAGAAGAAATTCAGAAATATATTAAACCAATTATGGCGCTTTTAGAAAAAGGAGTCAAAGACAAAATCATAAAGCCGATAGATGTTAACCTCATTTTCTCACTAATCTGTGGGCACACTTTCAGCGTCAATCAATATTTAGTGGCAAACGAATTTTCAAAATCCAAACAAGACATGGTTATTAATGACACTTTTGACTTGCTTTGGGATATGATAACATAAAACAAGCAAATGAATCTAAAGCAACATTATACTGCGCTATACAACGAATCTATTGAAAAGATTGTGACGGACAGGTATCAAATTGACAATCAAATCGATTCGCTTTCAGACAATAGATTTGGTATTACTTTATTAATTCGACCTGACAGTCAAACCAAAAAAAACATTCAGACCTTTTTAGACGAACTGAAGCAAATCGATCCGGGGCAATATTACTATCCAAGTTCGGATATTCATATCACCGTACTATCTATTATTTCTTGTTATGATGGTTTTAATTTGGAAACAATTTCGATTCCCGATTATGTGGCAATTATCGAAAAAAGTCTTGTTGGAATACCGGATATTACAATTAATTTTCAAGGCATTACTGCATCTTCTTCGGCTATAATGCTTCAGGGTTTTACCAATTCTAATTCTCTGGATGATTTGAGAAACAACTTAAGAACAAATTTCACGAATTCAGGATTAGAGGAAAGTATTGACAAGCGCTATTCCATTAATACAGTTCATGCAACTGTAGCTCGATTTCGAAAAGAAATTAGCAATAAAGAAAAGTTAATTGAAATTTTAGAAAAGTATCGGAATTTTGATTTCGGAAAATTCAAAGTTAAAAAATACCACTTGGTTTATAACGATTGGTACCAACGAAAACAATTTGTCAAAGAATTGCACGAATTTCAGTCGGGATTATCATAAAAAAGCCTTAAAAAGAAAGGTCTATCGTTATAACTTTCCTTTTTATTAGTATTTTCGATTTTCTAAATCTATATGCTTTCACTAAAATTTAATCCAGAAAGTATCCTAAAATAACATAAAATGACTTCATTTATAAAAGAATTATCTTTCCGTTGGTCTGATCTTGACCCTAATTTTCATGTTCGACATAGCGCTTATTATGACTTTGGAGCACAACACCGTATCGAAATTCTGGAAAGCCTTGGATTAACGATGAAGGTGATGCAAACACAAAGTTTTGGTCCTATTCTTTTTAGGGAAGAATGTGTTTTTAGAAAAGAAATAAAAATTTCGGACAAAATTTTTATGCACACCAAAACCTCTAAAATGAAAGCCGATGCTTCGCGCTGGTCTATTGTACATGAGTTTTTGAATGAAGACAACAAAGTTTGTGCAACCATAACTGTTGATGGTGCTTGGATGGATACCAAACTTCGCAAATTAGCTTCTCCAACTCCTGAAATTGCAATTGAAGCCCTGAGTATTTTCCCAAAAAGTGATGATTTTGTAAGTCTTTAAAAGGAATTTAAATAGATAAACCCAAATTCCTCATTTTGGATACAACTATAAGAGATTGGGTTAGTTTTCAATTTAGTATCGTACTGACATTTGCATTGTTAATTTAAATCCACAATTAAATAAAAAAGTATGAATACTAATAAAAAAATCGAACTGGGAAGTCAAGGACTTTTTGTTCCAAAAGTAGGATTGGGTTGTATGGGAATGACCCAAATTGCAGGAATGGATATTTATGGAAGAGCGGATGAAGCCGAATCTATTACTACTATTCACCGTTCATTGGAACTTGGATACAACTTCCTGGATACGGCCGATTTATACGGCCCTTTACTAAATGAAAGGCTTGTCGCCAAAGCCATTAAAGGAAACAGAAATCAATATACCATTGCCACAAAATTTGGCTATGAAATTGATGACAAGGAACAACTGACTTGGCAATTCAACGGTACAAAAGATTATGTAAAAAAAGCCGTGGAGCGTTCGCTTAAAAACTTGGGAACTGATTATATTGACTTGTATTACTTGCATCGTTTAGACCCAAACACGCCAATTGAAGAAACTGTTGCAGCAATGGCCGAATTGGTAAAAGAAGGAAAAATTGGCCACATCGGACTTTCGGAAGTTTCATCGGAGACCATAAAAAAAGCCCATACTATTCATCCTTTGACTGCGGTACAAACAGAATATTCTTTGTTTGAGCGTGGCGTAGAAGAAACGGGGATTTTAAAAACACTTCAAGATCTTGGAATCGGATTTGTGGCTTACTCTCCATTAGGTCGAGGATTTATTTCTGGAGACATCAAAAGCCCTGATGATTTTCCTGATACTGATTTTAGAAAAAGTTTACCCCGTTTTCAAGGCGAACAATTTTACAAAAATATTGCCTTGGTAAATGAAATAAAAACATTGGCTACCGAAAAAGAAATAACACCTTCACAATTAGCCATTGCTTGGATTGTTTCAAAAGGTATTTTTCCAATTCCGGGAACAAAACGCGTGAAATATGTTGAAGAAAATAATGCTGCCGCCGAAATTAAATTAAGCGTTGAAGACCTAAACCGTTTAGAAACTATTATCCCTTTAGGAACCATCACAGGCGCTCGTTATGATGCTGCCAATATGGGAGCCATCGATCAATAAAACAATAGTATTCAGTAAGTAAAAGCTATCGTTACTATTCGCTTTTCCTACTGAATTTATAATTTCGAACCATGAAAAAAGAGACTAATTCTCCGTATATCATCAATTCCATATCTGAGTTGCATCGTTTATTGGAATTGCCTAAACCAAAACATCCGTTGGTTAGTGTCATTAATCTGAATGAAATAAAATGTCATTTTGATGAAAGCATAAAAAGTTTCGTTTATAATTTTTATTCGGTTTGTACCAAAAAGGATTTTAAAGGTAAATTGAAATATGGGCAAAACTATTATGATTTTGACGAAGGTATAATGACTTTTTTTTCACCGGGTCAGGTAATATCGACTGTCGTTGATGAAGATATAGCCCTTTCAGGGATTTGGTTAGTCATTCATCCTGATTTTATCCAAAATTATGCCTTGGCAAAAAACATCAAAGACTATGGATTTTTCTCCTATGCTGTAAATGAAGCGTTACACCTTTCGGATAAAGAAGAAGCAATGATTACGGACATTATGCAAAATATTGATACCGAATATTGCTCTATAATAGACGGTTTTAGTCAGGATGTTATACTTTCTCACATTGAATTATTACTCAATTATTCCAATCGATTCTATAACCGACAGTTTATTACCCGAAAAAATGCCAGTAATGATTTGTTGAGTAATCTGGAAAAACTGCTTTTGGATTATTTTAACGGTAACAAAGTTCAGGAATTTGGTCTTCCAACCGTTCTATACATCTCAGAGCAATTGAATGTCTCGCCAAATTATTTGAGTGATATGCTCCGATCACTCACCGGACAAAGTACGCAACAGCACATTCACGATAAGTTAATTGAAAAAGCCAAAGAAATTTTGACCACAACTTCTTTATCCGTTAGTGAAATTGCGTACCAATTGGGTTTTGAATACCCACAATCTTTTAGCAAATTATTCAAAAGTAAAACCAATTTTTCGCCTTTAGAATTTAAAAATTCGTTCAATTAAACATAAAAAAATGAAATTATTTCCATTAAAGAAAAGCATTTTAAGCCTGATTATTTTAAGTATTCTATCGTGTTCCTCCGTGAAAACAGCTACCGTTAATGGGAAAGTTTCGGCGATTCAAAAAGGGAAAGATGGCTACACTGCGACCATTGAAAACACAAAAGGACGCATTTATTTTGGAACAATTAGCATTCCCAATTTAAGCAACCCTCAATTGTTCAAACAAGCGGAAATTGGAGATACAATAACGGTGAAAGGAGAAGTTTGGAAAATGGAAAAAGAAAAACAAATTACTGTCAGAGAAATCTTGGAACTGAAACAGAAGAACAGTGCCGAAGCTAAAATCACCGGAATAGTACAATCTGTCGAAAAAGGAAAAGATGGCTATACTGCCAAAATAAAAACAACTGAGGGATCAATTTATTTTGCCGTAATTAGCATTCCTAACCTTGGAAGTACAAACAAATACCGTCAATTTGAAATGGGAGAAAACGTCACTCTGTTTGGAGAAATCTGGAAAATGGGAGACGACAACCGAATCACAGTTAGAAAAATTTTAGATTAAACTTCTTAAATAAACATTTAAGCGACAAAATTTCATTCATAAGAAATCGCTTTGGTATCAAGTTCAGAATTAAAAGGCTTAAAACCAGCTGTAGTAGTGGGATTGCATTCAATTTTCATGAATGTACAAGTAACATTCCCAAAGTAACTGGCTACAGCCACTTCTGAAGCATCTTTCCCATTCGCTATTTTTACTAATCCATTAGCAACCGCTAATTTAGTGGGATCAAAAAACAGCCATTGTCCACCAATATACGCTTCAAAATAAGCATGAAAATCTGGCGGATTAATATTATGGGCATATCCGGTAAAATAACGTGCCGGTATATCTAAAGCTCTGCACAGCGCAATCCCTAAATGGGCAAAATCTTTACAAACACCCACTTTTTCAAGCAACGTATCGCAGGCTGAAGTACTGGAATTGGTAACCCCTGATTTGTATTCGACGGTATTGAAAATCCATTCCTTTATGGCATTTGCTTTAGTGTATTCATTGGGCAAATATCCAAATTCATTCGTGGCAAATTCTGATAATTTATCCGACTCACAATGCCTGCTTGGAGAAATAAAGGGCAATACTTCGTTATCCAGATTTATAATTGGTGTTGATTTTAAAAGGACTTTTTCATCATAAATCGTATAGCGAACATCAATTTCTGTTTGGTAGATTATTGTAAAAAAAACGCCTTGCTTTACCTCCATTTTTACAAAGCGAGTACCTAAATTTTTCAAAGTAAATTCCTCAAACTTTATAGCGGGAGTGACAATAATGGATTCCGAATAATTATTTGGCTCGCTGATTTAGCTACCTGTATATTAAAAATAAAAGTAGTTGGAGCAAAGACTTCCTATGATAATTCACTGTATACTTTAAATTTCATATTCTAAATGTACCAATTTACAACTGGCACTAAATACGATTGTTTGGTTTATTCTCCACTGCTATTCGCTTTTATCAGATTCTTAAATCGGATGGAATCTATTTTTGAAATTCCAAAAAAGTGATACTTTTTTTGTACTTTTATAAACACAACAAGAATTACGATCTGTTTTTAAAAAAGGATTCTAAATCGACAAACAAAAATAAAAAAAGATGAAAACATTGGGACTTATTGGTGGGATTAGCTGGGTTTCTACCGCTGATTATTATAAACTTATTAATGAAGGAGTAAACGAGAAACTGGGAGGCATCAATTTTGCCAAATGCGTAATCCATTCTTTCAATTATGCCGATATTATAAGAAATAATAACAACAATGATTGGGAATCAACATTTATAATGCTCTCAGAAGCCTGTGAAAACCTGCAACAAAGTGGTGCGGAAGCTATTGTTTTATGCGCTAATACAATGCATCTTTTAGCCGATAGAATTGAGGAAAAAATGTCGATACCCGTAATTCATATTGCAACTGAAACTACTAAAGAAATAAAAAAACTGAATCTATCTAAAGTGGGGCTTTTAGGAACTAAATTCACAATGGAGTTAGATTTTTTTACCTCAAAACTCAGTAATGAAAATATTGAAACTTGCATCCCGGAGTCGGAAGACAGAGATTTTATTCAAGATACCATTTACCATGAACTGGGAAAAGGAATCATTAGCCCCAAAACAAAACAGCGTTACATCAGTATCATCAATAAATTAATAGAAAATGGTGCGGAAGGAATTATTCTGGGTTGCACTGAAATTCCATTATTAATTCAACAAGAGGATGTTACCGTTCCTATTTTTGACACCGCTATAATTCATTCGGCAGCTGCAGTGGAATTTGCTTTAAGCTAAAAATATATCGCTATAATTCTCAATTATTTTTAATTAAACCAGAATTAAATATACACCAAAAATAAAATATGAAAGCAACAAAATTACTATTCCTAGCGGTTATCGCCTTAGCCATTACCAGCTTTAAAACAATAACTTCTGACTCTAAAACCATGGCACCATCTAGGGAATTCTACCAGCTCAAAACGTACATTTTGAATACAGAGCAGCAAGTACAAACGACTGACAAATTTTTGAAAGAAGCCTATTTACCAGGATTGAAAAAACTGGGAATTAAAAATATTGGGGTTTTCAAACCAAAACCAAATGCAACTGATACGTTAAAAAAGATTATAGTGTTAATTCCATTTTCATCCCTGTCACAATTTCTGGGATTAGAAGAAAAACTGGCCAAAGACAAAACGTATTTGGCTGCCGGAGCTGATTATTTGAATGCTACTTATAAGCAAGCACCTTATGTGCGTATCGAATCTGTTTTATTGAAAGCATTTGCTGATCATCCCATGATGACAACTCCTGTTTTGAGTAGTCCAAGGGCAAATAGAGTATATGAATTAAGAAGTTATGAATCAGCAACCGAAGCAATTTATAGAAATAAAGTGGATATGTTTAATGCCGGTGGAGAAGTAAAACTCTTTGACCGACTTGCATTTAATCCTGTTTTTTATGGCGAAGTGATTTCGGGTGCCAAAATGCCAAACTTGATGTACATGACTACTTTTGCAGATCAGGAAAGTCGAGACGCACACTGGAAAGCCTTTGTAGATTCGCCGGAATGGAAAGGATTAATCGCTATGGAAAAATACAAAAACAATATTTCTCACATAGATATTACTTTTTTATACCCAACGGAATATTCTGATTACTAACCTCTTGATTTAGTAAGTCAAACTTTAAAACAAGTCACAAAAACTACTATTGTTATTTACTCATAACGCAAGGCTTCGATAGGATTTAATCTCGATGCTTTTAGGGCTGGATAATAACCAAAAAATACTCCTGTGACAAAACAAACTAAAAAAGAAAGCAACACCGAAGATTGCGTGATCAAGGTGGGCCAATTCATAAAGTAAGTAACTAGTTTGGTAGCACTAATTCCCAGAATAACCCCAATTAATCCCCCGGTTATACTGATCATAATGGCTTCAATCAAAAACTGCATAAGAATATCGATTCCTCTTGCGCCAAGGGACATTCGCAACCCAATTTCTTTGGTACGTTCCGTTACCGAAACATACATGATATTCATGATTCCGATACCGCCCACAATTAATGATATCCCCGCAATAACCGTCAGCAATACCGTCAAGGTTCGACTGGTTGATGAAAAAGTACTGATGAGTTCCGCTTGTGTTCTTACCGTAAAATCATCATCCATACCTTTCTGGATTTTGTGACTGATACGCAGCATTTTTTGAATTTCTAAAGACGCTTTATCTGTTGCATTTTCATTAACTGCTGACGCAAAAATAGTCTGATAATACGTAGTAGAAAGTATTCGTTTCTGGACCGTTGTAACTGGGGTAAGGATCACATCATCTTGGTCCTGACCAAAAGTATTCTCCCCTTTCTTACTCAACACTCCAATTATTTTGAAAGGAATTTTTTTGAAACGGATGTTTTTTCCCAACACCTCTTCTCCATCAGGAAAAAGATTATTCAATACGGTTTGTCCTATCAAACAAATTTTGGCAGCCGATTTCAAATCTTGATTGGTAAAAGAAATACCCTCCTGCAAAGGCCAGGCACGAATAAATAGATACTCCGGATATACGCCCTGCAAAGTTGTCGAACTATTATATGGACCATTAATAGCTTGTCCTCTGGAAGATACCATGGGGGAAACCGCGTTGATATATTCGGATTGATTTTGAACTGCTTTTACATCTTGTTCTGAAAGTGATTGTACGCTTGTATTGTCTATCCTAGCTCCTCCTATCACATTGCTGCTTGGTCGTATCGTAATCATATTACTACCCATGCCTTTGATCTGGCTTTGGATACTTTGTTTAGAACCTTCCCCGATAGCAATCATAGCAATAACGGAACCTACACCAATTATAATTCCCAGCATAGTAAGAAAGGAGCGCATCTTATTGCGTTGTATTGCCCTCAAGGCCAAGCGTAAAAGATTGGTTATTTTCATTTTACTTGAATTGGTAATTCACTAATTGGCGGAAGGCTCTGCAAAACTTCTTTTGCAGAGCGAACATTGGCATTGATACTGTCATTTATAATCTGACCATCTCGCAGTGTAATAGTTCGTTTACTGAACGTAGCAATATCCGGTTCATGGGTGATAAAAACAATTGTTTTTCCCTGAACATCATTTAGTTCCTGCATCAATGCCATAATACCGTAAGAATTTCTGGAATCCAGATTCCCGGTGGCTTCATCGGCAAGAATCAATATTGGATCATTTACCAAAGCTCTCGCAATGGCAACCCGTTGTTGCTGACCTCCTGATAATTGACTTGGAAGATAATTAATCCTATCTTTGAGATTAACTGCTTCCAGCGCTTTCGTGGCTTTATCTTTGCGTTCTTTTGATAATATTTTCGGGTTATATAACAGCGGTAATTCAACATTTTCGATTGCTGATGTTCTAGGCAATAAATTATACGATTGAAAAATAAAACCCAGTTTCAAATTGCGAAGTCTTGCCAACTCATTTTTAGAAAATGTACTGATATTAGTTCCATCCAAAAAATAATCCCCAAATGTAGGTTGGTCCAAACAGCCTAATATATTCAATAAGGTCGTTTTACCCGAACCGCTGCTGCCCATTATAGTGACGAACTCGCCAGAATTAATGGTAAAACTGACATTGTTAAGCGCTTTAACAACTTCGCCTCCCATTTTGAATTCCCGAGTCAGATTTTTTATTTTAACAATAATTGAGTTCATTACCCTTTTATTTTATTCGTTAATTTCTGGAACCGCCTAAGCTTCTTCTTCCTGGCATTTGCGGAATAAAAGGACTTTTTTGTGCATTATTTACATTATTGTTTCCCCCATTGGTTATCGCATTTATTATTACGTCGTCCTTTGGCGAAAGCCCTTTTATCACTTTTACAGAAGCATCATCATTCAAACCGATCATTATGCTTTTCTGTTTTAATGTATCTCCTTTTTTTATCCATACATATGCTTTTTGCATGGTTTCATTTAAACTATCCTTTCGAGATTTATTTATTTTGATACCACTTTTGTCGGTTCCGGTAAAACTTCTTTCCTCCTTTATAACAACATATTTAGTGGTCAAAGTGGAATCAGGTTTGAAATTCAATGATCTGGATGGAATTAATAAGGCATTATCGTCTTGTTCTGTACAAATATTGATGCTTGCGGTCATTCCTGGTTTAAGTTTCATTTCGGCATTTTCAACATTGATTAAAGTTTTATAAGTCACCACATTTGCCGATACCGAAGGATGCAGTAAAATTTCTTCAACGGTCCCTTCAAACGTGTCATTAGGGAAAGCATCTACCGTAAAAGTTACTTTTTGTCCCGCTTTGACTCCGCCTATATCAGCTTCATCGACGGCCGCACGAACCTGCATTTTGGTAAGGTCTTTGGCAATTACAAATAATGTAGGAGCGTTGAAACTGGAAGCAATGGTCTGGCCGGCACTCACATTTCTATTGAGTACAACTCCGTCAATAGGGGAATAAATATTGGTATAGTAAAGATTCTTGGTAGTAATATTTAATTGGGCACTGGCACTGGCAACCGAAGCTTTCGCACTATTATATTGATTTTGCGCCAACTGATAATCCGCTTTGCTAATGGCTCCCAAGTTGAACAATTGCTTTTGTCTTTCAAAAGTACTTTCCTGAAAAGTCAGATTGCTTCTGGCGGTCATAAGGTTTGCTTTTGATTGTTCGGTTTGTGCTGTAATGATTGACGGATCAATTTTCGCTAACAACTGCCCTTTCTTAACCACGCTATTAAAATCAACATAAATATTTTTTACCACACCAGAAACTTGTGCACCTACAGAAACAGTATCAACAGGCTGAACAGTTCCTGTTGCTGTAACACTTTTGGCAATTGCCCCATAATGCGCTTTACTGGTTACAAAAATAATTTCCTGTGTGTTTTTCCGCGACATGAAATATACAATGGCAACAACTCCAACAACAATTAAAACGGATAACCATAATATCTTTTTTTTCATCATAGTGGTTTTATAATTGTATTGGAATTCCTCTATAGAAATCATATATTTTTTGTTGCAAAACAGCCGTGTATTTTGCTTGCGTATACGACTGTACTGCCTGTACATATTGATTTCGCTGTTGTAATAAATCAAATGAATTTATACCGCCCAGCCGAAATTGTTCATTTACAATTCGGTAGGTTTCCGTCACGGCGCTCAATTGCTCTTTCGCCGCATTATAAGCCTGCAAGGCATTTGTAAAATTAAGATACGCCTGCTCCACCTCCTGCACTAAAACCAATTGGCTATTTTGCAGATTGAAATTAGCTTGTTTAAAACCAATATTAGCTTTTTCAAGATTGGTTTTATTGATTCGGTTTGAGAAAATTGGAATGGATAAATTAAGTCCAATACGTTGGTAAAAATTATTATCCAATTGGGTAAAATAGCTGGTTTTCGAGAAATTTGAATTGGAAATTACCGAAGTGTAACCCGTACCCAATGCACCATTTGCAGCAAGTGTTGGTTTAAAACCCGCTTTCGCTTTGGCAATATCCAAAGTAGCAATAGCAACTTCCAATTCTCCGATTTTTATTTCTGGGAAAATTTCAAAAGCAGTTTTTTGCACGCTCTGAAGTGAAGGAGCAACGGTAACAATTTCTATTGTTGTTGGTGTAAGAACATCAAATACCGTATCTGTTGGCAATTGCAATATTTGTTTTAAGGTTAGGATATTTTGTCTGATGGTATTTTGTGTTTGCACCAATAAGTATTTATCGCCAGCCAATTGTGCTTGTAACTGCAGCAAATTATTTTTTGGAATACTGCCGGCATCGTAAAATTGCTGCCCTTGTTTTACCTTCGCTTCTGATGTGGCAAAAAGATCAGAAAGATAGGTTAGGTTTTCTTTTGCCAATAAAATAGCTAAATAACTCTGCGTAATTAAAAGCGTAATTGCATTCTGGGACTGCTGCACCGAAAGTCCTGCGGATTGTCGTAGCAAATCTCTTTGCTTAATATTGTTTTTAATGTAATTAGCATTCCAAAGCACAATCGACGAATTAAACGAATAGTTTCCGCTGCTGGTTAATTGGTTTTCCAAATTTCCATTAGCAGAAGTTTCAATCTTACTATTATTGAATTGCTGGCTGGCTGAACCAAAAAGATTAGGAAATTGGCTCCCTATAGCCGTGTACAAATCTTGGGTAGAAGTTTGTTCCTTAAGCAATAATGTATTTATTTCAATATTATGCTCCATCGCATATTTGAAACACTCTTCGATACTCCATTTCCTATTAGAATCTGAAATTTGGGCATGAACAGGATTAAAAATTACAACCATTAAAAGACAAAATAAATATAATATCAAATATTTCATTTGAAAGATATTTAGCTATTATGGCAAAACAGATCTTCTATTCTACAAAATCAATATAATGCTGAAAAACAAATAGTTATAAAAAATTATTTATTGTTTATCCTACTAAATTACACTCAAATTTAAGATTTTGTTTCCGAAATATAGGTATATATCTTTAAAATTATTGTTTCAATTCCAATTTATTATTACCGAAAAAATATTAAGTTATTCTTTTGAAATAAAATGACAAATGGTTCAAAATATAGAAACTGATTCGTGACAAAATTTATTTAAGACTTTAGATTATTGTTAGATAACAGTTCCAACACGATTATACAATTAAATTATTTATCTTTATTTATCTTTATTTCTATATTCTGCTATGGAAAATCTCAATCATTTTTTCAAACTTGCAGCTGGGATTGGTTTATTCCTTTTCGCAATGTATCTACTGGAGGAATCCTTAAAAAATCTTTCAGGGCGGAGTTTCAAACTTTTTCTGCAACGCATTACCAAAAATAAATTGGGCGCTGTTGTCGGTGGTGTCATTATAACGGGTATTTTACAAAGTAGCTCTATGGTTACGCTGATGTTACTGGCTTTTGTAGGTGCAGGAATTTTCAGTATGCGAAATGCTATGGCAATTATCTTGGGCGCAAATCTGGGAACAACTGTGAATAGTTGGCTAATTACCAGTCTTGGTTTTAAAGTAGATATTGAAGTAATTGCTTATCCTGCAATATGTTTAGGAGGTATATTTCTTATCCTTTTTGGCAATCGCAAGTCAATGAAATACCTTGCCTATTTTCTTTTTGGTTTTGGTTTGCTATTCATTGGTCTTTCCTTTATGAAAACTGCAATGGAATCGCAGGTGCAGGATTTTGATTTTTCAAAATATGTCGAAATGCCTCAAGTTATTTTCATACTTATTGGTTTTCTCATTACTCTTATTGTACAATCTAGCTCCGTAACCATGGCCCTTACGCTCAGTGCGCTTCACGCCGGAGCAATCAGTTTTCCTATTGCGGCTATAATTGCACTAGGTTCAGAAACGGGTACAATTATCAAAATCGTATTGGGAGCGATTGGCGGCAATGCTTCAAAAAAACGAATCGTTCTTGGTAATTTATTTTTTAATATTTTCATTACAGCATTGGTTTTTCTATTTCTGAATCCAATTCTTTTTTTGATAACAGATGTTTTAAATATAAAAGATCCGTTAATTGGGTTGGCCACTTTTTCCAGTCTAATTAATTTTTTAGCCATCCTTATTTTCTTTCCAATACTCAATTCATTCACCAAGTTTCTAGAACTCTTTTTCAAAGATACTGATACTGCTACTGTGGCTTTTATAAGTCATGCTACAATCAAGGAACCAGAAACTGCTCTTGATTTACTCCGTATGGAAACAAAATATTTTATTCATAATTCAATGTTATTCAATCTGGAATTATTCAAGATTGACACCTTAATGCTTCGGGAAAATGTTAACTTTAAAACTATCAACGAAAAAAGAAATTTCTTTTCGAAAACCATAGAAGAAAAATATGGATTCATGAAACAATTACAAGGTGAGATTCAGTCGTTTTATTTAGACTTACGAACCAAATTAGAAGGAGAACAACAAGCGGAACTTAACCAACTCATTTCTGCAGTACGCAGTGCTATGCACTCAGTAAAAAGCGTGAAAGACATTGGCACAAATATTACAAACCTTAGAAATTCGTCAAAGGACATCAAGTACAATTTTTTTATTCACCATAAAAAAGAAACTGAAAACCTATATCTTGAATTGAATGCATTTCTTACCCAAGATAAAACAGCAAGTTTTGAAGAACTGCAACATCTATTTGATTCGATACAAAATAATTATAGTAGCGCTCTCAATACTTTTTACACCGAAGCCGTAAATGCACCTATTGAAAAAATTGACATAACGACCGTCATTAACTTTAACAGAGAATTATTTACCTCAAATAAAGCAATGCTAATGGCTATAAAAGAAATTTTATTGGAAGAAAAACAAGCGGAATATTTTAATGAGATTCCTGTTTACAAAACATAGAACTTGTTATGTTAACTCTCTTGAAATGCAATTATTAAGATGATTTTTAAGGATTAAATCCAAAGATTTTACAACTTTATATCTAAATTATATAAAGCATTTCTGATTTAAATTTTCATCTTTGTTTTTAATTCAATTTGGACTATAAATTGCTATTCTAGTCTAAATTGGCTAATTTTAGACCTAAAACAAGACCATTTGAAAAAATACTTACAAAAAAGTTTTAAAATTTTCCTATGGATAATAGGAACAATTCTACTATTGTTTCTATTATTAATTATTGTTATTCAATTCCCTTCCGTTCAAAATTATACTAAAGAAAAAGCGGTTACCTACCTTGAAGGAAAAATTCAAACCAAAGTTTCGATAGACAAATTAAAAATTGGTTTTCCTGAGAAAATAATTCTGGAAGGCGTTTATTTTCAGGATCAAAAAAAAGATACGCTTTTAGCGGGTAAAAAATTAGCAGTTGACATTAGTTTGTTACAATTGATAAATAATAAAGTCGAGATTAACTCCATGCAACTCGAAGGTATTACGACTCATTTAAATAGAAATTCTAATGGGGTTTTCAATTTTGATTATATCATCAAAGCTTTTGCTTCTCCTGAAAAACAAAAAGGAAATTCAAAACCGATGCAATTTTCTGTAGAAGAAATTGAATTGAACCAGATACAATTTAAATACATTGACGCCATTACAAAAAATAATATTGTTGCAAACCTAAATCATTTTGAAACAATAATAAAGACTTTTGATTTAGATCAAATGAACTTTGAAATTCCTAAAGCTAAAATCAAAGGATTAAAGTTTAAATTGAAACAAGGCTTGGTACAAGGCAAAGCAATTGCAGAAAAAAATACCTCTCAAACTGCCTTAAAATTAAAACTGGGTGAAATTGATTTATCTAAAATTGATATTGATTACCAAAGTGAGGAAACCAAGTTATCCACCACCTTTTATTTAAAAAAACTGTTAGCTAAAATTGATAAAATTGATTTCAATAATCAAATACTTTTAATCGACAGTATTGATTTGACTGGGGTTGAAGGTGCATTAGCTTTTGGAAAATTAGAAAAAGCAAAAAAAGAATCTGTTAATGCAGAACCTAGCAACTGGGAAGTAAAAGTAAACAAAACAGATTTTAAACGCGTGTATTTCCGTTATGACAATAATAATGTTGCAGCAGTACAAGAAGGTATCGATTACAACCATTTAAATCTTACTAAATTAAATTTACAAATTGACGCGCTGTATTACAATCCCGAAAACATTTCTGGAGATGCCAATTCTTTGACCCTTAAAGATAAAAGCGGTTTGAACATTCAATCGTTTAATGCGGAGTTTTTCTACGGTAAAAAAAATGCTTTTCTTAAAAAATTATATCTAAAAACACCTCAAACGGAGTTGAAAAATGAAATCCAGATAAGCTATCCCTCTATTGAATCTTTGGCAAAAAATCCTGGAGAACTAGGTCTTAAGGCCAATTTGAAGAAAAGTAAATTGGGTATTAAAGATATTTTACTTTTTGCTCCCACTTTAATAAACACGAATCCTTTTATGAGCAATCCTAATGCCATACTGCTAATAAATGGAGCTATTAAAGGAAAAATAAAGAATCTTGAGTTCCCGGATATTAAAATCAGCGGAATTGGAACAACTGAAGTTGCAGCCAGCGGAAGCATTACTGGTTTGCCTGATGTCAATAAAGCCTATTTTGATTTAAATATCAAAGACTTACAATCAGGTTCAAAAGATTTTAATGGCTTTTTACCTCCAGGAACTATTCCTAATTCGATTCAATTGCCTACAAAATTCAGTGCCATAGGAACTTTCAAAGGGACTATTGCTAATTTTAATACCAATATGAATGTGGTGAGTAATTTTGGCAAAGCAAAAATCAAAGGTTCATACGACCGCAGCATAAAAAATCAGGATAAATACGACGCCCAAATGGAGTTGGAAAATTTTGATTTAGGAAAATTCATTAAAAACGATTCTATTGGAAAAGTCACTTTAAAAGCCAACATAAAAGGAAATGGTTCCAATCTAAAAACTGCTACGGCTTCTTTCAATGGAATTATTCAAAAAGCCTATTACAATAAATATACGTATCAAAATTTAAGCGTAAAAGGAACTATTCGCAACGGAAGTTTCAACGCTACAGCTGTCGCAAAAGATCCAAATCTGACTTTTGATTTAGTCAGTAACGGAAGTTTTAGAGACAAATATCCAACTGGAAAATTAAAACTGAATGTTGATATCGCTGATTTGGAAAAACTAAATCTACATGCCGGCCCAATGAAAATAAGAGGCGTTTTAGATGCTGATATTCAGTCGGGTAATTTAGATTACCTCAACGGAAATATTAGCGCTCACAACATAAGTATCACTAATAAAAAAGAACAATTTGTAATTGATTCGATCAATGTAATAGCAACTTCAACTGCTGAAAAGAATACATTAGTATTGAAATCTTCGTTTTTGGATGGAGAAGTAAATGGAAAATACAAGTTGTCAAAAATAGCAACAGCTTTATCAAATTCTATTTCCAAGTATTATGATAGCAAACCTTATTCAAAAAAACTCGCTGTTGAAAAACAACAATTTGCTTTTAAAATTGGTGTAAAAGACAACCCTATTTTATTAAAATTAATCCCTGAATTGAAAAGTCTTGAACCCATAAACATCAGTGGAAGATACAATTCAGTTAACGATTCTATAATTCTGAATGGTACGATTCCAAAATTAATTTATGGAAAAAATACCGTTACAAATGCAGTTCTTAAAGTGGACACAAAAGACAATGCTCTTGTTTACAGTTTAATTGTAGACGACATTCTAAACAAACAAATTCAGTTGCCTTACACCAATATTTCAGGGAAAGTACAAGACAACATTGTGGATTATACATTACAATTAAAGGATTTAAAAGACAAAGAAAGATACTTAATTACCGGAACCCTAAAAGCAACAAACGGGAATAATGAAATGGTTCTTGATCCAAAGAATTTGCTGCTTAACTATGATTCCTGGAAAATAGCTCCAGACAATTTAATTCGTTTTGGAAAAAAAGGCATTTATGCTGATAATTTTGAGTTGAGCAAAGACGGAAACAGTATCAAAATACAATCACAATCAGAGGAAATGAATGCACCAATGGCAATTGATTTCAAAGATTTTGATATAAAAACCATTACAAGTATCGTCGAAAAAAACGATTTACAAATGAGTGGAAAAATCAACGGACACGCTCTTATTAAAAATGTAAATACAGCACCTCTTTTTACTTCAGATTTAAATATTGAAAATTTTACTTTCAAAAAAGACACTGTTGGGAACATTAGCATAAAAGTAAATAATGAAATTACCAATAGATATGATGCTATTATTTCGATTACTGGCCAAGGAAATCAAGTCAATTTAGATGGGAATTATAGAACAGCTGACAGCAGTTTTGATATGAATCTGGCAATTGAAAAACTAAACTTGAAAAGTATTCAGGGTTTTACATTGGATAATATCAAAGAAAGTACCGGCTTTTTTACTGGAAATTTCAAAATTACAGGTACTACAAAGCAGCCCAAAGTTATTGGAGAATTACAATTTAATGAAATTGGTTTCAAAGCGACGCAACTCAATTCTAAATTCAAGTCGGCAAATGATAAAATCGTATTTACAAGCGATGTTATTCTTTTCGATAACTTTATTATAAAAGATGAAAAAGACAATGATTTAACTATTAATGGAAAAATAGACAGTGCCAATTTCAGCAATTTTGGTTTTGATTTAAACTTAGATGCAGATAATTTCAAAGCCATCAATTCTAAAGCCAAAGACAATGATTTGTATTATGGCGAATTATACTTAGACAATCATTTAAAAATAACAGGCAATTTTGATAATCCTGTTGTGGAAGGAAACATCAAAATTAATAAAGACACTAAATTCACTATTGTTTTACCACAATCAGATCCATCAATAGCCGATAGAGAAGGAATTGTAGAATTTATTGACCAAGACCAACCACAATTAATTGAGACTATTGTTACCAATGAATTGAATAGCCAATCGGATATAAAAGGAATCAATGCTTCGGTAAATATTGAAATTGATAAAGAAGCTGAATTGTCTCTGGTTATTGACAAAGCCAACGGAGATTTCCTGAAATTAAAAGGAGAAGCACAATTGAATGGTGGAATTGATCCTTCCGGAAAAACAACTTTGACCGGAAGATATGAATTATCCGAAGGGAGTTATGAAATGAGTTTTAGTTCCATCAAAAGAAAATTTGATATCAAAAAAGGAAGTTATATTCTATGGACCGGAGAACCAACAACGGCTGATATTAATATTACAGCGATTTATAAAACAGAAGCTGCTCCAATAGATTTAGTCAATGATCAGCTAGGAACTGTTACCGCAGGAGTTAGAAATACGTACAAACAAAAAATCCCTTTTGAAACTGAATTAAAAATGACTGGTGAATTGATGAAACCTACCATTGCATTTAATATCGTTCTACCAGAAGGAAATAATAGCGTTTCAACTGAAATAATTAATACAACACAAGCCAAACTGACCCAATTGCGTCAGCAACCGGATGAATTGAATAAACAGGTTTTTGCCCTACTCTTACTGAATCGTTTCATTGGAGAAAATCCTTTTGCAAGTGAAGCCGGTGGAACGAATGTATCGTCTTTGGCCAGAGAAAGTGCCAGCAAAATCTTATCGCAACAGCTTAATAATCTAGCGGGTAATTTAATCAATGGTGTGGAACTTAGTTTTGATTTGAATGCATCCGATGATTATACAACTGGGCAACGAGAAAACAAAACCGACTTGAATGTAGGGATCTCTAAGAAACTGCTCAACGACCGATTGAAAGTTACTGTTGGAAGTAGTTTTGGAATTGAAGGTCCACAACAAGTCAATCAAAATGCAAATAACATAGCCGGTGATGTTTCTTTGGATTACCAACTTTCAAAAGATGGAAGGTATAAAATACGAGCCTATCGAATAAACAAATACCAAGTAGCGCTTCAAGGTGAAGTCGTAGAAACTGGAATTGCTTTTGTAATCACTTTGGACTATAATAAATTCAAGGAATTATTTCGCAAAAGTGAAGCTAAAAAAGCAGTTAAGAAAACAAAAAAAGAATCAAAAAATAAATCAAATGAATAAGCCCCATTTCCTATATATTCTTTTTTTAGCATTGTTTGCTACATCTTGCAGCAATACGAGATTTTTACCCGAAGGAGAATTACTGTACACTGGCGCAAAAATAAGAATAGAAGGAAACGATACATCCAATAAAGAAAATAAAGCATTAAAAACTGCCTTAAAAAATATCGTTAGACCCAAACCAAATTCTTCAATTCTGGGATTACGACCTAAATTGTATGTTTATAATATTGTGGGAACACCAAAAAAAGAAAAAGGATTGCGTTATTGGTTGAAAACTAAAGTAGGAGAACCACCTGTTTTATACAGCAAGGTAGATTTAGAATATAATAAAAGTGTTTTACAGAACTTTGTTGAAAACAACGGCTATTTCAACGCACATACTTCAGCAGATTCAACCCGACATGGTAAAAAAGCAACCGCAGAATATCGTGTAAAACCAAGAAAACAATACAAAATTCGAGAAGTAAAATTCCCAACAGATTCCTCAGCCATTTCCACTGCAGTTCGTAAAACCAGCAAAAGAAGTTTATTAAAAAAAGACCAAGCGTATAGTCTTGATGTTATAAAAGAGGAACGAATTCGTATCGATACAAGGCTAAAAGAAAAAGGCTTTTATTACTTTAATCCAGATTATCTTAAAGTACAGGTGGATAGCACTGTTGCTGATCATCAAGTTGATTTGATTGTCAAAGTAAAAGAGGAAGCCCCAAAACTGGCTGAAACACCATACAAAATCAATAAAATTATCGTTTATCCAAATTTTTCTATTGGCTCTGATAGTTTAAGCATTGAATCTGATTCGGTAGTAAAGTATAATGATTTTACTATTATTGATCAAGAAAATTTATTCAAGCCCCGAATTTTTGACCGTGCTTTGTATTTTAAAAAAGGAGACTTATACAATCGTACCAATCATAATTTATCTTTGAACAGATTAGTAAATTTAGGTACTTTCAAATTTGTTAAAAATCAATTTAAAACTTCAGACACTTTAGGTAATTATCTGGATGCCTATTATTACCTCACTCCTTTGCCTAAAAAATCACTCCGTTTAGAAGTATTGGCAAAAACTAATTCAGCTAATTATACCGGTACCGAATTGAATTTGAACTGGAGTAATCGAAATACTTTTAGAGGAGCTGAATTACTTACCATTTCTGCATTTGGTGGCGTTGAAGTACAAGTTTCAGGGCAAAACAATGGCTTTAATGTATACCGTTTTGGAACCGAAGCTAATCTAGTGTGGCCGAGATTTATTTCCCCTTTCAAACTAAAATCTTCAAGTGGTTTTGTGCCAAAAACAAAAGCTACGATAGGATATGAATTCCAAAACAGAACCAAATTATATTCCTTACAAACATTCAAAGGTTCGTTTGGTTATTTATGGAAAGCAAACGAAAGAACAGAACATCTATTAAATATTACAGAAATTACGTATGCCAGTCCACAAAATGTAACTCCTCTGTATCAAGAACAAATTGTGGCCAATCCTTCTTTGGGAAAAGTAATTGAGAAACAATTAATTTTTGGTCCAACTTACTCTTTTACGTACACTAATACATTAGAAAAAAGAAGAAAAAATACCTTTTACTACAAAGGAACTATTGATCTTGCGGGAAACATTGCGGGATTAGCTACTGGAGCAAACAGTAAAAAAGGAGATACCATTAAAGTGTTTGGTGTTCCATTTAGTCAATTTATAAAAATTGAAAATGAATTTAGACATTATTTAAAATTGGGTCAAGATTCACAACTTGCCAGTAGAATAATCGTAGGAGCAGGATTTGCTTATGGAAATTCTAAAGAAATGCCATTTATCAAACAGTTTTTTATTGGTGGAACCAATAGTTTAAGAGCATTTCGCGCCCGTTCTATAGGTCCGGGAAGTTATGATGGTTCTGCTACCGCGAGTTCTTTTTTAGCAGATCAATCAGGCGATTTAAAACTGGAATTTAATACGGAATATAGAGCCAAGATTTATGGCTTGGTGAAAGGGGCATTATTCTTAGATGCCGGGAACATTTGGCTCATGAACAATAATCCTGAAAAACCTGGTGCTCAATTTTCTAAAAAATTCTTGAATGAATTAGCCGTTGGAGCTGGTGCTGGATTGCGTTTTGATTTCTCTTTTCTTATTCTTAGAACAGACTTTGCCTTCCCTATTAGAAAAGCTTATTTACCGGATGGACAACGATGGGTTTTAGATCAAATCAATTTTGGAAATAGCTCATGGCGAAAAGAAAATTTAGTTTTCAATTTAGCTATTGGTTATCCATTTTAGCTCTAATAGAATTGATTTTATAAAATATTGAAACAACTTTTTATTGAAATTAAATTGCATGGTTGTACTTTTACTACACACTAAAATAAGCGGTTAGAAAATGAATGCCCGAAAAAAATCATCAACTAAGTTAGTGCGTTTTTGGAAACTTCTTGGTCCCGGATTAATAACTGGTGCCAGTGATGATGATCCATCCGGTATTGCCACTTATTCCCAAGCAGGAGCTGCATTTGGACTTTCAACATTATGGACTGCATTAATTGCATTCCCGCTTATGGCCTCTATCCAACAAATGTGTGCCAGGATTGGTTTAGTTACTTCGCAAGGCTTAACAGGAACACTTAAAAAAAACTATCCAAGACCTGTTTTGTATCTAATGTTATTATTTAGTTTCCCTGCAATTGTTATGAATATTGGTGCCGATATTGCAGGAATGGGAGCTGTGGGTAATTTATTATTTCCCGCTATTGATGCCACTTTTTTTAGTGTAGTTTTTACTATTATTTTGCTAATACTGATTGTCTATTTACCTTATCAAAAAATTGCCGCAACACTCAAATACCTATGTATTGTTCTTTTGGTATATTTAATAGTTCCCTTTTTATACAAACAAGATATAACCGAAATACTTCAGGCAACTTTTATCCCTACTATACAATTCAATAAAGAATACATTGGGATTCTTGTGGGAATCCTTGGAACAACTATTTCACCTTATTTATTCTTTTGGCAAGCTTCTATGGAAGTGGAAGAAATGAAACACAAGAAAAATCATTTGATGGTGAATAAAAAAATAATTAATGATATGAAGGAAGATGTTGATTTTGGTATGTCTTTTTCAGGCTTAGTTATGTTTTTTATTATTCTTACTACCGGTACCGTTTTATTTAAAAGTGGCATCCATCAAATTGACACTGTGGAACAAGCTGCATTAGCTTTGAAACCATTAGCAGGCAATTCAGCCTACCTCCTTTTTGCAATTGGAGTTATTGGAACTGGTCTTTTGGCTATTCCCGTTTTAAGTGGTTCCCTTTCTTATATTATCACCGAAACATTTGGTTGGGAACAAGGGTTAGATAAAAAGTTTCATGAAGCCAAAGCATTTTATATTGTCATTGCTATATCACTTATATTGGGTTTATCTTTGAATTACATCGGTATTTCACCAATTAAAGCCCTAATTTATACTGCCATTCTTTATGGTTTGACAGCACCAGTATTAATTGCAATTATTCTTCACATTTCAAACAACAAAAAAGTAATGGGAGAATTCACAAATAGCAAAACAGCTAATATTCTTGGGGTCTCGGCATTCGTTATTATGACAATTGCAGCAGTGACTTTAATTTACCTGCAAATATTGGGATAATTCAAACAAAAAAACTCTGAAAAGCAGTATTGCTTCATCAGAGTTTATAGGAATTGAATCGTCTGTATTTTATTTCATTTCTTCCATTTTAGCGCCACATTTTGGGCATTTACCAGATGTTTTACTTTTAATATGACAAGAGGAACAAATGTATACTTTTTTAGATTGCCCTTTCTCTCCATATTTTGTAATTTGTTTTCCACATTTGATGCATTTACCATCTTTCATCATGGTTTTTTCTTTGCACATTGGGCAATAGCCTTTAGTCATATTTTTAGATTCAACTAAATCCATTCCACACTTAGGGCATTTCCCAGGGTGATCTTGTAAAACATCGGAGTGCATGGGACAAGTATACATTTTTTCATGCATTCTCGTATGCATTCCATCATGCATTTTTCCATCCATCATTTCATGCATATCCCCTTTTTTACTTACAGTATCTTGGGCAAATCCTATAGAAGTAAATGCAACAGTTAATAGTATTAATAAAAAAAAATTCATTTTGTCAGCGTTTTAAATTAATTAAATATTTTTTAGTTTCATTCTAATCCAACTTATATAATAAAAAAATTGATCTTAAACTCGTAATATCCTACTCAAAATAAAAGCCTATTATCCTATACCATTTTCTCTATCAAAGTTATAAATTTTATTTGAAATATAATCTTTATTCATTTAAAAATGAACAATCTAAAAAAAAACTGAATTAATTAAAGTGAGTAAAATGTTTTTCATTCTTGTAAACTAAACACAATAAAGTAGGCAATACAATCAAAAGTAAAGGCATCGCAATTATAAATCCACCAATCACGGCAATGGCAAGCGGTTGATGCAATTCTGACCCCGTTCCAATTCCTATTGCAAGTGGAAACAAAGCTATAATTGCTCCAAGCGCGGTCATTAATTTGGGACGCAATCGAGTGGAAATTGAATAAATTATGGATTCATTTACATTTCGGGTCAATTTGAATGTTTCCCTAAATTGCAGAAAAGTAAAAATAGCATTCTCACTAATAATTCCAACAATCATAATAATTCCTGTATAACTCCCTACGTTTAAAGGTGTTTGCGTTATAAAAAGTAAGAGATAGCTTCCTGCAATTCCCAATACTGAAATTAAAAGGATAACCAATGCTATTCTAAAATCCCTAAATAAAAATAAAATAACACCAAAAACCAATAAAGAGGAAGCGATTAATATCATCAATAACTCCTTGAAGGATTGCTGCTGCTCTTTATAAGCACCCGCATACTCTATATAATAACCACTAGGTAAATGAATATTGCTTGTAACTTGTGTTTGAATATCCTTCATCACACTTCCTAAATCTCTATTATCCAATCTTCCGGTTACAACACTTATCATTTGAAGATTTTCACGTTCTATTTCAGCCACACCTTTTTGAGCTGAAATAGTAACTAAACTGGAAATAGGAATCGATTGTCCATTAGGCAAAAATAGCTGCAATTTTTTAATGTCTTCTAAGCTTCTTTTTTTTGAATTTTTATAGATTAATCGAATGGGAATTACACGTTCATTCTCTAATAAGTTGCCAATAACATTCCCTTCAAGCGCAGTCTGCAACTGAAATTGCAAGTCGGCCGGAGTGATTCCATACTGTGCTAACCGACTATAATTGGGCATAATATTTATAGATGGCCCAGCCAAAACAATACCATCAAATACATCAGCAGTACCTTTTACTTTTTCGACTATTGCATTTACTTTTTTGGCTATTTTTTGCAATTCTGCTTGATTATCCCCAAATATTTTTACTTCAATTGGCGAAACTGAACTCATTAAATCACCTAACATATCCCCTATTACCTGACCAAAATCAATACGTAATGCGGGCTGAGTCGCTTCTACTTTTTGTCTGATTTCATCAATAATATCATTGCTGGTTTTACTTCGGTCTTTTTTTAATTGAATCAAATAATCCCCACGATTGGGTTCCGTTATAAAAAATCCCATTTGCGTTCCTGTTCGGCGACTGTACGCTTCCACTTCAGGAATTTTTATAATTATTTTCTCTACTTCTTTGAGCATTCTGTCGGTTTCTTCAAGTGAAGTTCCTGGTGGACTTTCATAATCCAAAATGATACTGCCCTCATCCATTTCAGGTAAAAAACCGGTTTCTAAATTGGGCAAAATAATAAAAATAGAAAGCACCAGTATGATACAAAATGAAATACTAATTATTGGTTTTCCAATAAAATAAGCAACCCAAGTCTGAGTTTTCACATCATGGATTTCAATTTCTTTTTTCGTTTCCGAATTATTTTCTTTTTTGGAAAGCAATAAATAAACTACCGGAAGTAACAGCCAAGTCACAAAAAAGGAACAGACCAAAGTGATTATCATGGTGTCCGTTAACACTTTAAAATACGAACCCGCAACGCCACTCATTAAAACAAAAGGAATAAAAATCACAATCGTACTTATGGATGAACCCACCATTGCCGGAAATAAATAGTGAATCGCTTTTTGCAAAAGCGAAACAGTAGGCTCATCAGGATGTTCCTCGTGTGTTCTATGAATTTGTTCTACAACTACAATCGCATCATCAATTATTAATCCTAAAGCCGCCGCAATCGCGCCTAAAGTCATAATATTAAACGTTTGTCCGGTTAGGTACAAAACTATCAATGTTAATCCTAAAGTAACGGGAATAATAATCAAAATAGTGGCGCTGGCTTTCACCGATTTCAAAAATAAAACAGCTACAATTATGGCTAACAAAAGCCCTATTAACAAACTATCCGTTACACTTTTTACAGCATCATTTACAAAACTGGCCTGCTCATAAAATGGAGTTATTTTTATGTTTTTTGGAAGGATTTTTTTTAATGATTCCAGTTTATCATGCATCGCCTCTGATAGTGCAATCAAATTTGAATTGGGTTGTTTGAGAACGGCAATAAGAATACTCTCTTTACCATTCGCATTTACTTTTATGTATTCTTTAGCTTCCCGAATTTCAACAGCAGCAATATCTTTTAAGGTTACAATTCCTTTTCCGTTATTCCGAATAACCAAATTTTCCAGTTCGTCCTTTTTATCAACCTGGGCATCCGTAATCGTGAGATATAAATAGCGATAATCCGATAAATACCCATTGGATTTAATAAAATTAGTTTGGCTTAATACTTGTGTGATAGCATCTGGCGTAATTCCCAATGCGGTCATTTTAGTAAAATCAAGTGACAACCAATATTCTTTTTCTTTTCCGCCAATAATCCTAATCTCGGAAACACCATCAATTTGAGAAAGGAACGGTTTTATGGTATAATTAGCTATTTTTTTGAGTTCAATAGGCGAAATTCCTTTTGCTTCTATAGCATATCCAATCACCGGAAGAATGGAAGGATTCATTTTCTCGACAGAAATTTGAGTATCAGGCGGAAGATTATTTTTTATCTGGTTGATTTGCTCTTCTATTCTGGTTTTGCTCAAATCGATATCCGATTTCCAATCCATGAATGCCGAAATCTCGCAACTTCCTCTGCTGGTTGTACTTCTGACCGTTTTTAAATCCTGCACTTTTTTAATGGCATTTTCCAAAGGTTTTGTAACCGTAATCATCATTTTATCGATGGGCTGTTGTCCGGCATCAGCGATGATTTTTATTTTTGGGAAAGTAATCTCCGGAAATAAACTGGTTTGCATTTTAGAATACGCAAAAAAACCTCCCAGAATAATTAGAAAAATTATGGCACTCAGTCCGTTTTTATGTTTGACAAAAAAGTTATTCATTTCAATCCGCTTTTATCACTTTTACTTTAATTGTATCTGCAACGCCATAATTTCCTGAAAGTAAAATTCTATCTTCAGGAGTTAAAACAGGTGCTAGAATTTCTACTTTATCTTGAGTTTCTACTCCTTTTTTTATCGGGATTTTTATCGCAGTATTGTTATTAATCAGCTTCATAATCCAAAAATCAGTTTCCGTTTCATTACTTAAAACAGCTGCTTTTGGCAACGAAATCGTTTTTGGATTGGAACTTTTATTAATTCTGACTTTTACAATTAAATTCTCTGGAATATCGTGTTTACCAATGACTTTTAGAATCACACTTTGTGTTTGTGAAGTGGCATCAACGGTAGGCATGTATTTTTGAACTTTCGTTTTTATCAAAGTACTATCCGGTAAAATTACCGTTAGTTGTTCACTTATTGAAACATATTTTTTGAACTCATAAGGCAAACTCAGAACGATGGCAAAACTATTGGCGTCATTAATCGTTACTAAGGCATCCCCATCCTGAACATAATCACCTTGTTGCACATTTACGGAAGTTACAAAGCCATTTGTATTTGCTCTAACTTTTATGGCTCCGCCAAAGTTTAAACTGGGATCAATTTTATTAATCGTATTGCCTAACACTTTTGCCTCACGGGTTTTTATCGAAAATAATGCTGCCCCATTAGAAACATAATCATTGGGAGCTACATTAACTGAATTCAAATACCCAGTAGCATTTGCTTTTATAACATTTTTAACCAAATAAGTTGCGGTAGCATTCAGATCAATATAACTTTGAATTGAACTGGTATCAATAGTCGTTAAAGTCACAGGAACACTCGCGTCAATTATTTTTTCGGCTTCGTTGCTATTTTTACAGGAAATAAAAAAAAGCGCTATCAGGATAAAAAATAGAATTGGTTTCTTCATAGAATTAGTCATTAAAACTCCAATAATTAATTTCATTTATGATTTGGAGTTTGTTGCTATTATTTTGGGAAATGGCATTTTTGATTGCTATTAAATTGCCAACAGCAATACTATATTCGGTAATTTGTGCATCTCCAGTAAGCAATAATTTTTTATTGGCTTCAATTAATGCGTCAGCGATAAGAAGCTGCGATTGCAACTGATTTTCTACAGCTGCTGCTTGTTTGAGTTTCAAATTCAACATCAATAATTGTTGTTTGTATTGTTTATTGAAATTGTTTTTATAGGCTAAATTAGTAGCTAATGCCGCATCATTTTTTTGATGTTGCAAAGTACGTTGGTTTCCATCATAAATAGGAATTGACAGTCCTAAACCCACACTAAATCCAAAATTTTTATACGCCTGATAGGCAAAACTGGAATTGTAACCTGCATCACCTAATAAAGACAAGGAAGGTTTATAGCTGTAATCAATGAATTTATTTTGATTCTGAAGTTTTAGACTGTCCACTTCAAATTGTTTCAAAAAAACTATTTTATCCGAAGGTTGAATATTTTTCAAAGTAATTTCAGGCTTTTTTAAATTAATAAAAGTCGTATCGGTTTCTCCTGAAAGGTAATTCAACAAAGCCAAATCATTTTGATATTGCTGTTTTAATTGTAATAAAACCAAATCCTGTTGCTTCACTGTTGCGCTAAAAATCAAATAATCCGTTTGTTTGTAAACTGCATTTTGGGTTAATTTTTTTAGGATGCTTGTTTCCTGTTTTAAAAGAGTTGCAATTTTCTGGTTGAAACCAATTTGTTCTGAACTTGCTGAAGCCGAAATGTATTGAGCAACAATGGTTTTATTTAAATCTTTTAAAGTAATTTTTTTATTCAAAACCAAAGCTTCTTTTATCAATTGGAACGAATCTGATTGCGAATTGATTCTTTTTTTTCCAATTATCTTCTGGTTAACACCCACCAAACCCGAAACGGATTGCCCGTTACTTAAAGCTGAATCATAGCCAAAACCATTTATTATAGGGGCATAATTAGCATTAAGATTTCCGGTAACTTGTGGTTTGTAAACTGCCCGATTCAATAAACTATCCAGCGTAGCTGATTTTATTTGGTTGCTGTAATCTTTAATTAAAGGAGAATTATTTTGTGCTTTAGTAATAAAGTAATTCAAATCCTTTTCTTGCGAAAAAGATTTGAAACAAATAAAAATAAGTAGTAAAAGCTTCCATTTCATTGGATAAATTTAGATAAAAAGAATGAAACTATTTAGAAATTGGTTCAACAACTAAAACAACGAAAGAATTAGGTACTATTCCTGCTCGTGGTTTCGGGTTTTCTGTTGTTGGTTCTGGTTTTGCACCAAAATCTGCCGTAGACAAATACAATTGATTCGTAGTTTTGTTCAGCGCAATGGTTCTGGCTCCTTTTTGAGTTTTTACAGTTTCAAGAACTGAAAAAGTATTAGCATTACTTTCTTTTACAACAGTAATCGTTCCTTCGCCATTAGAACTGAAAATAAGATTCTTTTTGGCATCAAAAGCAACGCCGTCACAACCATTACCAATGGGTAAAGTCTTTATTATTTTTCCATTTGTAGCATTAACAACGATCATTAAATTATTGCTGCAAACAGAAAATAATCGGTTCGTAACTAAATCTATTGCCAATCCTGATGGTTCATCTCCGGGAGCAATACTCCAGGTATTTGTAACTTTTAACGTTGAAGCATTTATCGTTTTTATTTCGTTTTTATCTTCAATATTCACATAAATTAACCCTTTAGTATTGGTTACTGAAAACTCTGGTTTTCCACCCAATGGAATTGTTTTTAATACTTTATTTGTTTTGGCATCAATAACCGTTGCATCATTACTTTCTGCATTGTAAACAAACACTTTTTGAGAAAATTGATCGTATAAAATGGCATCTGGTTTTACTCCTGCAATTTTTACTTTTTCAAGTAATTCAAATGTTTTCAAATTGACAATTGTAATAGAATTGTCTTTTCCGTTGCTGATAAATGCTTTATTGAGATCATTTGCAACAGCAATTCCATGAACTCCTTTTGTATCTGGAATAGTAGCTATTGTTTTATCTGATTTTAAATCAATCACATTGACCCTATTTCCGTGTGAAACAAATAAATGTTGCGCCACATTATCAACAGCGAGATAATCCCATCCGTCATTGCCAGAAGTGCTGATTTTCTTGGATAATTTATAGGTTTGACTGTAACTATTAGAAATAGAAGCAATAATTATAAATGATAGTAGTATTTTTTTCATTTTAAAGAACTTTAAAGTTTATTGTAATTTAATTTTATAAGACAAATTTTAGCTGTAATTCTATAGAAACCACAACTCTTTACATAATTAAAAAGAGTTGGATATAAAAGTCCAACTCTCTATGATGGTTAATTAATTTAAAAAATTATTCTTTTATCGAGGTACCATCTTCTTTAAAAGCAAGACTTTTACTCTTCATTCCTTTTTTTAAATCTACTTCATAAATAGTTCCATGTTTTGAACTCTCTGTTTTATCAGCTTCTGCAATTTTCCAATCGCTATATTTCGATTTTACAGCTGTTAAAACCGCTTTTGGCAAATTGGCAACTTTAATTTCTCTTTCCGTTTCCAACCAGGTTCCATCTTGTGAAAAATTAGCAGAAATCTTGTTTCCTTCCAATGTGAATTCTGCTTCCCATTCTTTTGGACCTTCAACTCCCCAACTTACTTTTGTTGCAGTAGGAAATTTTTTAGCGAAGGATTTTTTTACTACATCTGGCGGGGTTCCAGCAAATGCGCAACTGCAAATGAATACAATTGACATAATCATAACTAATTTTTTCATTTTTTTTTAGATTTAAAAGTTAATTGTAAATAATTTCATAGTACAAATATCAAATACAATTCTATTTTAATTCTATGCAAAAATCATAGCAATTCAGTTTTTTTAAACGCCAATAAAATTCAACTATTTATTACATCTGATCAATTATTTGCAAAAATACTTCCTGCCAATAATTAGGATGATACGAGGTTTGCGTATCTCCAAAACGGACTATAATAATGTTCTTTTCAGGATACATATAGAGATATTGACCAAACAAACCAACCGCAAAATAACTGCCATATTTAAAAGGTCCTATCCCCCAATTATTATTATAAAAGTGCTTATTATTTCCGGATGGATCAGAATGTGTCGAATATTCAACCCATTTTTCGGATACAATTTGCTTCCCATTCCAGTTCCCCCCATTCAGATAAAGTCTGCCTAATTTAGCAAAATCAATAGCTCTTGCTTGCAAACAGCAAAAGGATTTTTCGATAGCTTTTGCATCTTTTCGGTCTAAACTCCATGCCGCAGGTGCCTCCATTCCTAATGGTTTCCAAATTTTATCTTCTAAATATTTTGAAATCGTACCTCCCGTAACCTTCTCAATGATGTATCCTAAAAGCAATGTATTCTCGCTGCTATATCGAAATTTAGTATTGGGCGGACATTCGAGCGTTAAATGAAGCATTCGCTCTCTTAGATTATCACCCCAATAAAACTCCGCATTATCCGATGCAGGATCTAATTCCCGATCCGTAAACCGGATGCCTGAAGTATGTTGCAATAAATTTTTAATGGTGATTTTCTCCCAACCTATTTTATCTTTAAATTCCGGTAAATAATCAACGATGAAATCGTTCTCACTTTTTATTTTCCCTTCATCAATTGCTATTCCTATTAATGTTGAGACAAATGGTTTGGCCATTGAAAAGGAGGAAACAAATGAATTTGAGGTATAGCCTTTATTATATTTTTCGTAAACAATTGTGTCATTCCGAATAATTAAAAATGTGATCGTTTTATGTAATGTCGTAAAACTATCCAAGCTGACATTTGTAGAATTAAAATCCCGATTGATTACTCCTATTTTTGTTCCTAACTGATATTCTTTATTGGATTTATAAAAATTATAAACAGGACCTTGATTATTAACTATTCTTTGCGGAAAATGTTTGTAATCGCTTTGGCTGGGAATTCCCCCGTATCTCAAGGATCGAAATACGTCACAAGAAAATAAGCAACAAAACAATAGAACAAGAAAAAAATATTTAAACAGCTGTTTTGATTTCATTACACTGACTCTTTTTTATTATAATTCAATAGTATCATCTTTTGTCAAAATAAAACAATGCTTACCATTGGTAAATTTATAATTAAATACCAATCCGCTTACATCCGCAATTTCTTTTACGATAGACAGCCCAAGCCCCAATGATTGTTGTGAAGTAGAGTTTTTATGAAAACGCTCAAACAACTGACTATCAATTGGGCTATCAACCCCCAAATTTGAGATTATAATTTTGTTTTTCGCTATAAAAATTTCAATATTTCCACTATTAATATTATGCCTAATCGCATTTTGCAATAAATTATTAACCAGTACTAAACACAAATCAGCATTCATCAAAACACAAAAATCGCTTTCAATATTTTTTATTATCTCAATTTTATTGGCTTGAATATGTTCTTCAAAAAAAACTAAAGAGTTATCAACTGTATTTTCAAAAGATACTTTTTCTGTGGCATTAAATTGTCTGTTTTCAATTTTGGTAAGTAATAAAAATGTTTTGTTCAATCGAATTATTTTCGAGCAGGCATAATCAATCGCTACTATTAATTTCACTTCATTCTCTTTCAAATTTTCAGATTGAATAAGTAAATCAATCTTCGATTTTATAACGGCTAATGGCGTTTGGATTTCATGTGAAGCATTTTCAGTGAATTTCTTTTGGCTATTAAAATCAACTATCATTTTCTGCATCATAACATTTAAAGAAAGATTCAATTCATTAAATTCGGTTACAGAAGTATTTGCCAAAAATGGAATTTCGTTATCACTGGCTCGAAATTTCTTTAAATTGGATACTGTTTGATAAAAGGGTTTCCATACGGTTTTTGAAATCCAAAAATTTATTATCAAGTAGGTCACAAAAAGCAAAATCAATAAAATAACTAACGAAGTAAAAATGCCTCTGAATAAATCGTTATATTCTAATGTGCTTCTCCATATTTTAATGGAATAATTAGTATTCCCAACTTTAAAAACAGAAGAAAGTAATCTGTTTTCTGCCAGTTCATTTTCTTTTTTATCAAAAATTAAAGTGTCCGAAAAAATAGTTGCAGGTATTTTGGAAGCATTTTTTTTAGCCATTTTTTTTATTGTGGCTTCATTGCTTTTAGTAATTATTTTCAAAGAAATCGTGTCCTTCTCTTTTAAATAATTCTCAATTAGTTCTTTGCGATTTAGCAATAGTTCATTATTACTTTCTCTAACCTCTCTTGTAATGATATGAAAACAAATAAATCCGGATAGAATTAATATCGGGATACTCAAAATCAAATAGTACAAACTTGTTTTAGTTAATAATTTCATTCTTGAGTTTTAAAATTGTAACCTATTCCATAAATAGTTTGCAAATAATCTTCACATTTTTTTTCTAATAACTTTTTACGTAGATTTTTTACGTGATTGTATATAAAATCGAAGTTGTCTAATCGATCCGAATTATCACCCCAAAGATGTTCTGCAAGCGCACTTTTACTCACTACTCTATTTTTATTAGATATAAAATAAAGCAATAAATCATATTCTTTTGACGTCAAAATTATATCTTTATTATGAACCAAAACACGTCTTTCGTTAGGCAAAATTTTTATTTCATTGATACTAATTTCTAAATTTCCATCAAAACTTTTTCTTCTAATCAAAGCTTTAATTCGTGAATTAAGTTCCGACAAATGAAAGGGTTTTGGCAAATAATCATCAGCACCCAAGTCCAAACCATTTACTTTATCATCAAGAGAATTTTTTGCAGAAATTATTATAATACCCGCTTTAGCTTTTTTTAGTTTAATTTCTTTGAGCAAATCTAAACCAGAGCCGTTTGGCAAAGTAATATCAACCAAAATACAATCATAATCGTAAATCGCAATTTTCTGTTGTGCATGATGGAAATCAGGAGAAATCTCAACAATATTCCCTTCCATTTCAAGATATTGCTCAATGCTTTTTTGCAATTCTGGCTCGTCTTCTATTAGTAGTATTTTCATAGGTAATGTAAAAATAGAGCTAAAATCTATTCTAATTCTGTTTTTAAATTAAATTTAAGTGATTTCAATAGCTCATTAGTTCAAATTAGCCCAACTACCCAAAATTTCAGAAAGACCTATTGCACTCCAATCTTAACCTCTTATTTATTTACGTTATTGAATGATTAGAATATAACGTGATATCTTGCCAAATATTTAATAAAACTCTACTTTTAAACCTTTTCATTGCTACATTCTATTATCTTTGTTTTTAAATAAACCTACTAATAAAATTATGGAAGAATGTATCTCTGTTTTTGATATGCTTAAAATTGGTGTTGGACCCTCTAGTTCACACACACTTGGGCCTTGGCGTGCAGCTGAACGTTTTCTGGGTGAATTGCGAGATGAAAATTTAATCCATACTGTAAACAGAGTAAAAGTAGATTTATATGGTTCCCTTTCGCTTACGGGAAAAGGGCATGCTACTGATTTGGCAATTATGCTGGGCTTGAGCGGACAAGATCCTGAATATATTCCTATTCCGGATATCGATAAAATTATAAAATTAATCAAGGATAAAAATGAAATCAATCTTGGTAATGAAAACCCGATTCCTTTCCATTTTTCACAAGACATTGTTTTTAATAAAAACTTCCTTCCTTTTCATGCTAATGCTCTGACTTTTACAGCCTACATAACGGATGATAAAGAATATATTTCCACCTTCTACTCGATTGGTGGAGGTTTTGTTGTGAAAGAAGAACGCATCAATGCCAAGAAAAAAATTGCCATAAAATGTGCTTTTCCATTTCCAATCAATAAAGCTGCTGAACTCTTGAATTATTGCACTAACGAGCATAAAAAGATTTCGGAAATCGTTTATGAAAATGAAAAATCAATGCGCTCCGAAGAAGTTATTCATCACGAATTAATGCGCATTTGGAACACCATGCTAGAGTCTATGTATATTGGTTGCCATTCCGAAGGAATTTTACCCGGTGGATTGCATGTACGACGAAGAGCCTTTGATATGCATCAAAAACTAATTGGTTTATCCAATTATAATTCGCCTCAAACTTGGTTAGAACAAATTAGATTGACCGAAGTGAAATTTCGCCAAATCCTAAAATGGGTGAGCTGTTTTGCACTTGCGGTAAATGAAGTAAATGCTGCTCTAGGTCGTGTGGTTACTGCTCCAACTAACGGAAGTGCCGGTGTTATTCCAGCTGTTTTAATGTATTATTTAGTTATCGAAAACCATAATGCTGGCGAAAAAGAAATCAAACAATTCCTGATGGTAGCCAGCGAAATAGGAAGTGTTTTCAAAAAAGGTTCTACTATTTCAGCCGCAATGGGCGGTTGTCAGGCAGAAATTGGGGTTTCTTCATCAATGGCAGCAGCAGCTTTATGCGAATTGATGGGTGGAACTCCGGAACAGGTTTTAATGGCTGCTGAAATTGCCATGGAACATCACCTTGGTTTAACGTGCGATCCTATTGGTGGATTAGTCCAAATTCCTTGTATTGAAAGAAATACGATGGGAGCCATAAAAGCGATTAATGCCGCCGAATTAGCATTAGAAACAGATCCTAAAAATGCAAAAGTTCCCTTAGATAAAGTGGTTGATACCATGTGGCAAACTGCCAAAGACATGAACAATAAATACAAAGAAACCTCCGAAGGAGGTTTAGCAATCGCTGTGAATATGGCCGATTGTTAAGAAAGTATTCAGTGTTCAATCGCAGCTCACAGTAACTGCGATTGAACACTGAATACTTATTTTTAAATCTTTTTTCTTTCTAATTCAAGTTTAAGAATCGGTTGGTATACAAAAGGTATCTCTTCAATTTCAACATCACTTTTATCAAGCCCAAATGCTCTAATATCTGAAAGGGACCAATTTTTAAGCATATAATAGGAATTCAACAGTAAAGCATCTTTAACGGCAAATTCGTTTTCGACAGAAAGAAATTTTTCCAAGATAATGAATTTGAAATCAGGTTCGGTATTGTATTTTGTAGAACCGTCCGGACGAATATGCAAATTCAATTCTTTATTTTGGACCAGATTTTGAACAATTTTTTTGAAATACAATTCAACTTTTGGTTGGATTCTAAAACCAATATTCAAAACAATTTTGATGACTTTGTCGTCTAATAATTCAATTACTTCATAATTTAAAGTAAAAGGATCATTGGTTCTGTTGATGTGAAAAAACCAGTAGACATCAGCTCTTTTTGGTTTTTTGGAAAAAATGGATTTTAATATTTTTTCTTCAATTTCATAATTTCTATCTGCCTTAGAAAGATAAATCAAATGGGTGGAATATTTTGGGATACTGTCGTCATTACTCAATTCTTGAAGTTGCTGTGTATGCTCCGCTAAATTGGTGAATTTTAGAAATTTATTATTAATTTTTCTTGCAAAAAACCAAGTATACATAGTCATGAAAATGAAAAGCTCAAAGAACAAGAACATCCAACGTTCTTTGATTTTTATAATATTGGCAACAAAAAATGCTATTTCAATAATACCAAAAACGGTAATAATTATGGCTATCAAAACCCTGTTCATTTTTTTGATATAAATCAAATAATAATTCAAAAGAACAGTAGTCATCAGCATGGCAATAGTAATGGAAAACCCGTAAGCCGCTTCCATATTGGAGGAGTTTTTAAAATATAAAATCATCAAAATACAGCCTGCCCAAAGAATTGTATTTACTGAAGGAATATAGATTTGTCCTTTCAAATTGGTTGGATTTCTCATCGCAACTCTTGGCCAAAAGTTAAGTGACATTGCTTCATTTATCAACGTATAAGAACCGCTTATCAAAGCTTGTGAAGCAATGATTGCTGCAAAAGTGGCAATGATAACACCTGAAAAAAGAAACCATTGTGGCATAATCGTATAAAAAGGATTTCTTCCTTCAAGAAATCTATTTCCTTGAGTCATAAGCCAAGATGCTTGCCCTAAATAATTCACAACTAGAGCAATTTTGACAAAAATCCATGTGATTCTGATATTCTGTTTTCCACAATGCCCTAAATCCGAATACAAAGCCTCTGCTCCGGTTGTACATAAAAAAACGGCTCCCAACAGCCAGAATCCATGAGGATATTCAACCAGCAATTGATAGGCATACATTGGGTTTAATGCAGTCAAAATAGCAGGATGATCCAGTATTTGTACAAATCCTAGAACAAAAAGCATCGAAAACCAAACTACCATAGCCGGTCCAAAAAAGAAACCTACTTTTTGAGTTCCAAATCGTTGAAAAAAGAACAATCCAGATAAAATTACAATCACAATGGGAAGTGTTGGAATACCGGGAACCACATCTCCTAATCCTTCAACAGCAGAAGCAACGGAAATGGGAGGCGTAATAATTCCATCCGCCAAAAGTGTAGTTGCTCCAAGTATTGTTGGAATAACTAATTTGCCTTTACCAAACCTTTTTACCAATGCATAAAGTGAAAAAACACCACCTTCGCCATGATTGTCTGCCGAAAGAGTCAAGAAAATATATTTGAATGTAGTTTGAAATGTAAGTGTCCAAAAGATACAGGAAATACCGCCATAAACAAGCAGTTTTGATATTTCTCTTTGTCCAATAATAGCTTTCATAACATATAATGGACTGGTTCCTATGTCTCCATAAATAATTCCTAGCGCCACTAAAAGCGATGCTGCACTGACTTTTTGAATAGTTGATTTATTCATTTTAATTTTAATTTTTTAAATTGTAAAACGTATTAATTATTAGACAAAAGAAATTCTTATCGTGATGTTTAGAACATACAATTCAATATTTTTTTTGTCATTTTTTGATTATTACTTAAGCATTAAGGGTTTTAGCTGGTGTTAAAGCGATAACCAACTCCGGATTCTGTGATGATATATTTAGGTCGGTTTGGGTCTTCTTCAATTTTTTTACGAAGTTGAGCCACAAAAACACGCAGGTATTGTGTTTGGTCAGAATAGCTGTTGCCCCAAACTTGTTTGAGTAAATACTGATGCGTGAGTACTCTGCCTTCATTTTTAATCAAAATAGAAAGCAAATTATATTCCGTTGCTGTTAATTTTAGAATTTCATTTTTTAACTTCACGATTCTTGAAGTAAAATCAATCGAAATTTCTCCAAACTCAATTATTGGTTCATTTTCATCTTGGTTTAAATTCCTTAAAGCGGTTCGAATTCTAGCCAATAATTCTTGGGTTCTAAATGGTTTTGCCAAATAATCATTGGCACCATTATCGAGTGCTTTTACAATTTCTTCTTCGGTATTTTTTACCGTTAAGATTAGAATAGGCTTTTTATACCATTCTCTCAATCTTTTTAAAATGATCTGTCCATCTTCGTCTGGCAAACCTAAATCCAAGATGATTAAATCCGGCTGATAATTTGCGGCAAGCGATATCCCTTCCTTTCCATTTACTGCAAAAATAGTTTTATATCCATTTGAATCTAAAGCGATTTCGAGTAGTTTCCTAATTGGGATTTCATCGTCTATGATTAATATTTCGGCTGAATTATTCATTTGAAATGGCTGCTGTATTCATTACTAATGTTGGGAAATATATTTTAAAAGCGGAACCGCCTTCTTCTTTATTTTCTAAAGTTATTTTACCATTTTGGGCTTCCACAAAACCTTTAACAATAGACAATCCTAATCCGGTTCCTCCCGTTTTAGAATTTTGCAGTCTGTAAAACTTATCAAAGACTTTATCTATTTCAGCTTCCGGAAAACCGCCTCCATCATCGGAAATAGTGATGACACATGGCATTAATTTATCTGGATTATATTCAAAATCAATATCCGGATTATATTCTACTTTGATCTCTATTTTAGCACCTTTTGGAGTATACTGTGAGGCATTAAAAACCAAGTTGTAAATAATTTGTTCCATTAAACCATAATCTAATTTGAAAAGCGGTAAATTTTCATCGGCAACAACAACAACTTTATGAAATTGCAGATCATCTTTCAGGGTATCCAAAACATTATAAACCAATTCTTTTAAATCACACCAATCCATTTTTGGTTGTATTACCCCCGATTCTAACCTGGACATATTCAATAAATTCTCCACTTGATGATTTAAACGTAAAGATGCTTTTTCGATTTCTGAATATAATTTTTGTTTATTTTCCTCAGAAATAGTTAACGTTTTACTTTGTATCGTATCTATGGAACCCATAATTGTAGAAATGGGAGTCCGTAATTCATGTGATAATGAATCCAATAAAGCATCGTATAGCTTCATTGTATTTATCCTAAGTTCTTTTATTTGCAATATTTTTTCGGCTTTTCTAATTCTATAGGTCAAAACTCCGTTGATGAGTGCAATTAGAAAGAATAAAAACAATAATAAAGAATCTTCGGCATTACTGATATGAAATGTATAATAGGGTTTCAAAAAGAAAAAATTCATGATTAAAGCACTTAAAATAGCACTTAACAATACTGGCAAAATATCTAAAAATGTAGCTAATAAAGAAACTACAACCAGCAATAAATAACCCACAATTTTATAATCCAAATAATCTCTGGTGAACAAACATAGCGAAGCAACTATGCTTACTGACAATATACATATCAGGTATTGGTTTTCTCTTTTTATTTGGTTTAAAATACTTCTCACAATTATCTTTCTTATTAAGACTACAAAGTTAAATGATCTGCTGTAAGTATTTTATAATATATCGAAACATGATATAAAGATTTTATAAAGATTTCTTTTGCTGGTTTCTTAAAACGTTTCCGGTTAGTAATTTTTATTCGCGGTCAATGATGAAAATATAAATGCACTCCTTCAACAAGTTAAAACTGCTACCACCCTTCATTTAATCCATTTTTAAGTGCTAATCGGTATTTCTCTAAATCAAATTTATATAAATCCGGTGCTTTGTGCGCGCCTCCTTTTCTGCTTTCTTCTAATTTTTCGAGAATATCATACCGCAGCATCTTTCTATAAAAATTACCGCGATTCAACTTCTTTGCCAAAATAATTTCATACAATTTTTGAAGTTCGGGCATCGTAAATTTTTCAGGCAATAAACTGTAGCCAATCGGTTTATGGTTCAATTGTCTGCGCAGCGTTTCTAATGCTTTATCAAAAATACTTCTGTGATCCATCATAAAATCTGGTAATTCATCAATTGATTTCCATTCGAGCGCATCAGAAAAATCATCCATAACTAAATTTACATGATGAAAATCGACTAAGGCATAAAATCCAACGGATAGAAATCGCTGTTTGTTCCATAACGTATCCGGAAAATCATCAAAAATCCCATCAGAGCGATTCAAATCACTAAAAACTTTAAATTCTTGCAAATAAATATTTTCTGCTCCTGTTCTACTAAATAAAATTCTATTGGCCGCCTCTTTAAGATTTTCTATTTTTAAAACATATCCTCCAGGAAGAGCCCAAAGATCTACTTCTTTTAGTCTTGTAACCAATACTTTTAAGGTCGTGTCATGAAATCCAAAAACGACACAATCCACGGATAAATTTGGGATATATATGTCCCAAGCTTCCGCTGATTTTCCCTCTATTATTTTATTAAATTCCATTGTTTTATATTGATCGCGAAAATACGAAATTGATTATAATTTTTACTTTAAAAACTGATACTCAAAAAATAAACTGTCTTTTTTTGCAAATATTAAAAAAAATAATTAATATTGCTTCATAATGAAGCAATAAAAAACTATTTACTAAAAAAACCAAATGAAGAACAATTCAATTTCAAAAATCGCAAAGACTTCGCTGCTGTCAGCGCTTGTCATTTCTGGAATTTCTTGGGCAAAAAACCCTGAAATAAAAGAGACTACACCCAACCCAATAATCACTGTTAATGGATTTACCTTTTCTGATTTAAATAAAAATGGAAAGTTAGACCGATATGAAGATTACCGTCTTTCAAGTCAAGACCGAATTCAAGATTTAATCAATCAAATGACTGATGACGAAAAAGCGAGTATGCTTATTGGAATTGGAATGCCTGGTTTTGATTGGGCAAAAATGCAGTTCACTACTGGAAAAGACACCGCAAAAGTTCCCGGTTCCGCAGGAGGAACAACAGCTATTTCTCGTTTAGGAATTCCTTCCGTAATTGTATCTGATGGTCCTGCTGGTTTACGTATCAAATCCATTAGAGAAGAGGATCCGAATACGTATTATGCTACCGCATTCCCTGTGGGAACAGCATTAGCTTCTACTTGGAATGTAGCACTTATCAACACTGTTGGTAAAGCAATGGGGAATGAGGTAAAAGAATATGGAGTAGATGTTTTATTAGGTCCGGGAATGAATATTCACAGAAACCCATTATGTGGAAGAAATTTTGAATACTATTCTGAAGATCCATTAATAGCCGGGAAAATTGCAGCTGCAATGGTAAATGGTATACAATCTAATGGCGTAGGAACTTCAATAAAACACTTTGCTGCCAATAATCAGGAAAGAAACAGAATGGGTGTTAATGCACATGTTAGTGAAAGAGCGTTACGTGAAATATACCTAAGAGGATTTGAAATTACTGTTAAAGAAGCACAACCATGGACGGTAATGTCCTCTTATAACTTATTAAATGGCACATACACATCAGCACGTAAAGATCTATTGACTACCGTACTTCGTGACGAATGGGGTTTTAAAGGATTAGTAATGACCGACTGGTTTGGAGGTTATAATGGATTTGGAGCTATTATGAATAAAGACGTTGTTAGTGATGTGGCCAAACAACTTACAGCAGGAAATGATTTATTGATGCCTGGTTTACCTTCACAACAAAAAGTAATTGCTGCAGATATAAAAAGCGGAAAATTATCTAAAGAAGCAATCAATATCAATTTAAGAAGAGTATTAGAATTGGTTATGAGATCTCCGGCAATGAGCAATTATAAATATTCTAACAAACCAAACTTAAAAGAAAATGCAGAAGTTACCAGACAAGCTGCCGCAGAAGGGGTTGTTTTATTAAAAAACAATAACAATGTATTGCCTTTTACTTCAAAATCAGCTCCTTTAGCCGTTTTTGGTGTAACCTCTTATGATTTTATTTCTGGGGGAACTGGTAGTGGTGATGTTAACGAAGCCTATTCTGTTTCATTAATTGATGGCTTAACGAACTCCGGATTCTCTATTGACAAAGAATTAGAAGGATTATACAAACCTTATACGGCTACTCAAAAAGAGATTGAAACAAAAAGACGTGAAAAAGAAGGTTTATTGGCAACTCCAAAAAGACTTCCTGAATTAGAATTAAATTCAGAAATCGTTAAAAATAAAGCGAACACTTCTGAATTGGCATTAATCACAATTGGAAGAAATGCTGGTGAAGGCGATGACCGTAAAGTAGATGAAGATTTTAATTTAGCTCAAGATGAAATTAACTTAATCAATAAGGTCTCAACAGCTTTTCATGCTCAAGGCAAAAAAGTGGTGGTCGTTTTAAACATTGGTGGTGTAATCGAAACGGCAAGCTGGAAAGATAAAGTAGATGCTATCCTTTTACCTTGGCAACCGGGTCAGGAAGGTGGAAATTCTGTTGCAGATGTTTTCTCTGGAAAAGTAACTCCTTCTGGAAAATTAACTATGACTTTCCCAATAAAATATGAAGATACACCATCCGCTAAAAACTGGATTGGAACACCTGCTGAAAATCCTACAAGTGTAACTTATGAAGAAGGAATTTATGTTGGATACCGTTATTTCAACACATTTCAAGTAAAACCATCTTATGAATTTGGTTATGGATTATCGTATACCACATTTGATATATCTAATTTAAAATTGAGTTCAAGCACATTTTCAGACAAAATGAATGTTACCGTAACCGTAAAAAATACCGGTAAAATAGCAGGTAAAGAAGTAGTAGAATTATATCTTTCTGCGCCAGCAAAAACAATTGACAAACCAACTGAAGAATTAAAAGCTTTTGGTAAAACTAATTTATTACAAGCTGGAGAAAGTCAAACGATTGTATTGACACTAAATTCAAAAGATTTGGCTTCATTTATTCCAAACAAAAATGCTTGGATTGCTGAAGCAGGCTCTTATAAAGTGTCAATTGGAACGTCATCATTAAATATTAAGCAAACAGCAAATTTTACTTTAGCAAAAGAAAAAATTGTTGAAAAAACAAATGCTGCGTTTGCTCCGGACACAAAATTTGCAGACTTGAAACACTAATTTATACCTTTCAATTATTAAATTATTGATGCAGCTTCTGCAAAGAAGTAGTACTTAAAAGCCTGACAGTAATGTTGGGCTTTTAAAACAAAAATTAAGTGCTGTTTCAGTTTTTGCATCTTATGCTAATTGGAAAGAAGTTTGATAAATTTATTTACCCTTTAACTATTTTAACGATCAAGTAGAAAAAATGCTTTTTTAAGAAGAGAAATAGATACTTTTGAAACCCAATACTAACTTACGACAAAACACAAGATAAAAAACATGAATATAAGCACTTTAAAATCAAAACCCCATTATCCTATTTTAGATGGTTTGCGTGGCGTAGCCGCATTGATGGTGGTTGCTTTTCACATTTTTGAGGCACATGCTACAAGTCATCTGGACCAAATAATAAACCACGGGTATCTTGCAGTTGATTTTTTCTTTTTATTATCTGGTTTTGTTATTGGCTATGCCTATGATGACCGATGGGAAACTATGTCGATTGGGAATTTTTTCAAACGCCGATTGATTCGGCTTCAGCCCATGGTGATTATGGGAATGATTATCGGAGCTTTGTTATTCTATTTTCAAGATTCGGTATTGTGGCCTACTATTCATGATGTCCCGGTATGGAAAATGCTATTGGTAATGTTCATTGGATTTACGCTGATTCCTGTCCCACCGTCTTTAGATATTCGTGGCTGGACAGAACTGCATCCGTTAAATGGCCCAGGCTGGTCTTTGTTTTATGAATATATTGCCAATATTTTGTATGCGCTTTTTGTCAGAAAATTTTCAAAAACAGCGCTTTCGATACTCGTATTTCTTGCCGGTTGTGCATTAATTCATCTTGCTGTTACAAGTCCAAATGGAGATATTATTGGAGGATGGTCGTTAGAACCAACGCAAATACATATTGGTTTTGCTCGAATGATGTATCCGTTTTTTGCAGGATTATTGCTTTTCCGTATGGGAAAATTAATTCATGTAAAAAATGCTTTTTTTTGGTGTAGTTTACTAGTTATAATAACCTTAGCTATGCCAAGGATTGGTGGAAGCGAGCATTTATGGTTGAATGGTATTTATGATTCAGCAGTTGTAATTTTATTTTTCCCTCTGATTATTTTCTTGGCGGCAAGCGGAGCCATTACAAGTAAATTTTCTTCACGGATATGCAAATTTTTCGGTGATATTTCGTATCCAATATACATTACGCACTATCCAATAATATACATCTATACAGGATGGGTAGCAGATCATAAAATACCTTTTAGTGAAGCATTTCCGGTGAGTATCTTAGTTTTAGTATCGTGTGTTGCGCTTGCTTACATTTGCTTGAAATTATACGACATACCTGTAAGACAATGGATCAATAAAAAAACAGCTTAGATTATGTTGGAAATGGTTTTTTAGTAATAAAAAAATCACTTACATAACTTTAAATATTTTAAATTTAACAACAGTTAAAAATGGATTTGAATTATTTCAAGTCCATTTTTTTGTTTAAAACTAATCGATTTTACTACTTTTACAAACTAAATCTGAAATCTAATATTAAATGTCTGTAGCAAAAAAAGATTACAAAAGAATTACAACAAAGTCACTAATTGAAATGAAAGCCAATGGAGAGAAAATTTCCATGCTGACCGCTTATGATTATACCATGGCTAAAATTGTTGATACTGCTGGAATCGATGTAATCCTTGTTGGTGATTCAGCTTCAAATGTAATGGCTGGACACGAAACGACTTTGCCTATTACTTTGGACCAAATGATATACCACGCATCCTCTGTAGTAAGAGCTATAGAAAGAGCTTTGGTTGTGGTTGATTTACCTTTTGGAAGCTACCAATCAGACCCAAAAGAAGCGTTGCGTTCTGCTATCAGAATCATGAAGGAAAGTGGCGGGCATGCCGTAAAACTGGAAGGTGGAAAAGAAATTAAAGATTCTATCAAGAAAATATTAAACGCCGGAATTCCAGTGATGGGACATTTGGGTTTAACCCCACAATCTATTTATAAATTTGGAACCTATACGGTTCGTGCCAAAGAAGAGGAAGAAGCTGAAAAATTGATGGAAGATGCCAAATTATTAGAAAAATTAGGCTGTTTCGGATTAGTTTTAGAGAAAATTCCGGCTCATTTAGCCGAGAAAGTAGCTAAAAGTATTTCGATTCCGGTTATTGGTATTGGTGCCGGTGGCGGCGTTGACGGACAAGTTTTGGTTATTCACGACATGCTTGGAATGAACAATGAATTTAGCCCGCGTTTCTTGAGAAGATACATGAATTTATACGAAGGAATGACAACTGCGATCAGTCAATATGTTGCTGATGTGAAATCCAGTGATTTTCCAAATGCTAATGAGCAATATTAATTTAGACATCATAGATTTTTGGATAGTTAGACCATTTAGATCTAAGAAGTCTAACAATCTAAAAATCCAACCATCTAAAAATCCAAATGAAAATAATTTCGAATAAAAACAATCTCCAAATTCTTCACGAAGACAACCACCTTATTGTGGTCAATAAACGCGTGGGGGATATTGTGCAAGGCGATAAAACTGGCGATAAACCTTTGAGTGAAGTTGTCAAAGAATATATCAAAGACAAATACAACAAACCCGGGGAAGTTTTTCTGGGTGTTGTACATCGCTTAGACAGACCGACAACTGGAATTGTCGTTTTTGCCAGAACCAGTAAGGCTTTAACCCGAATGAATGAACTGTTCAGCAATCGGGAGACTCAAAAAACGTATTGGGCAATCGTAAAAAACAAGCCTTCAAAAGATGAAGATAATCTCGTTCATTATATAAAAAGAAACGAAAAAAACAACACTTCCAAGGCGCATCTAAAAGAAGTTCCTGAAAGTAAATTAGCCAGTTTGGATTATAAAGTATTTCAGGCACTCACTAACTATTTTGCATTAGAAATCAATCTCCACACCGGAAGACATCACCAAATCAGAGCCCAACTTTCTGCCATAGGTTCCCCAATAAAAGGGGATTTAAAATATGGTTTTGACCGCAGTAATCCAGACGGTGGAATTCATTTACACGCTCGGAAATTAACATTCATACATCCCGTTACAAAAGAAGCGCTCACTATAACTGCTCCCACTCCATCTGACTCAATCTGGGATGCGTTGTGATTTTTTTAAAAGAATAATTCATTATGTAAATTATAAAAATTAACTTGCATAGCACTAAATAAATTGTGCGTGCCTAATGAATTATAAAACGACTATAGGATTTAGAAAAGAAACGTTACTAAAGTTACTCGATGTAATTATTACTCATGAAAATGAGATTATTCAGGCTTTATACGATGATTTTAAGAAACCGGCTTTTGAAGCGGTACTCACAGAAACCAATTACGTTATTTCTGAATTAAAAGACACTATAAAGAATTTATATAAATGGACTAAACCAAAAAAAGTCTTCCCTTCCATTCTCAATTTTCCTTCCACCGATTATATTTACAACGAACCTTACGGCAAAGTATTGATTATAGCACCCTGGAATTATCCGTTTCAACTGGCGCTTTGTCCTTTAATTTCAGCTGTCGCAGCAGGAAATCAAGTCGTTCTTAAACCTTCGGAACTCACTCCAAAAACAGCTGAAATAATTACAAAAATTATTGAAAAAACATTCCAAATCAGTCATGTAGCAGTTGTAGAAGGCGGAGTTGAAGTCACTCAGAAGCTGCTTTCACAACGTTGGGATTATATCTTTTTTACAGGAAGTGTTCCCGTAGGCAAAATTGTTGCAAAAGCGGCAGCCGAACACTTAACTCCCGTAACCTTGGAACTTGGCGGAAAAAATCCTTGTATCATTGATGAAACTGCCAATTTAAAACTTGCAGCCAAAAGAATCGTTTGGGGAAAATTTATAAACGCTGGCCAAACCTGTATTGCACCGGATTATATTTTAATTCAAAAAAACATGAAAAGCCATTTCATAGAATTTATGAAAGACGAAATCACCAAAGCTTACGGTGAAAATCCTAAACAATCGCCCGATTATGCCCGAATTATAAATCAAAAAAACTGGCTTCGGTTGGTCAATATGATTGATAGTAACAAAGTAGTTTTTGGCGGCCAATCTGAAATTGAAAATTGTTACATCTCCCCCACTCTTATTGATGAATCGAGTGTTGATAGTCTGATCATGAAAGAGGAAATTTTTGGTCCTTTGCTTCCCATTCTTTCCTATGAAAATGAGACAGAAATAAATGCCATAATCTCTAATTTCGAGAAACCATTAGCTTTATATATTTTTACGGAAAATCATTCGTTTGCACAAAAGATCATACACAAATACCCTTTTGGAGGTGGCTGTATCAATGATACCGTAATTCACTTTTCTAATAAAAGATTACCTTTTGGAGGTGTTGGACATAGCGGAATAGGCGCGTATCATGGTAGTTTTAGTTTTGACACTTTTTCGCATAAAAAAGGAATCGTAAAAAAAGCAAACTGGTTGGATTTACCCATGCGTTACGCTCCTTACCATGATAAATTAAAAACAATAAAAAAAATATTAAAATGGTTGTAACCAATGAAAAACAGGTAAGTTAAGTCTTTAAATACCGACGGTCCGTTCAGCTTTTTAAAAACGAACCCATTGATGCACAAAAAGTAAAAGAATGCATTCAATTAGCAACACTGGCAGCTACGAGCAGTAATATGTAACTTTGGGAATTTTATCATGTCGTTTCTCCTGAAATTATACAAAAAATAACAGGAGCGAGTTTTGGCCAAAATGCAGCAAAAACAGCACAACAAATGGTTATAGTTGTCGCCAGAAAAGATTTATGGAGAAAAAGAGTACAGTCAAATATTGATTATTTAAAATCACTGTATGGAAACAAACCAGAATCCACTTACTCGAAAAGAGAAAAATTTGCTTTGAATTATTATAAAAAAATTATTCCAACGCTATATTTTGATTTTCTGGGGATTATTGGAATAGTAAAATTCATTGCTTTTCAAATCATTGGACTATTTAAACACATTTACAGAGAAGCAAGAAAAAGTGATATGCGTATTGTCGCTCATAAAAGCGCTGGACTTGCTGCTCAAAACTTTATGATAATTAAGGCAGCAATAAATTATGATACTTGCCCTATGGAAGGTTTTGATTCGCTAAGAATAAAAAAAATATTACATTTACCTGCTTCATCCGAAATAAATATGATTATAGGATGTGGACTTCGGGAGGAACAGGGCGTTTATGGAGAACGTTTTAGAATTCCTTTTGAAGAAGTCTATTTTAAAATATAAATACATTTAATTCACATAATAAAAACTAACAAACCAATTAATGAGAACTACAAAAGAAAAAATTGAAGAAATAAAAAACAATGGATACCAATTAGATTTTGCAAACGTTTTTAATTTGGCATTTGAAAACTATAAAAAAATTGCTGTATATGCTGGCTTAATGATATTTGTTTTCTCCGTATTGATAGGAATACTGACTGCTGGAATTATAATTTATACTTTTGGAATGTCTGGTATGAATCAACAGTTTTTACAAAATTTAAAAAACGAAAATTTCACAGGAATTTCTCTTTTGATATATATTGTTAGTGCAATAATTTTTACTTGCCTATTAAGCCCTTTTCCAGCAGGATTAATCAAAATGGCTCATTGCGCTGAAAAAGATGAAGAATTTCACGTTTCAACAGTTTTCGAATATTACAAGGCTCCCTATTTTAAAGAATTAGTCATTTCAACTTTAACAATTTCTATTTTAAGTTCAATACTATCATCCCTTTTTGATTATAGTGGAATTAAATTTATAGGAACTTTGTTATCTATGATACTATCGTTTTTTACTTTCCTAACTATTCCGCTTATTATTTTTGGCAATCTAAAAGCAATCGATGCTATTAAATCTAGTGCCATCATTATTGTAAAACAACCATTAGTAATTTTAGGATTAATTATTGTAGCTATTATAGCATCAATGGTAGGATTTATAGGATGTTGTATTGGTGTGTTCTTCACTATTCCTTTTATGTATTCTATGTATTATTCCATTTACATTTCTATCATAGGAATTGATTCAGAAAGTGAATTGGAATAAATTACTATAAATATTTAATTTTTATAATCAAAAAAACAACTAAAAAATTTATGTTGTGTTTTTTGATTAAAAAAATCATTATATTACTTGACCAAAAGGTAGAAACCCAAATCGAGTCTTTCAAACCTAAGCAAAATATATTCTATGGTATCCTACTATAGCTCCTTATTATTAACTAAACTTAAACTTACTTTTTTTAGTTCGTTTAATGATTTAATAATTTTCAATCATTTTTTATTAATTAAAAAACTGATTAATAGCGACCTAAAATTTTGGTTAGTAATTACTATTTTACTTTTTTTTATTTTTTTGTTAGTCTACAATTTTTTTAAAATCAAAAAAAATTTAAACAGCACATTTATAGAAAAAAACCATTTTAGTGATTCAAAAAATAAAGAATATCAAATCTATCTTTTATTTTTAGGACTTATACTGCCCATCATAGAAATTAATTTTGAACTTTTTGATATAAGACCAAAAAGTTTATTAATTACAAACGGTCTTATTGGTTTTTCTTTATTGATTATGTATTTTATTAGTACAAAATCTATCTATGTTTTAAAAAATATTAAGCATTTTTTCATTGTAGTTTTTATATTATATTTTGGTTTAATCTGTAGAAATTTAATTTTCACCCCTTCTGACATTATTCCAATTATAGCATTTATAGTCACTTTTTTCTTTTCCTATAGTGTTCTCAAACCTTTAAAATTGTATTGGTTTTTTGTTCTATCTGTTATTCTTTATTTGATTACAGTTACGATCTTAGAATTAATTCCATTTAAAACAAGTATTCTATTATTCAACTATTGCCTTATAACATTCATCATAAACTACATTCGATATGTATCATCATTAAAAATCAAAGACAAATTTCGTTTTAATGATCAAATTATAAATAAGGGAAATTCTCTTATTATTGCTACAAATAGAAAAAGAGAGGTTTCGTTTTGTAGTGAAACTATTACTTCAATTTTAGGATATTCCATAAATGAAGTTTTGGGATTAGGATATTGGGAACTTACTGAAGACAATGAGTTTATTGGCGAAGCATACCAAACTGATTTCAATGAAGAAGCAATGTTTATAAGGAAACTTAAATGCAAAAATGGAGAATACAAATACATCCAGTGGAAAGATAAAAAATTTACAGATGATCTAATTATAGGTATTGGACAAGATGTAACTAATGAAGTTCAAATTCAAAATCAATATAAAAATTTAATTCAAACCGCTACTGATATTATTTTTGAGGTAGATGATGATGGCAATTTTATATTTATTAATGACTTTACCATTAAAATTTTAGGTTACGCAGAAGAAGAGATTTTAACTAGAAATTATTCAGAATTTATTCGAACTGATTACATCGATGAAATGATGCAATTTTATCAAAACTTAGAAGAAAACGAAAATGATTTTCCTACAATCGAAATTCCTTTATTAAAAAAGAATGGAGAAATAATATGGATTTCCCAAAAAGTAATTATTCGTAGAAATGATTCTAATAAAATAGTAGGCTACTCTGGTATTGCAAGAGACATTACTAAACTTAAAAATATTGAAGCCGAAAATAAAATTCGTCAAGAAAAAACGGAAGAGTATAACAAAATAATCAAAAAATTATCCACTACAAATTTCAGCAGTTATAGCAATTTAGAAATTAGTATTAAATTAATACTTGAAGCTGCCGCAAAAGCTTCAAAATGCAATCGCGTCAGTTATTGGAAATACACTGATGACCTAATTAGTTGTGAGAATTTGTATCATTTAGATGCTAATCAATTTAGTATTGGAAATACTTTAAAAAGAGAAAAATTTCCAATTTATTTTGAATCCATAAAAAATAAAAAACAAATTTGTGCCCCGGATGTTTTAAATAAAATGGAGATTTCAGAATTTACAGAAAGCTATTTTTTAAAAAACAATATCAAGTCATTGCTTGATATACCCATTTTTACAAATGGTGAATTATTTGGAACCATCAGCTTTGAAACTACTGGAACTATTAGAAATTGGGATAATGAAGACATCAATTTTGCTCGAACAATATCTGATATTATTTCCTTAGCTATAGCATCACAACTGAGACATGAAACGGATAAAAAATTAGAATATAAAAGTGATCTTTTATCGGCAATGGCACTTTGCACAGATAAATTTTTAAATAGTAAAGATATTAATGCTATTTTTTCGGATGTTCTTATAATCATAGGTAAAGCCACTAAATCACATCGTGCCTATTATTATGAAAATGATGCAAATACAGGATTAATAAACCAAAAATACCGTTGGATAATTAACAATATTAAATTAACTGAAAACAATGTCAAGCTTCAAAATTTACCCCATGCCTATTTTGAGGAATTGTTAACGCCACTTTTAAATAATAAAATTTTTGAAGCTGTAGTTCCAAAAATAGAAAATGAATCCTTAAGAACTAAACTATCTCATGTTCATGTAGTTTCATTAATTCTTTTTCCAATTTTTGTAAAAAACAAATTTCATGGATTTTTAGGATTTGATGACACCGAAAAAGAAAGAATATGGAGTGAAGATGAAGTCAATATTCTACAAACATTAGCAAAAAATATTGCTGCCTCCATTGAGCGAATCACAAATGAAACTGTAATATATGAAAGTGAAGAAAAATTTCGATTATTAGCTAACAATATTCCGGGTACTGTTTATTTATCTAAATATGACAAATACGCCACTAAAATTTACATCAACGATGAAATTGAAAAACTGACAGGTTATCCTAAATCAGATTTCCTTACTAAAAAACTGTCTTTCATTGATTTAATCCATCCCGAAGACAAAGAACGAACTTTGCTGGAGGAACAAGATGCTATAGAAAACGGAAGACCTATACATTCTATTTATCGAATTCTTCATAAAAACAAGGAAATTATATGGGTAGAAGAATTTGGTGATGCTATTTATAAAGACGGAAAAATTGCATTCATAGAAGGTATTTTTATTGATATTACAGAGAGGAAACAAACCGAAACTTTTATAAAAGCAAAAGAATTAGCTGAAGCTTCCAACAAAGCAAAATCAGAATTTCTTGCAAATATGAGTCATGAAATTAGAACACCTTTGAATGGAATTATTGGTTTTACTGATTTATTGATGAAAACTAATTTGGGAAGAACACAGGAAAAATACATGACAACTGTAAATCAATCTGCTCATTCCTTGTTAGAAATCATAAATGACATTCTTGATTTTTCAAAAATAGAAGCCGGAAAACTAGATTTATTTATTGAAAAACATGATGTTAAGGAAATACTAAGTCAAATCATTGATTTAATTTTATATGAATCCAATCAAAAAAAATTAGGTTTAGAATTAAATATATTACCAGATGTCCCTAAATATTTTTGGATTGACAGTGTTCGTTTGAAACAAATCCTAATTAATCTTTTAGCAAATGCAGTAAAATTTACAGAAAAAGGGAATATCAAATTAGATGTTTCTGTTATCGAAAAAACAGCTGTTTACAGAGCAAAAATTCGTTTTGCAGTTACAGATACTGGAATTGGAATTTTAGAGGAAAACCAAAAGAAAATCTTTCAGGCTTTTTCTCAGGAGGATAGTTCTACAACCAGAAAATTTGGTGGAACCGGTTTGGGTTTAACAATTTCAAATCAATTATTAGGTTTGATGGATAGTCAATTACAACTAGAAAGTATTATCAACACAGGAAGTACTTTTTATTTCGATTTAGATTTAGCGATTAGCGATCAAACATCCGAAAATGAAATTGAGACATTGATTGATAAAAAAGAGTCTCCGGTTAAGACCAATAAAATTCCTAAAAAAATAAAAATTATGATTGTTGAGGATAATAAAGTTAACATGTTATTGCTTAAAACAATAATTAAAAATTTATATTCTGATGTTATCATTTCTGAAGTTTTCAATGGTAAAGATGCTGTAGATCAGTTTGAAACCCTAAATCCTGATATTATTTTCATGGACATACAAATGCCGATTATGAATGGATATGAAGCAACTAATGAGATTCGTAATTTAAAAGCTGGTGAAAAAATTCCTATTATCGCAATAACTGCCGGTACTGAGAAAGATGAAAAAGACAAGTGTATCAATGCTGGAATGAATGATTATATTTCAAAACCAATAATAAAAGGAATTATTGAAGAGACTCTTTCTAAATGGATAGATTAATTCTAGTGAAATTTACTCTTATTTTTAAAAAATATTTTAAATTAGAGTCAGTTTTATAAAGGGAGTAACTAAAAAAACATAAAATTATGAAATGGATAGGAAGACGCCAAAGTGACAATGTTGAAGATAGAAGAGGTATGTCGTCAGGAGGCAAGACCATTGTTGGCGGCGGAATAATAGGAATAATAATTTTATTATTGAATATTTTTGGAGGTGAAAATGGTCAAATGCTAACTCCTATTTTAGAACAAATGAATCAAGGACAAAATGCTCCTACTGAACAAAGAGAATTATCTGTCGAAGAAAAAAAATTAGCTGAATTCCCTAAAACAGTTTTTGCCGATACCGAAGATATTTGGGGACAGATATTTAGTGAAAATAATATGACGTACAAAAAACCTGGAATGGTCTTATTCACTGGAGCTGTAGAAACAGCATGTGGAGGTGCATCCTCAGCTTCTGGTCCTTTTTATTGTCCTAGAGATCAAAAAGTATATATGGATTTAGATTTTTTTAATGAATTACAAACTAAATTTGGAGCTAAAGGGGGTGACTTTGCAGTAGCCTATGTAATTGCACATGAAGTTGGACATCATATACAAAATCTACTAGGAACTTCAAATAAAATGAGAGAAATACAAGAAGGAAAAAGTGAGGCTGAAGGCAATAAATTATCTGTAGCATTGGAACTGCAAGCTGATTTTTATGCCGGAGTATGGGCAAAACACAATCAAGAAAACCTTGACATTGATGATATTGATGAAGCCTTAAGCGCAGCGCAGGCTGTAGGAGATGATGCCATTCAAAGTAAAATGCAAGGACATATTGTACCCGAATCTTTTACACACGGTACTTCTGAACAGCGTAAATTTTGGTTTATGAAAGGATATAAAACTGGAGATATCAAACAAGGAGATACTTTTGCAGGGTTAGAATAAAAAGTATTCAGACCGAATGAATACTGAACAACTAAATCATCCCAACCAACCATATTTGTCTCGACATTGGTTTGTAATGGATTAAAATCGAGTACTATCTTTTATTTAAACAAAGTCAAGCAATCAAAAGCACATCGAAAAAATTAACTGTACCTTTGCGCCCAATTAAAAAAGTAACCTAAATAATAGTGTTTACTTTATAAACACCATTTATGTCATTCAACTCATTAGGCTTATCTGATGCTTTACTTAAAGCCATCAGCAAAAAAGGATATACAACTCCTTCTCCAATACAACAAAAAGCAATTCCCTCAATATTAGAAGGCAAAGATGTTTTAGCATCCGCACAAACAGGAACAGGAAAAACTGCCGGTTTTACACTACCCATATTACAATTATTATCGCAAGGTCAACAATTGCGACAAAGACCTATTCGTGCCTTAATATTGACTCCAACCAGAGAATTAGCAGCACAAATATTGGCCAATATAAAAGAATACAGTGAGTTCTTAGACCTAAAAAGTACCGTTATTTTTGGAGGTGTAAACCAAAATCCACAAGTAACTCAATTGCGTCAAGGTGTCGATATTTTAGTCGCCACTCCAGGTCGATTAATCGATTTGCAAAATCAAGGATTAATATCGCTAGCCAAAGTTGAAATCTTAGTTTTGGATGAAGCAGACCGTATGCTGGACATGGGTTTTGTACGTGACATTGAGCGCATCATAAAAGTATTACCTACAAAAAGGCAAAATTTGATGTTTTCGGCAACCTTTTCAACAGATATCAAGAAATTGGCCATGGGCATTTTGCACCACCCCGTTCATGTTGAAGCAACTCCGGAAAACACAACCGTGGATGCTATCATTCAAAAAGTATATCCTGTTGCCAAAGAGAAAAAAACAGAACTGATCATTAAATTGATAACGGAAGGAAACTGGAAACAAATTTTGGTTTTTACCCGTACCAAACAAGGCGCCAATAAATTGACGGAAAGCATGATTAGTGCCGGAATCAAAGCATCTGCAATTCATGGAAATAAAGGGCAAGGTGCACGCACCAAAGCCTTAGCGGGTTTCAAAGACGGAAGCCTAACCGCTTTAGTGGCTACAGATATTGCAGCGCGAGGTTTAGACATCCCGTTATTACCGCATGTGGTCAATTTTGAATTGCCTAACATTCCTGAAGACTACGTTCACCGCATTGGTAGAACTGGTAGAGCCGGAGCAAGCGGAGAAGCTATTTCGTTATTTAGTCCAGACGAAACTGTCTTTTTACGTGATATAGAAAAATTGGTGGGTTTGAAATTGCCTAAAGAAAACATTAGAGGTTTTGAGCCAGATCCTAACGCTTCAACGGAACCAATTAAGCAAGGTCAAGGAAGACAACAACGGAATTCAACTCCTAAGCAACCAAAAACCGAAACTACAAACCGCACCAGCAACAATAGTTTTGGTCCAAGACGTCCAAGTCAAAATAACGACAGACGTTTTAATAGATAATTAATTTTTATTTTTTTTTAGGAGCAGAATATTTTCGTTTTTTAAGAACGTATTTTCCCGCTATACACTACAAACCTAGTGAGAGTTGAACGCCAGCTCTCACTAGGTTTTTCATTTCTATCGGGGCTATTTAGAGCGTTTTTACTTTCATAATACCATTTTGTAAATTCATACCATGAAACTACAATATCCAGCTAACTTGTAAGAAAAAATCAATATATTTGAAATAAATACTATAACTGTTGTCATATATATCTACCCCATATTGGGTGGCTTTGTGTGATTTTGTCATACATAAATGCAAGTTACCTATAATTATAAAAAACTACATTTAGAAAAAATCAATCAAAAAAATGAAGAAATCAATTTTAGTTTTAAGTTTTTTGTCTCTAACTATTTCTTGTTTTAGTCAAAAAATAGAAAATTCAAAAAAAGAGTTAAAACAAAAAATAGATAATTATCTAAAAGAAACAATTGTAGTTAATGAAATTCCAGGTTCAGCAATTGCCGTTATCAAAAATGGAAAAGTTATCTTCGAGAAATATTATGGAAAAGGTTCAATAGAAGAAAATACGTTTTCAGATGAAAATAGCATTTTTAGATTATATTCCACGACTAAATTAATTTCAGCAGTTGGTGTTTTTCAACTTATTGAGAAAAATAAACTATCGTTAGAAGATAAAATTTCTAAATATTTGGATAATCTTCCTAAAGAATGGCAAGATGTTAAAATCAAAAATCTCGTAACACATTCATCAGGATTACCTGATATTGTAAAATTTGAAGATATTCCATATACTTTAGATGAAAATGAAAAATGGGTTCGATTATACAAAAAACCAATAGAGTTTGAAACGGGAGATCATTACAGTTACAATCAAACCAATTATTGCTTACTCACAAAAATTATTGAAAAAATAACTGGGTTAACATTTGAAGATTATGTTTTGAAAAATCAATTTCCCTCTGTAAAAAAAGGTGTGGTTTTTTCAGCAAATGCTTCAGATTTCATTTCGGATAGAGTTATTCATCACGTATTTAATTTTAAAAAGAAAAAATACGAAAGATTTAATGCTGACCACGGTAAAATTCACAATTCAGGAAGCGGATTAAATATTACTCTCAAAGAATTTATAGCTTGGAATGAGAGATTAGATAAAAATATTCTTTTAAGCAAAACAACAAAAAATTCAATGTGGAGCCAATTTGAATTTAAAAATAAGAAAGATGACTTTCTTTATGGTTGGAGCGTATATTCAACAAACAATCTAAAATCATTTGGGTTTAGTGGCGGATATATGACTGCATTTAGAAAATTTACTGCTAATGATTTGACAATTATTTTTCTATCAAATGGCTACAAATACTTTAATGTTGAAGAAAAAGTTATCAATCATATAGCAGGAATTGTTGATGAAAGATTGATGGATAAAAAATTATTAGTTGAAGAAGAAATAACTGCTGCCTTTTTTAAAAATGATATCGAAAAAGCAAAACAAACCTACTTTGTATTAAAAAGTAAAAATTCAATATTACATTTTGAAGATGTGTTGAATATGATTGGATACACTTTGATGAATAATGATAGATTAAACGACGCAATCAAAGTTTTAGAATTTAATTTAGAAGAAAATCCGAAATCATTCAATGCTTTTGATAGTTTGGCAGAGAGTTATTTTAATAATGGACAACTGGAAATTTCAAAACAGAACTATCAAAAATCATTCGAATTAAATCCCGAAAATGCAAACGCTAAAGAGATGATTAATAAAATTGATGGAATGTTAATACAAAAATAATACTATTATTGGGACTTTTACCGCTACCCAAAGTCTTCGACTTTGAGTCTGTATTTTTCAGTCTCCCCGCTGGCGCGAGCGTCCCGCTCGTGAACACTAACAAAAGTAAATCATTAAAAATTTATAATAGGCACGAGCGGGACGCTCGCGCTAGCAATCCAATCATCGATTTTGCAGAGGTTAAAATCAAAAATCTTTAATCAAAAATCTGCGATCTGCTCATTTTTATACTGAAAACTATTGTTTCCAAATACAACAATAATGTAAAGCATTACTTTACAAATTAGTATTCTATTCATACGTACTCAAATCTAGATTAAGAATAGTACCCACTCTGCTAAACTCTTCATTAATCTTTGCATTCAAAATAAGTTGTTCATTTGTTATGGGATGATTAAAAATTAACTGATGTGCATGAAGCATCATTCCTTTCAGTTCAAAATGCTCCAACCATAATTTATTTTGTTTGTTACAACCATGTGGACGACTTCCTAAAATGGGATGAAAAATATGTTTGAAATGTTTTCGTAATTGATGCATCCGTCCAGTTTCAGGAATCGCTTCTACCAGACAATATCGTGACGTAGGTTTATTGTTAAATTCTAACTCAATTTCGGTACTTTGCAATAGATGAAAGTAGGTTATTGAATTTTGTATAATGCCATCATCATTGGTTAAATCATAATCAATCGTTAGTTCTTCGGGTGACCAACCCCGTAAAATGGCTAAATATTTTTTTTCGACTTCACGTGTGGCAAAACGATCATTCATAATTTTTAAAACGGCTGTATCCAACGCAAATAACAAGACACCAGAGGTTTTGCGATCTAACCGATGAACAGGATAAACGTGTTGCCCTCCTATTTGATTTCTCAATTCTTGAATAGCAAACACTTTTGCATCGCGCGCATAAAATGATTTGTGAACTAACAATCCACTTGGTTTATTAATTGCAATAATATATTCGTCTTGGTAAAGAATTTCTAACATTTGGCAAAAATAAAAGAGATTTCTATCGAAAACTCTTTTTTGACTTATTTATTTCTATACTTTTCTTTTTTAATTTTAGTTCGAAAACAAAATAGAAGATTACGATTGCTAAAGCGGTTATTAAAATGGTATCCCAATACTCTTTTACACTGTTGATTCTAGTACACGCTACGCAAAGTCTCCGACTTTGAGAATGTGACAAAAGGTCTCCGACCTTCGTTACCAATTATAAATAGTGCTAATTGATTGTGGTTTCAAAACATCTATTACCGGATTATCAACTTTTGTAACTGCTATAATTCCACTATCTTCAACATAATTAGAAGCACTAGAATAAACATAATGAGAAGCTCTAGCAACAATTCCTGCTCGAACAGGATTCAAATGAATATAATCCAATTTCGACCAAAAGAACTTTTCTGAAAAAATTTCTTCAGGATGACTTCCATATTGCCAAAACTGATATTTTTCATTTCGGCTATGACTTTTGCAAGCAAATTCAAAACGTTTCAGCATCCAATCGGCTCTACTTTCTGGCTCAGTTTCTATTTTATTCAAAATGGTGTTTGCCGTAAACTTCTTGAAATCCCGAATCAAATCAGATAATTTACTGTTTTCTGACTGAATGATTAAATGAATGTGATTGGACATAATTACAAATCCATACAAAATCATTCCTTTGTTTTTTATACAAAAAACCAGACTTTCGATGATGCAATCTTTATAGGTTTTTCTAGAAAAAACATCAACCCAGTCCACAACCGTTGCAGTTATAAAATGCGCTTTGGATTGATCTCGAATTATGAATCCTTCTTTCTCTTTCATTTTGTTTTGTTAAGGTCAGTCAGAGACTGAAAATCACTACCTCAAAGTCGGAGACTTTGCGGAGCTTCGGCAGAGGTTAAATAGATGCAATCAAAAATCGTTAATCAAATATCTGAAATCTAATTCACCCCAACCAACCATCACGATCCAAACTTCTATACTGAATGGCTTCGGCAATATGGCTGGAAATTACTGTAGGCGCCGCATCAAGATCGGCGATCGTGCGTGCCACCTTCAAAATCCTGTCGTAGGCCCTAGCGGAAAGATTCAATCGTTCCATAGCCGTTTTCAATAATTGCTTAGAAACATCGTCAAGAGCGCAATATTCCCGAATGTGTTTGGTATTCATTTGAGCATTGTAATGGATATTCTCCATTTGCTCAAAACGTTCTGTTTGAATCTCTCGAGCCGCAGTAACTCGTTTTCGAATGTCAACGCTACTCTCTGCTTTTCTATCATCTGATAATTTTTCGAAAGGAACTGGAGTTACTTCAATATGAATATCAATTCGATCTAATAAAGGCCCTGAAATTTTACTCAAATACCGTTGCATTTCATGTGGGGAAGAAGTTTGTGGCGAATCAGGGTCATTAAAAAAACCGCTTGGACTAGGATTCATACTAGCCACCAGCATAAAAGATGATGGATAGGTCACGGTAAACTTAGCTCTGGAAATGGTCACTTCTCTATCTTCAAGTGGCTGCCGCATCACTTCCAAAACATCACGTTTAAATTCCGGTAACTCATCCAAAAATAAAACGCCGTTGTGCGCCATAGAAATTTCGCCAGGCTGCGGATAACTTCCTCCTCCCACAAGCGCCACATTTGAAATCGTATGATGCGGGCTTCGAAAGGGACGTTGATTCATCAAGCCCACTTCTTTTAGTTTTCCAGCTACGCTATGAATTTTAGTAGTTTCTAATGCTTCACGCAAAGTCATGGGCGGCAAAATACTGGGTAAACGTTTGGCTAGCATTGTTTTTCCTGCACCTGGGGGACCAATCAAAATGATATTATGTCCTCCGGCAGCAGCAATTTCCATACACCGCTTAATACTCTCTTGTCCTTTGACATCTGAAAAATCAAATTCAGGAAAATCTAAATCTTTATAAAACTCAGCTCTAGTGTCTATTTTTGTTGGTTCCAAAGTCCCTTTCCCTTCAAAAAAATCAATGACTTCTTGTATATTTTCTATTCCATAAACATCTAAACCAGCAACAATTGCCGCTTCTTTTACATTTTGCTTTGGAAGAAAAAAACCTTTAAAACCTTCCTCTTTAGCTTTTATGGCTATTGGTAAAGCTCCGCGAATGGGTTGCAATCCTCCATCAAGAGAAAGTTCACCCATAATTATGTATTTATCAACATCATCCGCTTTAATTTGCCCTGAAGCAACTAAGATCCCAATAGTCAAAGTCAAATCATAAGCTGATCCTTCCTTACGTAAATCGGCTGGAGCCATATTGATGGTAATTTTTTTACCAGGCATCGCATACCCATTATTTTTGAGTGCGGCAGCAATTCTATAACTACTCTCTTTTATGGCATTATCGGGCAATCCTACCAGATGATATCCTATACCTTTATCAATATTTACTTCGACGGTAATCGTTGTTGCTTCGACTCCAAAAACGGCACTTCCAAAAACTTTAATCAGCATGTATGTTAATTTTGTATGAAAATTAGTAAAATATTGGCATTAATAACACTGAAATTAATTTATTTTTGAAAATTATAAATTCTAAAAAATTATGGGACTATTTAATGCCATTTTAGGCAACGCATCAGAAGTTAGTATTGAAAATGTTTCAAAAGAATTTGAACCTATTTTAATTAACGGTGAAATAATCGAAAAAGCATATAAAGTAATTAAAGACATCTTTATTTTCACCAATAAAAGGTTGATTTTAGTGGAGAAACAATTAGTTGGCACTAAAGTCGACTATATGTCAATTCCTTATTCTAGTATCAAAAAGTTTTCAAAAGAAAGTGCTGGAATACTGGACATGGATGCTGAATTAAAAATTTGGTTAAAAAGTGAAGACACTCCTATCTCAAAACAATTTGGTAAGGGAGGGAACAATATCAATGAAGTTTATAAAATTTTAAGTGAACACATTTTAAAATAATAACTTCTAAAATTAAAAAAAAACGAGGTTGTCTGAAAAGATAGCCTCTACTTGTTTTAAGGAATACCTGATTTAGCAGAAATTTATTAAAAATTGAAAATATTGCCTTAATAATTGTTCTAAAAGTTTGTTTATTGCCTT